>JAQUSS010000006.1 GCA_028710135.1 Gemmiger sp. | reverse complement strand
AAACAGACGGAAACAGAATTCACACAGTTTAAAAGGACCGAAAACGGAAAAGCACTCAATGCGCTGTACAGAATCAACCGTCTGAAACGCAAAGAGGATATCAACGGAGATGTTGTAATTTCTACAATTCAAAAGCTATTCGCAATACTGATAGGTGATACCCTTCCCGATGAAAGCGATGATGACAAAGAAGATGAACTTTTATCTTCCATGGAAGATAATGAGTCCGCAACGCCGATAGATTTAGGCAAAAATTTGAAGTTGTCGCCGGATTACTTTCAATTCATAGTGATTGATGAGTGCCACCGTTCTATTTATGGCAAGTGGAAAGCCGTTTTAGATTACTTCAAAGATGCAAAAATTCTTGGGTTAACGGCAACACCCACAGAGGAAGCCTTTGCTTTTTTTAACAAGAACATTATTGAAGAATATACCTATGACGATTCTGTTGTTGATGGCGTAAACGTCCCTGCTCGTGTTTACAGAATCACGACCGATGTAACTGAACATGGCGGAACAATTCAAGCTGGCGAGATGGTTCGTGAGCAAAGTAAGCGAGATGGAAATGTACACGAATTTATTCTGAAAGATAATTCTGTTGAATACGGCTCAAACCTGTTAGATCGTTCTGTAATCAATCCAAATCAGATCGCTAAAGTTCTGGCCACCTACCGTAATGCGGTCTATACAGAGCTTTACGAAGATAGAAATGAAAGATGGGCGTATGTTCCCAAAACATTGATTTTTGCAAAGAACGATAATCACGCTTCGCAGATAGTGGAAATAGCAAAACAGGTATTTGCAGAAAAATTTAGTTCCGGTAAAGTTCCAGACAATTTTGTAAAGAAAATCACTTATTCCGCAGGCGATTCTGATACACTGATTCGAGAACTGCGAAATGAAAAAGAATTCAGAATTGCTGTTACGGTAACGCTTGTGGCAACTGGAACGGATGTCAGGCCGCTTGAAGTTGTTCTCTTTATGAATGATGTGAAATCCGAAATTTTGTACACACAGATGAAAGGCCGTGGCTGCCGAGTAATCCTTGACGATAAGCTGCGAGAGGTTACGCCGAACGCAAATACAAAAAATTGTTTCTATATTGTGGATGCCGTAGGTGTTACGGAGCATGACAAAACAATGCCGAAGCCGACGCCCGGCACGAATCCGACAAATAAGGTTCCTAACCTTGAAACTTTGTTGGAATATATTGCTCATGGTGCAGTTTCTGATGATAATCTCGCATTGCTCAGAGATTATTGTGCATCCATACACAGACGATATGAAGACAACCCTGTATTCGGCAGGCACTTAACCCAGTTTATTGAGGACTTCCACTTTGCACCTCGTACATTGGCAAACACAATTAATACTGCTTTGTCGCAAGAAACACTTCCTCTTTACAACAGCCCATCGGAGGATAACTCTGCAAGAAAGAATTTGATTTCCTGCTTGATTGGCAATATCCAAGCGAGAAAAGAATTGCTTACTATGCAGGCGGGATACTTCGTGATATCCGACAGCACCAAAGATGAATTGTTGTATAAAGGCTTCTCAAAGGAATCTGCACGAAAGTTTATTAATTCTTTTGAACAGTGCTTAGAGGATAACAAGGATAGTATTGAAGCATTACGAATCCTATATAATTCTGAAGATGTAGTGATTACACACGATATGCTGCAAACACTACAAGATAAGCTGATTGCAGCAAACCGATTGTTTATCCCCTATGAGATTTGGAGAAATTATAAGATTATAGATACCGAGGGCTGTGTTGAGAAGCTCAGCAAACAAAATATGACCGCACTTACAAACCTTATTCAGTTGGTGCGTTACGCATTCAAGAAAAACACGGATTTAGTCAGCCTGTATACCGGTTATTCACAAAGATTTAGCTTGTATTGTGGACGAAACAATCATAAGTTTGAACTTACAGAAGAACAGCGTGACATTATGAAACAAGTTGCTGATTACATTATCAATGACGGCTCAATTACTACCGCAGACTTGAACCAGAATGATCCAGATTTGTGGCGCAAGGCAATTACCAGCTTCGGCGCGCCGTTGCTGGCAACCGAAATGCAAACATTATCGAAATATATATTAAGGGTGGCATAAAATGGCAAATAAAGAAATACAGATAAAGAGTGAATCAGCATTATTGAAAAAAGTTTGGGACATTGCTAATGTACTGGCTTCGGCTGGCGTTGGCTTTACTGACTATGTAACACAGTTGACCTATATTCTGTTCTTGAAAATGGATTCCGAAAAGGACGCATTAGGTTTGGGCAGTTCAATCCCGGAAGGTTACAAATGGGACGATTTAACAAAATGCAAAGGTCAAGATATCGTTGATAAGTATGAGGAAATCTTAAAAGAGCTTTCCAATGATAGTGGCTTGATTGGTACTATTTTTACAAAGGCATCCAACAAGATTGATACCCCTACCCATTTGGCAAAAGTTGTTGAAATGGTATCAGAAGAAAACTGGTACATGATGGAGGGCGATTTCAAAGGCTCTATCTATGAAAAAATCCTTGAAAAGAACGGGCAGGATAAAAAGAGTGGTGCTGGTCAGTACTTCACTCCTCGTGCGCTTATCAATGCGATTGTTGATGTGGTAGATCCTAAAATCACAGAAACTGTTGCTGACCCTGCTTGTGGTACAGGTGGCTTTTTGCTTGCAGCATACGAGCACATGAAAACACAAAGCAAGGAAATTGAAAAACAAAAGTTTTTGAGGAATAATGCTTTCTTTGGTGCTGATAATACAGCACTTGTTGTAACACTTGCATCCATGAACCTATATCTGCATGATATCGGTACTAATAAGAGTCCGATTGTATGCCAAGATTCCTTAACAACCCTATCAGACCGTATGTTTGATGTTATCCTCGCCAATCCGCCATTTGGCACACGACCTCAAGGTAGTGGCGATGTTTCAACAATTCGCTCTGAATTTATTAAAACATCCGATAACCAGGTAAACTTCTTACAGCACATTATGTCCATTGTCAAAACAGGCGGTCGAGTTGGTGTAGTATTACCGGATAATGTTTTAACCGATGGAAATGCAACAGCAAAAGTAAGAGAAAAACTACTTAAAGATTTTAATCTACATACCATTCTTCGTTTACCTACCGGAATTTTCTATGCAAACGGTGTAAAGACAAATGTTCTGTTCTTTGATAAAGGAACACCGACAAAGGATATTTGGGTATATGACTATAGAACAGGCATCAACCATACGCTTGTAACGAAACCTATGACAAGAAGCAATCTTGATGATTTCGTGTCCTGCTACTGCTCCGGTCATTTGGGCGATAGAACTGCTACTTACACGGAAGAAAATCCAAACGGAAGATGGCGAAAGTTCACCGCGGAAGAAGTATATAGCCGTGACCAGTTGAAGCTCGATTTCAAATGGCTTGACCTTGCTGAAAAGGATGAGCGTTCCCTCTCCGAAATGATTGCCCAGATTAAAGAAGAATCTGCGAGTATTCAATCTGCTGTTGAACAATTAGAAAAACTAATTGGCGAGGTGGATGAATAATGGACACAGGGGCGCTTCGCCAAAAAATACTTGACCTTGCAATTCGTGGGAAGCTTGTACCGCAAGACCCTAACGATGAGCCTGCATCCGTTCTGCTTGAGCGTATCCGTGCCGAAAAACAGCAGATGGTCCAGGACGGCAAACTGAAAGCAAAGGATATTAAAGGCGATACCATCATTTTCAAGGGTGAGGATAATTTGCATTATGAGAAGTTCCAAGATGGCAGCGTAAAATGTATTGAAGAGGAGATACCGTTTGAGGTGCCGGAGGGGTGGGCGTGGGCGAGAATCAACAGTGTACTATTGGAATTTATTACAGGTCCTTTTGGTAGTTCTCTCCACAAGTCGGACTATGTTGAAAATGGCATTCCTGTTATTAATCCCATAAGCATAATTGACGAGACCCTTGTGCCAAATGGTAAAATGACGGTATCAGAAGAAACCTTTGCACGCCTGTCAACATTTCAGATTAAATGCGGAGATATTTTGGTTGCCCGTCGTGGCGATATGGGGCGCTGCGCAGTTGCAAGAAAAAATGCAGAAGGCTGGTTATGCGGCACCGGTAGTTTTGTTTTACGGAAATCATCTCAAATCTCACCCGACTACTTGTCTTCTGTGATAGCATCGTCCTATTCCGTAGATTATCTTTCGGGTGGTTCTATTGGTAACACTATGCTCAATCTTAATCAAGCACAGCTCAAATACATGCTTGTTCCTATTCCACCACGTTGCGAGCAAGAGCAGATCGTAATTGGTCTGGCAAAAAGCAAAAAGGCTGTTTCCGATATTCTTGTCAGCAGAGAAACCTTGACGAACTATATTAGTACCCTGAAATCTCGTATTCTCGACCTCGCCATCAGAGGCAAACTTGTACCGCAAGACTCCTCTGATGAGCCTGCATCTGTTCTGCTTGAACACATTCGAGCAGAGAAAGAAGAACTGATAAAGCAAGGCAAAATTAAGCGTGATAAGAACGATTCTATCATCTACAAGGGTGATGATAACTCTTACTATCTCAAGTTTGCAAAACGGCAAGAATGTCTGTCAGACCAACTACTGTTTGATTTACCACATGGATGGCGCTGGTGCACCCTCTATGAAATAGCTAGAATTGATTTGGGTAAAACATTAGATAAAGCAAAAAACACGGGTAACCTCTATCCGTATCTGAGAAGTGTAAATGTGCGATGGAACGCTGTTGATCTCTCAGATATTAAAGAAATGAGATTTGAGGAGAAAGAACTTAAAAGATATGCAATCTCAAAGAATGATTTGCTTATTTGTGAAGGTGGAGATGTAGGGCGTTGCTGCGTTTGGTGCAAAGACATTTCAATCCAATATCAAAATGCTTTACATCGAGTAAAACTCTTCCAAAACTGTAATCCTTATTATTTCATGTACTACTTGATGTGTTATGAAAGTAAGGCTCAACTTAAACGAATGTGTGCTGGCGTAACCATAAAGCATCTAACCGGTGATGTATTATCAAAGATACCATTTGCACTACCGCCAATATCTGAACAGAATAGAATTGTTGAAGCCGTAGATAAAGCTTTTGTATATCTCGACCAAATATCAGCATCACTATCATAAAGTAAGCCACTCTCTTTTGACGGAGAGTGGCTTGCTTTTTTACCAAGTTACAATTTTATCAACCAGAGCCTGTTGTTCGCTGGCTGTTCTGCGAAGATAGATACGAGTTGTTTCAATACTCTCATGCCCCATCAAATCTGCAAGCAGGGCAATGTCGTTGTATTTTTCAAGAAAGTTTTTAGCATAACGATGTCTGAATGAATGCGGATAAACCACTTTCTTATCAAGACTGTATTTATCTGCATAGTTTTTAAGCTGCTGCGAGATGCCTCTTGTGGTTATGCGTTCACCAAAGCGATTAACAAATAAAAAACCAGAGGGACGATTGATTTCCTCCAGCCATAAAAGCGTTTCATTTCGTAATTTCTTTGGTATGTATAACCTTCGAAGTTTGCCGCCTTTTGAATATAAATCAAAATACCCGATTTCAATATGTTCAATTTTAATCTGTATCAGTTCGCTGACTCGTGCTCCCGTTGCTGCTAAATACCACACAACAAAGTACCATGCTTTATTGCCATCTTTAAGAAGCTGTTTCTTTAGAAATGTGTAATCAGCATTGCTTATTACATTTTCCAAGAAATTCTTCTGTTGCACCTTCACAGCCTTTAGGCAAAGACTGTTCTTGCCTGTAAACTCAACATACTTGTTGATGCCTTGGATACGCAGATTGACCGTTTTCGGCTTGTAGTGCTCCATCAGGTAGCCTTTGTATGCCAACAAGTTTTCTTTTGTGAGATTATCATAATGGGCAAGAAAATAGTCCAATGTCCAAAGATACGAAGTAATCGTATTTGCCGCCAAGTTCTCCTTTCGCAAGAATTTTTCGAATTCATTTTTGTCTTTCATAGTAAGACACCTCCATAATTTGTTTTGCATTGCTGCAATTCAAATTATAGAGGTGAAGTGTGTACAGCTCTTATTATGAGAAGATAGGAAATAAAGTAGTTTGTATCAACGAGGAGATCCCTTTCGAATTGCCTGCCAACTGGATGTTTGTTCGCTTAAAAAGTATATGGCAGTTGCTTTCTGGTCGTGATCTTGCGCCATCGGAATACAATTCCAGTAATGATGGAATTCCATATATTACTGGAGCAAGCAATTTTTCAAATGGTTCTGTAATCATTAACCGATGGACAACTTCCCCGCAGGTTATCAGCGAAACAGGTGATTTACTCCTTACCTGTAAGGGAACTGTTGGTGAAATTGCGTTTAATGATTTTGGTAATGCTCATATAGCTCGTCAAATAATGGCAATCAGAAATGTTTGCAATCTTGATTCTGAATATATGGAACTATGCATACGATATTACCTTGACTTGCTTATTACAAATGCTAAAGGACTAATACCAGGCATTTCAAGAGAAGATATTTTGAATTTGATTTTACCGATACCACCGCAAAAATATCAGACACGAATGGTGTTACAAATGAAGGAAATTCACAAAGTTCTTAATTCTGTTCTTGAATGCATCAACTGATTTTTTTAGTAATTTGCAATAGTACCTTATTTGCTTTTGTAATGATTGATGCAATGCGTATTTGTTCATCAAGTGGTGGCAACGGCACAAGAAAACTTGTCAATGTGTTAGGCCGTAGCTCCTTTTGATTGGTTGAACCCTCTCCGCTATCCTCAAGAACTGGTTGGCTTTCTTTTAGTACACAATAAATATATCGAGAGCAAATGTGAGGACTTGTCCGAATTACCGTCACATGTGTATCTGGAACGATTGATATGAGTATATCTTCAAGAATTCCTACACGTCCAAGGGTTCCGGTTCCGGTAGAGTTTACAACAATATCCCCACTTGTAAGAAAGTCCGTTTCGAGATATTTGGAAAGAACAGCTTCATCAAGGTACTTTGCCAATTCTGTATTTATACCACCTGCTTTAAGATTGCATTTTTGTGCAAAGACTAAAGTATTGGTTACGTCCTCTGAATATTTCGGAGCCTTACCACGTTTGACGTCTTTAACAACAAGATTGTTCAATCTTACCCATTGCCATGAATTCGGAATATCAAATGGTATGTCTTCATCTATGCATATAATTGACCCATTAGAGAACTTCTCATAATAAGAGTTATCATCACCCTTGTAGATGATAGAATCGTTCTTATCACGCTTAATTTTGCCTTGCTTTATCAGTTCTTCTTTCTCTGCTCGTATGCGTTCGAGCAGAACAGATGCAGGCTCATCTGCGGAGTCTTGCGGTACAAGTTTGCCTCTGATGGCGAGGTCGAGAATTTTGGATTTTGTCATTCTGATGCTTGTTTCAATTTTGTCAGAACTGCATTTTATTGAACTTACCATTTGCAAGCTGTCTTGCAGTTTACTGATAATCCTTGTTTGTTCTGACAACGGTGGCAAAACACAAAGATAATCATTTGCGATTGCAATTGTTATCGTATCGACCGTATTTCCGTAAGTTTTGCTATGTATTTGTTTTTGCAAAAGAGAAGAATCAATCATAAACTTTGCAAACTGCGGCTCTATCGCATGGTAACAATTCTCAAAACAGAGAACACTTGCATCCTTGTAATAGAAGCAATCTTT
Source organism: Gemmiger sp. (assembly GCA_028710135.1). Classification (GTDB taxonomy): domain Bacteria; phylum Bacillota; class Clostridia; order Oscillospirales; family Ruminococcaceae; genus Gemmiger. Next base: position 37,556 of record JAQUSS010000006.1, on the reverse strand, counting down.
TTCCTTAACAATATATACTTTACCAATAGTACCAACACCAGTAACCATCAAGTCACCCGCATGAGGAACATCATAAGTTTGCATTAACATATGATAGTGTTTTTGGGAAATAAATAAATCATTATCAACATAATCTGTATTTGCTAACTTTGCAATTTCTCTAGCTCTATAAAATGGAACGCCTTCTGTTTTCCACTCAGATTGTAAAACTCTTTTGCTAGAGCATACATTAAACAACTCTCGCAATCTGCACCATTCCCACCCCTCCGGCACCTCAAACGGTATCTCCTCTTCAATACATTTTACGCTGCCATCTTGGAACTTCTCATAATGCAAATTATATGCATATTTTCTGCACAAAAGGAGATTGTCCATGCAGTTTGGTGAAAAAGTTCGGCAACTACGCTGGAGCTACGAAAGCACCTATGCCTTTATTGAGCGGTTTGTGATTGTCGGCGTGCCAGAAGTACCTGTCATGGTTTGCGCACAGTTTGGCAAGGCTTGCTGCGGCTACCTGCGCACAGCGATTGATGCGCGGGATGAAGTGCGCACTGCCGCCTTTGAGCGGCACGGGTTCCGCCGCCAAGGCAGCTTGGAGAACGGCGCCCCGCTGGCATATGCGTACGCGCCGACATTGCAAACGGCGGCGTAAGGCAGAATATAGGCCATACCGACCGACTGCTTGGAAAAAAGCTAATACCAAAACACAGAGCCGCTGCTCTCCGCCGGGAGAGCGGCGGCTCTGTGTATACCACCCTAATGGTATACACGGATTTTGTGTATGCCAAATATTGATGATGAATGCTTCTGCTTTTTGTTTCGATAATTCTGTTGCATTTCTTTTCCTATCGGGGTATACTAATTGATATAAAATTATATCAATTAGTATCAGGCAAAAGAGGTGTAGTAATGACCGCAACACAGTTTGCCGAAATGCTTTCGGACAAGCAGTATTTGGATTTGGAGCGCATGGCGCACAAATATGGCCGCGCAGCCGTCAGCGAACTGCTGGCGGTGCTACAGGAAAGTATGCTGCGCCCCCTGCCGCTGGCGGATTTTGGCGGCAAGCTCTTGCTGTACTTTCCCCAGTCGGTGCAGCTCTCGCTGCGGGGTGCAAGGGCACTGCTGACTCCCACCGGGTTACAGGCAGCCTATGGGCAGCAAGCGATGGTGGAGGAAATCCACGCCAGCCTTTCGATTGAAAACATCCATTCCGAGCGGAATAGCATCCGCAATATTTTGGCTGGCCGCGCCCCGCAGAGCGAGGATGAAAACCGCATCTACGGCTTGAAGCGCGGGTTGGATTTCATTGCCGACACCGCCCACACCATCACCGAGGAAAACCTGCACACGCTGTATCAGCTTGCCATCGGTGACTTTTTGCCGGAGGATGACCGGCTGAAAACGGGGCAGCTTTACCGTGACGGTGCTGTTTTTATTCTGGGTGGCAAGCAGCCGCGCGAGGGGCTTTCCACCGCAAAGCTGCCCGCCGCCATGAAAGCACTGGTTGCTTTTGCAGGTGCGGACAGCGAGATGAACGATTTGCACAAGGCGGCCGCGCTGCACTTTTACCTTGCGTATCTGCACCCCTATTTTGATGGCAATGGCCGCACAGCCCGGCTGCTACACCTGTGGTATTTGGTGCAAAATGGCTACCCTGCCGCACTGTTTACCTCGGTTTCGCAAAAAATCGAGCAGAGCCGCAGTGGCTACTACCGCGCGTTTGATTTAACCGAGCAGAACGCTAACCTCAGTGGCCGGCTGGATATCACACCGTTCCTCGCCTATTTTTCCCAGCAAGTGTACGACAAACTGGAGCCCACCGCCGCGCAGGGCAAGGCGGATATGCAAACCTACCGCAATGCACTCGCCGCCGGGAAAATCACCGAGAAGGAGCGCCAGCTTTGGGAGTTTGTGCTGACTGCCTACGGCACCGAGGAATTCACCACCAAACGCTTGGAAAAAGATTTCGGCGCCGCGGCATACGCCACCATCCGCACCTTTGTGCAGAAGTTTGAGGGGCTGGGGCTGCTGGGGGCGCAGGCGTATGGGAACAGGGTAAAATATTGGGTGAAATAGGGTTCACAATCATAGCACTACAATGATTTTTCCGCAGTAGAAAACTGTAAAAATTCAAAACACAGCACATTGAAGTAAAATCTCTTGTGCGATATAATTGTAACCAAAATAACCACTACCTTTTCCCCCCTTAGCATAAACGCACGAATAAAGGATTTATTATGGCTCAGAAAAGATTCTATGCTGTTGCTTCTTATGAAAACAACGGCTACCTTTTAAGGATTGATAAGATATACACGTCATGGAAAGAATGTGAACAGGTTGTCAAGGGAAAATCCAACGCACGATCACGGGATTACACCTATTGCACTCTATTTCCGAGAATGATTTGAGAGTTTCCCCGGCGGTAGTGAACTTTGACAGGACTATCTCCCGCAAGGAATCTCGCATTTCAAGCGACTGACTTCATCCATCAATTGCCACTTTTTCAGGTCTGAAAGGGAGTTTTTATGGGAATTCTATCTTGCGCAAGCAACGCTTCGGCATGGCGGGGTTACGAATATTACATCGATAAAAAGGTAATCACCTGCCAACAAACCGCGCCTGATATTTATGAAGGCGAAGTAAAGGGAAGCTCTTCCGATTCCTATCAAGTAAAAATAGATATTGTCCACAGTCGTAAATCCAAATGTAATTGCCCCCATGCCAACGGCACACGTATCGTTTGCAAGCACATGGTTGCATTGTTTTTTACAGCATTTCCCGAGGAAGCCGTCGCGTATAAGGCCGAAGTGGATCAATATGAAGCGGATGAAGAAAAACGCATTCAAGAGCACTACGATGAACTGGAAAAGCGCATCAATTCGCTGAGCAAAAAACAATTACAGGAAGAGTTGCTTGCTGCCACAATTGAGTTGGAAGAAGCCCGGAGAGCCTACTGGTGATCGACCACTATTTGACCACTTCCCTCTCCAACCCGCCTAAACCGCATAGCTGCAACCTTTCCCGACTTTCCTGCAACCACCCGCCTGCTTGTGCATACCCACCAAAATCTGTGCTCCATCATCGTTATTCCGCTGTATGCTTCCCTTCTCCGACTCTGAGGGCCAGAGGTTCGAATCCTCCCGGTCGCACCAAAAAGCCCTCGGCTTATCGAAAGATTGGCCGAGGGTTTTCTTTTTTTGATTTTTTAAAAAGCAGCAGCCAGCAAGCATCCAACAAACCGGCAGTATCTCTGCCGCTTACCACCGAAAAACCCTTGCATCTAGAAAAGCAAGCCCCCTGCCTGCAACGCGGCAAAGGCAACGGCAAGGGCAAAGCCCTCACACGATGTCCGGGTGTTCTAGCCGCTTTTCTCTGATTTTATGCCGCACACGGCTTAACGTAACGGGCGTCATGTTTAGGTAAGAGGCAATCTGTTTATCCGGCACAATGCCCAAAAGGTCGGGGTACTTTTTGCAAAACCACAAATACCGGCCATGCGCGTCATATTGCCCCAACGCGTTGTTGAGTTCAATATGGTTATCACATTCGCGGCGCACATAGCTTACATAGGCCAAAAGGGCCTGCGGGTTTTTGTCCATCAGCTGTTCCAAGCTGGCAATTGGCAGGCGGATGGCCTTGCAGGGCGCAATTGCCTCCATTGCACAGCTTGCCGGCGCATGAAGATCCGCATTGGGCATGATGCACTGCCCGGGAATATGCACGAAGCAAAGGGTGAGCTCCTGCCCTTTGTCCCCCTGCGTTACGCCGCGTGCAAGCCCGTTGACGAGAAAGAACATATTGCGCGGAATTTCGCCCTGCTGAATCAACACAGCCCCTTTTTCGTATTGGACAATCGTTGATGCCTCCGCAGCTTTGGCCGCCAGCTCCTCGTTGCCCTGGCCCAGGATGTGCATAAAAAATTTTTCCAATGATTCCACGTTTCTGCCTCCGCCCCATGGCCAGACCGTTATACCAAGCCTCGTGCTTTCGGTCGCATGGTTTTGTCTACATAGTATCACATTAATCGGTGATATGTAATTATCTTTTGTTAAGTTTTTTGCCTGTACCTCCTTCAAGCAAGCTGCCGTTGCTTTGCGGGGTTCTCGTTCCACCGCGCACGCTGCACCACTTTATCAAAAGCATCTACAACGAATCTGCCGAAGCATCCACAACGAATCTGCAAAAAATTTGCCGTAGTGAAGAAAAGCCGAGCAAGCATCGAAATAGCCGCCCGCGCCAGCTCGGGCCCTTTTCTCGCCCCCGTGTGCAAATTGGGGTGCAGCTCCCCGGCATACTGCACTATCTAGCGCGGCCCAGTTTAGATACCAACCGTCGGTTTGTATGCAGCAGCGTAGCACCACTGCCATTTTGCCCCCCCCCCGCCGCCGGGCTTGCTTTTGCCCTTTGCCCTTTTCCCATTTGCCCTTTCCCTTGCCGCAGCGCCCCCCCATCTTGCCGGTTTCGCCTAGTTTACCTGCCCGCTAGCCCCCTGCACGCCCGCATCTGCCGGGGCAAAGCTGCACTGGCACAGGGAGGTGTGGGTTTCGGCTTCCAGCAGTTGGGTGCCGTAGGGCGGGATGGTAAGCGCGCCCACGGTGGCGGGCTGGGTGGTGAAGTTTTGCAGGAAGATATACCCCGCCCGCCGGGTGGCGTGTACGCCCTGCGGCAGCGGTGTGGGCCAGGCGGGCGGGAAAAGCCCCGCGCAAATTTTTTCGTAAAACGTGGTGTAAAAGCCCTCCTCAAACCGCGTGGCAAGGTAGTAGGCTTTGCCCGCGCCAAAGGGGTGGCGGGTTACGGCGGGGCTACCTTTATAAAAATCCTCCGCGTACTGCATCAGGGGCGTGGCCCCCGCCAGCGCGGCAACCTCGCACAAAATGCTGCCGGTGGCTGCGGGCGGCATTTCCGCCCCCACGGCGGTGCAGCGGCGGGTTTCGCCATCGTACAGCGCGTCAATCTCGGTGCGGCGCAGCCCCAGCAGGTCGGTCAGGTGATGGGGGGTATCCCCCAGCCAGCACAGGTCGGTTTCGTTCACCACGCCCGACCAATAGGTTACCACCAGGGTGCCGCCCTGGGCCACAAACGCCCGTAGCGTGGCGGCAAAATCCTCCCGCAGGAGGTAAAGCATGGGGGCCACCACCAGCTTGTAACCGGCCAAATCGCTATCCTCGTTCACAAAATCCACCGTGATGCCGGCCCGCGCCAGCCCGTTATAGTGGCGTTGCAGCTCCTGCCAGTAGCCAAGCCCGGCGTTGCGGGGCCCTTGCGCCTCCTCCATGGCCCACTTATTTTCCCAGTCCAGCACAATGGCCGCCTGCTGCGGCTTTTTGCTGCCCGACACCGCCTGCAAGCTTTCCAGCGCGCGGCCAACGGCGGCGGTTTCCACAAACACGCGGTTATCCGCGCGGCCATCGTGGCCCACCACCGCACCGTGGAACTTTTCAAACGCGCCACGGCTTTGCCGCCACTGGAAATACAGCACCGCATCCGCCCCGTGGGCCACCGCCTGCAAGCTGGATAATAGCTGCATCCCCGGCTTTTTCACCTTGCTGATGGGCTGCCAGTTGGTGGTGCTGGGCGTGCTTTCCATCAGCCAGAAGGGTTTGTGCTTGATGGAATACATCAAATCGTGCATCAAGGCGGTATCCAGGGCGGTTTCGGCCTCGGGCTCGCCGGGTTTGTGCCAGGTGGGGTAGCTATCCCAGCAGGCAATGTCCATCTCCTTCGCAAACTTAAAATAATCCAGCCCGTCAAAGTGGTACATCATGTTGGTGGTAAACTTGGCCTGGGGCACAATCTCGCGGATGGCGGCGGTTTCCCACTTATAAAAATCCAGCGTTTGGTGGCTTACAAAACGCCGCCAATCCAGCTTTAGGCCGTGCAGGGCGTTTTCGCCATGGGGGGCAGGGCTTTCAATCTGTTCCCAATCGGTATAATCGTGCCCCCAAAACTTGCTGTTCCAGGCGGCATTCACGGCATCCAGGGTGGTATATTTTTGCCGCAGCCAGCCCCGAAAGGCCGCCTGGCAGAGCGGGCAGTGGCATTCGCCCCCAAATTCGTTGGAGATATGCCACAAAATAACGCCCGGGTGGCTGCCAAAGCGGCGGGCCAGCTGCTGGTTGAGCAGCCGCACCTTTTGCCGGTAAATGGGCGAGGTATAGCAGTGGTTTTGCCGCATTCCAAACAGCTGCCGCACCCGGTTGGCATCCACCCGGCGCACCTCGGGGTAGGCTTGGGCCAACCAGGCGGGGCGGGCGCCGCTGGGCGTACACAGGGCCACCTGCACCCCGTTTTGGTACAAATTATCAATCACCTGCGCCATCCAATCCAGCTGGTAATCCCCCTCGGTGGGCTCCAGGGTAGGCCAGGCAAAAATCCCCAACGTAACCACGTTGATGTGTGCCTGGCGCATCAGCGCCAAATCGCGCGCCAAAATATCCGGGTGGCCCAGCCATTGGTCGGGGTTATAATCGGCACCGTGGTAAAGCATTTGTTCTGTCATGGGGCAATCTCCTTTATACGTTTATCCTGTGTGGTTTAGGCGGTTTGTGGTTTTTGAGGCATCCGGCCATTTTTTGTGTTAAACGCCACCAGCCACCGGCCCGGTTTTGCCGGGCAGGTGGCGTTTGTGGCAATTAGGTTTCTAGTAGCTGGCGGTGCAAAATGGCCCCCTGGTGGGCGGGGTCTTGTTGCAGGGCGGCATCGTAGCAGGCGGCGGCGCGGGCGGCATCGCCCAGGCCATAGCTGCCAAGGGCAATCAGGTATTCGCAGTGGATGCGGTTGCGCTGGGTTAAATCTTGCTCAAACAGCGCCAAATCCGGCAGGGATACCGCAAAATAATCGTAGCTTGGGGCATCGTAGTAGTGTTTTTCGCCGTAGCTTACCAGCTTATAAAAGCGGGCGCGGGCTTTTTCTTCCCGGCCAAGGGCGCGGTTGGCAAGGCCCTGGTACAAAATCAAATCGGCGGGTTGGTCGTTATAATACATGGCCCCGGCGGGTTCCTCCTCGCCGGCGGCGGCACGCTCAAAATAGGCGGTGGCGGCGGGTTCGTTGCCCAGGGCACGCTCGGCCAGGCCCAGGTAATAGTACAGGTCGTTATCCTTGGCCCCCTCCAGCTTGCCCTCGCCCAGGTTTTCGGGGAAATGCAGCGCCTGTTGCAGCAGTGTTTTGGCGGTGGCGGCATCGCCCGCCGCAAGCGCCTGGCGGGCAAGCTGGCTTAGGGCCACCGCATACTGGGTGGTAATTTTGCCCTCGCCCCCCTCCCACGGGTGGAATTTATGCGCCAGCATCAAATCGTACGCCTGGCGGTAGCGGCCCAGGCAGTTGAGCAGCGTAACATACGTAACATAGAGGTCATCCCGCCGGAAGGCCACCGCACGGTGGGCATCCAGCACGGCCAGGCGCTGGGCCACCGGCACCCCGAGCTTGCTGTAAAGCTGGTCAAGCTCCAGCAAAACGCGGGCATCCCCCTCCTCCAGGGCGTAGGCTTTTTCAAGGTAGCAGCGCGCCTTTTCGGGGTCGTGTTCCTTATTATAATACGCGAGCGATAGGTTGCGCCACACGGTGGGGAAGCTGCCATCCAGCGCGGCGCTTTGCTCCCAAAGGGCGGTGGCCTCGGCAAAACGGCGGTGGTCGTAGTAGAGGCAGCCCAGGTAATAGGGCGCCTTGGCATCCGCCGGGGTGGCTGCGCTTTGCTTGATGGCGTATTGCAGCGCCAAAATATCCTCCAGCTTGTTGGGGAAGCAGTAGAGCGGGCTTGCGGCGGCGGCCTTTTGCAGCGCCGCTTGGGCAAGCGCGGCATCGTACTGCGCGGCATACAGCGCCTTGTGGTAGTACACCATCGGGGCATCGGCGGGGCACTTTTCCAAAATTGCCACCGCCTTTTGGTAGTACCCGGCCTCGGCATAATCGATGGCAACCTCAATAAAGCTGCTGGCGCGCCCGGCCATCAAGCGCAGGGCGGCGGCTACCTCCCCTGCCTCAATGTGGGAGGTATAATCAAAGCCATCCAGCTTGAGGTTTTCGGCGTACCAGGCCGCGGCCTCCGCCGCACGGCCAAGGCTGGCCAAAATTAGGCCGCGCAGGGCACGGGCTTTCAGGTTGTGGTAGTTTTTTACAAGGCTGCGGTCGATATGCTCAAGCGCTAAGGCATACTCCCCACGGCGGCAATCGATGGCGGCCAGGTAGTAAAAGCCCATCTCCTGCTCGGCGGCGGCCCAGGTTGCCTTGTAAAAAGCATCGTAGGCATCGTTTTGGTTGCCCCCGTACAGCAGGCACAGCCCCAAATCCAGGTAGGCCTCGCTGTTGTAGGGGTTGGGGTTGTGGGCGGTTAACCGGGCGATGGCCGCGCGGAAATACCCCTCGCTCTCGGCAAACTGGCCACAGCGCAGCAGCAGCAGGCCGTAGGCCGTGTTGGCGCGGCTATCACCCTTATCCCGCTTTAGGGCCTCGCGGTAGTAGGGGTCGGGCAGGTAGGTGGCGTGGCGGTACTGTTCTAGGTGTTGGCCGGTTAGCACCAGCTCCTCCACCGTCAAAATTTCCTCCGGCAGCTTGGCCGGGGGCATGGGGGCGGGTATCTCCTCAATTTTTTTGGGCTGCGGGGTGTAGGCCAGCATTTTGCGGCCATCTTCCGCGTACACTGCCAGGGTCAGCGCGGTTTCGGCGGTGCCTTCCGGCAGGGTGGCGGTGGCTTTTAGCAGGTTTACCGGGCTAAGGGTCACCGTTTTATCGTAAAGGGGCGCTGCACTGCCCGCAGCGGCCAACACCACCCGGGCGTTGTGGTAAACGGCAGTGGCATACACCGTGATGGCCGCGCTGCCGCCCGCCACCGCCAGGTTCATCACCAGCTCGGTGCTGGCGTTTTTCACGTTGGCGGCGGCCTTGTAGGGCATAAAATACTGGGTAAACACCTTCTCCTCAAAGGGCTTGAGCCAGGTAAAATCGGGCTGGTTATCGCAAAACATCCCGGTCATCAGCTCAATGTAGGGGCCGTTGGCATCGGTCAGGTTCCGGTCCCACGCCTTGCCAAAATCCCCACAGCCCCAGGTCCACTGCTTTTTGCCGGGGCTGATGTGATGGTCGGCAATATGCAGCACCCCCGCGCCCACGCCGTAATCGTACCCGCCCACAAAGTTATAATCGGAGTGGGCGCACATATAGCTGGTGGGCACCGGGATGTTTTTGTAGCGGGAAATATCCACCCCTGCGCCGTAATCGTGCTTATAGTAGGTGCCGGTGGCAAGGGGGAAGGTGCTAACCGCCCGCTTGCCATGGTCAAACACGGCGGTTACATCGGGCGGGAAGATGGACTGGGTGTTCTCGTTCACCGGCACGGCGGGGTTGGCCCACCACAAAAAGGTTTGGGGCAGGTTGGTGCGGTTGTACAGCTGGCCCGTAACCGCCAGGTAGGCCTTGCCGGGGTAGAGGGTGAAGCGTATTTTGCCCTTGGTGCCGTACATTTGGTCAACCTCGCTGCACTCCACCGCCACGCTGCCATCCGGGTTTTGCAAAATTTGGTAATCGGTGGGGGCAAAGGTGGTGGGGCGGTGGTGCTGCGGCCAGTTAAACTCAATGCCGCCCGATATCCACGGCCCTGTTAGCCCAACCAGGGCGGGTTTGATCACCTCGTTATAATAGACAAAATCGTACCCGTTGGTTTTATCCAGCGCGCGCTGGATTCGCCCGCCCAGCTCCGGCAGCACCATCACCTTCAGGTACTCGTTCTCAAGCCAGACGGCAGTGTAGGGTTGGTCGGTTTTTTCATCGTAAATTTTATCGATGACGGGGTAGGGGTACACCCGGCCGGAGCTGCCCTGGTAGACCCGTTTTTCCAAAAACATGGGGTTTTTATCCGGCTTGCCGGTGCCGTAGGTGGGCAGCGTAACCTGCTCTACCCACACCTTGGCGGTATTTGTTTGCTGCATGGTGGTTCCCTCCTGTTGGGTGTTGGCAAACGCGCTTGAACCAGCGCGTCCAGCGCGTCCAGTGCGTCCAGTGCGTCCAGCGCGTCGTAATCTACCCTTAAAATACCGCTTTTTTGCCCCCGCCGCAATGCAAGAAACCGCAAAAAAATTTAAACATCCTGCAATTCTCCACCCCAAACCGCCCCCGCAAAAAAAAAGGCACCCCAACGCCGGTGCTGCCCCTGCAAAACTGCCCAAAAAACGCGGGTGCTTTTTAGGCATCGTGCTGGCTGTTGGTACGGAAGGCCCCCGGCGTTTGCCCGTACCGGCGGCGGAACTGGGTGATAAAATTGGCCGTGCTTTGGTAGCCCACCGCCTCGGCAATTTCGGCAACCGCGTTTTGGGTGGCCTTTAGCAGGTATTTGGCCTGGTTCATCCGCCGGTTGATGAAAAAGTCGTAGGGGGAAAACCCGGTTTCCTGCTTGAAGGTATGGCTTAGGGTGGAGGTGCTGACCCCCAGCCGCCGCGCCAGTGCCTCCACCCCAAACGGCTCTTGGTAGTGGGCATCCAGGTAGGCCAGCACCTGGGTGGTTAGCTGGGTGGTTGCGGCATCCGCGCCGTGGGTGGCCGTTAAAAGCGCGGCCATCATGCCGTGCAGCTGGGCCGAGGCCGTAATCTCCTGCTCAATGGTATGCCCCGGCCCTTGGGTTGCCAGCCTGCAAAAGGCGGCCATGGCGGGCGTGGTGGGCGCTACCGGCACCACGGCCCCCTGCCGCCGCAGCAGTTGCCCCATCAGCGGCCCGGCCGCCCGGCCGTTGATGTGCAGCCAGTAAAACCGCCAGTGGCCGTTGGCGTAGTAGCGGTGCCAGGCATTGCAATCCACCAGTGTGACGGTATTTTTGCCGCAGCTTACCGCACCGGCGGCGGTTTCCACCGTGCCGCTACCCTCGGTGGTAAGCATCAGCAGGTAGCTGTCAAAGCCATCCCGCTCCACCCGGTAGGTTTCAGCACAGGCAAACCTGCCGTACATTTCCACATACAGCAAATTTTCCCGCGCAAAGCTGCTTGGCGTGTTAAAATACTGCGAGGATTCCTCCCGGATGGTGTTGCTTTTGGTAAATACCGGCTCCCCCGCGCTGCCCGGCGCCGGGTTGCCAAGGGTTGCAAGGGCCATATCGCTTCCCCCTCCTTTTTTGGGCGCGGGCATAAAAAACCGCCGCTTTGCCCGCCGCCCCGGGCATTTTGCCGTTGCCCTGTTTTTGCCATTTTAACACACCCGCCCACCGCAGGGCAAACCCCAAAATTGTGGTTGCCAGCAATTTGCCGGCAGGTTTCCGGTGCCAAGAGCCGGTAAACGCCCCGCTTGAAATTCCACCCTAAATTTCCGCTTAACAAAGTGTAGTGTGTACGGCGGTGTGGATAGGGTTTTTGTTGTTTACAAACGGGGGGAAGTTCTATATACTAAGATAAATTTGTTCACACCAAACCATAACCGCAACCCCGTAGGGCCACCATACATGGTGGCCGCCCCGCCATGGCCCGCGGCCCCGGGATTGGCACGGGCACCGGCGTGGTACAAATTTTGGCCGGGCACGGGCACGGTGCGGGTTTTTGCCAGGCCCCGTTGCCCCCATTGGGCGGGCACGATATATCGTGCCCCTACGGAGGCCCCGTGTGGCGGGCGGTGCCAATTTTGCCATGCCGCGCAGGCCCAACCATAACCGCAACCCTGTAGGGCCACCATACATGGTGGCCGCCCCGCCATGGCACCGCGCCCCCGGATTGGCCCGGCACGGGCGCACGCCACAAATTTTTCCCCGGCACGGGCACGGTGCGGGGGATTGCCGCGGCACAGGCGCGGTGCGCAGCCTGCCGCCCGGTGGGCCCATTCGTTTCGCCAGGCCCCGTTGCCCCCATTGGGCGGGCACGATGTATCGTGCCCCTACGGAGGCCCCGTGTGGCGGGCGGTGCAAATTTTGCCATGCCGCGCAGGCCCAACCATCACCACAATTCCGTGTGGCGGGCGGTGCCAATTTTGCCGGGCCGCGCAGGCCCAACCATAACCGCAACCCTGTAGGGCCACCATACATGGTGGCCGCCCCGCCATGGCACCGCGCCCCCGGATTGGCCCGGCGCGGGCGCACGCCACAAATTTTGCCCGGGCAATGGGCACGGTGCGGGGGTTGCCCCGGCACAGGCGTGGTGCGCGGCCTGCCGCCCCCCGCCGCCCCATCCGTTCTGCCATGCCCCGTTGCCCCCATTGGGCGGGCACGATGTATCGTGCCCCTACGGAGGTTCCCCGTTTGGCAACGCCGCAAATTTTCCCCCCAGCAAAAACAGATGTAAAACAAACAAGAGAGGTACCCATGGAAAAGGAATATCTGATACGCACCCCGCCCGCACGGGCACTGCTGACCCTGGCCCTGCCCATGATCATCGGCAATTTGTTCCAGCAATTTTACAACATGGCCGATTCAGTAATTGTGGGCCGCTTTGTGGGCGAGGAGGCCCTGGCGGCTGTGGGCGCCTCCTACTCGCTGACCAATGTGTTCATCTCCATCGCCATCGGCGGCGGGGTGGGGGCTTCCGTCATCACGGCGCAGATGTTTGGCAGCCGCAATTACACCCGTATGCGGCGCTCGGTTTCCACCGCGCTGGTGGCCTTTTTGGTGTTGGGCCTGGTGCTGGGCGGGGTGGGGCTGCGGTTTTCCTCCACCTTTATGGCGTGGCTGCAAACCCCCGCCAACGTGCTGGGCGATGCCACCACCTACCTGGATATCTACTTTTTAGGCTTGCCGTTTTTATTTATGTACAACGTGCTTTCGGCCCTGTTCAACTCTTTGGGCAAAAGCCGCATCCCGCTGTATTTGCTGGTTTTTTCGTCCCTTTTTAACGTTGCGCTGGATTTATATATGGTGCGGGTGCTGGGCCTAGGGGTGGCCGGGGTTGCCTGGGCCACCCTGATTGCCCAGGGGGTATCGGCGGTTGCCTCCTTTGTAATTTTTTTGCGGGTGCTGCACGGCTACCCGGCCAAGGGGGCCGGGCTTTGCTTTGACACCAAGGAATTTGGCCGGATGAACCGCATTGCTCTGCCCTCCATTTTGCAACAGTCCACCGTTTCCATCGGGATGATGCTGGTGCAATCGGTGGTAAACAGCTTTGGGTCGGAGGTGTTGGCCGGGTACTCGGCCTCCATGCGGATTGAAAGCCTTTGCATTGTGCCCATGGCCGCCATTGGCAACGCCTTTTCCAGCTATACAGCCCAAAACCTGGGGGCCGGGCAGCAGGGCCGGGTAGCGCGGGGCTACCATGTGGGCTACGGCATTGTGGCGGCCATTGCCGCCGGCATCTGCCTGGTTACCCAAGCGTGTGCCACCCCCTTAATCTCGCTGTTTATGGATACCGATAGCAGCGCCGTGGCGCTGGCCACCGGCACCGCCTGCACCCGCTTTACCGGGCTGTTTTACCTGCTGATTGGGCTAAAAATGATGACGGACGGCCTGCTGCGGGGCGCGGGCGATATGCCCATGTTCACGGTGGCAAACCTTGTAAATTTGGGGCTGCGGGTGGTGCTGGCCGTCACCCTGGCCCCCCGGTTCGGCATCCAGATGGTGTGGTTTGCCGTGCCCATCGGCTGGCTGGCCAACTACCTGATTTCTTTTGCCGAGTACCGCACCGGCAAATGGCGCACCACCCTGCACCGGGCCTCGGCATAGGCGCAAAACAGCAACACCCGCCACATTTTTGCAATGTGGCGGGTGTTTTTGGTTGGCGTGTTCCGTATTTTTACTGAGCGGCAAAGGGGGTGGCGGCCTGCACAAAATTGGCCAGGTCGGCTTCGTCCGGGTGGGCGAGTGCGCGGTCAAAATTTTCAATCATTTCCTGCATTTTTTCGGGCTGCTGGGCCTGCATGGCCTGGTAGCGCTGCCGCACCGATGCCGGCATTTTGCCCTGGCACATATAGCGCCCCACCACCGTGTTGGAGGGGTCAAGCGCCGTTTCCACCTGTTGCAGTATCTGGGCAAAATACGCATCGCTGCCGCCAAAGCCCGCCGTGCCAAACAAAAACACCTGCTTGCCGCGCAGGGTTTTTAAAAATTCGGTAGCGGCAGGGTCGCTGTTGCCCCTATCCGTCCAAAAGCCTGCAAAAACAAAATCGGCTTGGGGGGCGGCGGCATCGGGCGCGCCGCAGTACACCAGGCTGCTTGCGGGCAGCGCCGCTTTCAGCGCCCCGGCAAGCTGTGCCGTGTTGCCGGTTTGGCTGCTGTAAACAATTGCATACGTCATGGTTTTCATTCTCCTTCTGTTTTTGGGTGTTTTGGTGGGGGTTTGTGGTAACCCGCACAGCAGGGCGGCGGCATACCCGCCCCGCCCTGTGCCCCGTGCACGGGGTTTTACCTGTTTTTAGGTGGGGTTGCGCCGGGTTTGGGGCGGGGGTTTGGCCGGGGTATAAGGGCCGTTTTTTAGCGGGGGTATTTTGCCATGGTATTTTTGCGGGTGTACCCTTGCGGGCCGGGCCGCGTTGCCGTGCACCCACTGCCCCGGCTGGGCCGATTGGCCCTATTGCGCCGGTTGGTTCTTTTCGCCCGGCTCGTTTTCTTCGTTCTGCCAGCCCTGCCGGGCCACCTTGGCCAGCAGCGCCAGCAGGGTTGCCTGCTCCTTGGCCGAAAGCACGCACAGCGCCTTTGCCTCCCACTGGGTAAGCAGGGCGTGGCTTAACCCAAAGGCCGCCTGCCCCTGCTCGGTTAGCCGCAGGGTGTGGGCGCGGCGGTCTTTCTCGTCCTTTTCTTGCAGCACAAAGCCATCCTGCACCAGGCGGGCCAGGGTGCGGGTGGCCTGCCCGGCATCCACCTGTAGGGCCTGCGCGGCCTGCTTGGGGGCGCAGCGCGGGTGACGCCCAATGTACAAAATAAAGTAAAGCTGCCCCTGCGTTAACCCCACCTTTGCCAGGCGGCGGTTACAATATTCGGTAAAATTTTTGCGCAGCAGGGTCACAAAATAGGCAAGCGTTTGTTGCATGGCGGCACCCCTTCTCAATACCTCCAGTATATAAAAACAACTTGATAATGTCAAGTATTTTCCACTTTGCGCCCCCACCATCCAGCGCTGGGCCGTTGTTTTTGTTTTATTCTGGCGAGCTGGGGGGCAAAAAAAGCGTAAGCTGCACCGTTTTGGTACACAGCTTACGCTTTTGTTATGCCTAGGGGTTGGTTTTGCGCGCCAAAATCTCGTTCAGCCGGCCGGCCAGCAGCCCCGCCAAAATTTCGCACCCTTCGTCGGAGGGGTGCAGCCCATCATAGGTCAGGGCAACAGCGGCCTCGGGGTAGGGGTAGGGGTCGGCCACGGGGTCAAACGGAAGGTCCACAAACTGGGGGTAGGGTAGCTCGCAAATAGCCCCCGCCCGGCGCACCCGCTTAAAATGCACGGCATTGCCCGGCGTAAAGCCGCACAGGCCATGTAAATCCAGCGTTTCAACGCCGGGGCCGGTTACCCCCTGCAAAATTTGCTCGGCCAGCGCGGCAAGGGTGCCCCCGCCCGCCGGGCGGTAGCTGCCATGCGCGGTGTTGGTAAAATCGCTCAGGCAGATAAAATCCCCACGTTCCACCGGGTTCATTACCAAAATGGGTGCGGTGGCGCACAGCGCGCGGATGCGCTGCACCAGCCGCCCCAAATTGCCCAGCGTGGTGCCGGGCAGGGCGTTTTGGTAATCGGCTTTGGTGCCGGGCGGGATATCCCCGTGGAACCAATCGTTGGTGCCCAGCAGGATGGTGTACAGCTCGGCCTGCGCCAGGGGGGCGTTTAGCCAATCGGCGGTGGTGGAACCATTGATCCCCAAATTAATCAGTTCCACCGGGGTGTTCAGCTTTTCCAGCGTGCGGGTCAAATACCCTTTTTGAACGCGGAAACCCATCTCGTCCCGGTGGTCGTTCAAGTAGGTGAAGGAATCGCCAATGGCGCACCAGCGTATTGTTTTTTCCATAAGCCAAACGGCCCCCTTTTTAAATTGTGGCCATGGGTTCGGTTTCCACCCCACGGTATTCGTGGGCGGTTTCCTCAAAATATTCGCCTTCAAACAGGCGTTCCAGGGCGGTATCCACCGCCATGGTAAGGGTATCGGCGGTTTGCAGGGCAGCGGCAGGCACCGTAAAAGCGTAGGGCGCAAAGGCACAGGTGCCAATTTCGGCCCCGCCTACCTTCAGCCGCAGCGCCTGGTGGAAATGTTCGTCCCCCACGCAAACGCGCAGCCCACCGCTTTGCAGCGCCTGCTGCCGAAGCGGCGGCGGAATCTGCTTGGTAAATTCGGCTGTGCCCGCGTAGTAGGGCAGGCCGCAGGCAGCAAGCCCCGCCATTGGCCCCTGGGCCTTGGCAGGCCCCAGCACCGGGCCGTTTGCCCCCAGCGCCACCCCAAACCGCCCACACAGGTAGAGCGGGTTGCGGATGCCGCCAAAACTTTTTTCGGCACTTAGGCATAGCTCCAGGCAATTTTGCCCCGGGCAAAGGGCCTCGGTTACATCCAGGGCCAGGTTGCTGGGCAGGTAAACGGGGGTGGTTGCAAAATCCGCCGGGCCGTATTCCCTGCCGCCAAGGCGGAGCTGCCAATCCCCCAACAGGGTGCCCGGCTCCATCACCAGCAGCACCTTGGTGCCGTGCGGCAGGGTATTTTCAAAGTAGCAGGTATACCGCGCCGTTACCGGCGGGAAGGCAAGCTCCTTGGGGCAACCAAAGAAATCTTTTTGGCAAACCGCAATTTTGATGCCCGCAGCCTCAAACTGGTCAATTAAGGGGAAGGTTTCCGCCGGGGCGGTTTGGCCGTCCGGCAGGTGTAGCTGCCACCGGCCAAGGCGCAGCGCGTTGGGGGATAATGCGCGGCAGGGCAAAATTTCGGCGGTATCCAGCGTTAGCAGCGGGTAGGCCACCGGCGGTTCCAGCAGCGTTTCCTCGCTCAAAAATAGAGATTCGCCCCCGGCAAGGCAGCGCTTTATACGCTTGCCTCCCAAGCAAATCTCGGCCGTGCAGCGCTGCGGGGCCAGGTTGGTTAAAAACAGTTTTTCGGTGCCATCCGGCCCGGTGCTTTGCACCTGCAATAAATCGCCCGCATCCGCACGCACCTGCCATTTGCGCAGGGGTTGTTCCATCTGGGCAAGGGCCGTTACCGCCTGCTGCCAATCGGCCACAAAGCGGCAGTTGCCCGGCTGGGCATCCGGCTGCTTTTGGGGCTGCAGGGGGGGCTGGGTGTTGGGGCTTGCCGGGGCAAAATAGGCGCGGCAGGCCGCGGCGGGCGCCACCCCAAACGCGGCGGCAACCCAGCTTTCGTAGGCCAGGCCCGCCACATTCCGGTAGGGCAGGGTGGCGGCGGCCAACACCTGCCCGCCCGCCGCCGCATATTCTTGCAGCTTGTTTACGGCGCAGGGTTCCAGGTTGGTCATAAACGGCAGCACCACAATTTCAAAGGCATCCTCGCCGTTATGGTAGCAAGCCCTGCCCCCCTGGGTGGATACGGTGCCCTGTGCAAATAGCTGTGGGTCCATAATATAATAATCCACCCCGGCGCGCAACAGTTGGTTTTGAAAATCGGCAAAATCCTGGTTTAGGCGCGCAAGGGCCGCGTCGGTTTCCGTCCAGGTGCTGGTGATGGGGTCTAGCAGCAGCACCGATACCCTGCGCCGGTTTTGGGTCAAAAAGTTGTTAAGCTGCCGCACATAGCCACTAAGCTGGTGGGTGTTTTGCCACCAGGGCATCTGGTAAAAGCCGGAGGGTGGCGCATCGTGCTTTTTTAGGGCATCGGTGGTGTAGTAGGCACCGTGGGTCACAAACCAATCCACCCCCATCACGGTCAGCCAATCAAAAATCCATTTGGCATCCTGTAGGGTCATCCCCCAGCCAATGCTGTGGAATGCCTCGCACAGGGCCGCCGGTTTTTTGTAAAAATGCGCCGCCGAGGAGGCGATTTTGCCGTTGGCACGGTACTTGTTTGCCGCAAGCACGGCCCGGCTCTCAAATTTTTGGTGGCCTGCATCAATGCCCGGCACATGGGTGTAGGCAAGCTGCTTGCTGCGCAAAATTGGTTTTTCGCCAACGTACAACAGGTTATTTTGTTCGCACCAGCCGTAAACCTGTTGATCCCAGCTTTTGATAAATTGCTCGGTGGCGGCGTTCCAGTAGGCATAGCGTATTTTTGCCGTAATTTCGCCCATATCTTCGGATAAAGCGGGCAGATACTCGGTCAAATCCAGCCCGGTATCGGCCTGCACCAGCCCGGGCAGCAAGCGGGACCATGGGTGGAACGGCGGGAACGCGGTGACCTCATCGGTAAAAATGCCCCGGATGGTTTTCCCAAACTCTGCCCCCACGTAGTGCTTGTACTGCTCGTGGGTCGTTTCCAGGAAGTACCGCACCGCCGCCGGGTTGAGGGGGTCAATAAATTCCTCAAAGTATTTAAAGTTTTTCATCACGGCTTCGGTGTAAAGGTACACCCGCCATTGCCCCTGCGGCACCTGCCAGTACAAATACTGGGCAAGCTCCCCCTGGAAATACCGCTTTTTGTTGTATTTTGTCAGCCCGCTAAACTGAAAAACATCCTGCTGGTAGCCGCTGCCCACCAGGTCTTTTAAATCCAGGTAGCTATCCCACCGGCAGCGGCCATCCTCCACCCGGTAGGCGCGGGCCGATAGCACCTTGCCCCACGGGGCATACAGGCGGGCCGTTTGGCCGCCGCTGTAATCGGCACAGGTTTTTATCAGCTCGGTGCAGGCGTACTCGGGGTGGGCCAGCGTCACCTTGCCCCCGCTGATGCCGCTGGGGTAGGGGAACTCATCGTACAGCCACACCTCCATGCCGCATTCCTTGGCCACCGCCACGGCAAGCTGTACCTTTTCGAAAAACGTTTTGGAAAGGTAGGGTATCTCCAGCCCCTGGCGCGGGTGGATAAAAAACCCGGTCAGCCCTTGTGCCTTCATCGCCAGGATTTGGCGGCGCATCTCGCCTTCCTCCATGGCACCGTTCCAAAACCAAAACGGCTGGATGCCGTGCTTTAGCTTGTTATCTTGCTGCATGGTATGCCGCGCCTTTCTTTATAAAATTCCTCATAAATTTTCTTCGCCCGCAAAAACCCGGCGTTGGCCGCAGGGGCGCTCGGGCGCATTTTCAATAACCGGGTGCTTGCCCTCAATTTCAGCAATGCGGGCCAGCAGCTTTGCCTTTAAAACATCGCTTACCCCCCGGTGGGAGGGTAAGCCCACCAGGTTATCCAACTCGTAGGGGTCCTCCTCCAAATCGTAGAGGGCGGTTTCCCGGTAATGGTCAGAATCCGGGTCGGCAATGGGGTCTTTATCGGGGGCGGCCACCGCATATTTCCATCGCTGGGTGCGGATGGCCCTGCCCACCTCCGCCTCGCTGATTTGTACAAAGGCGGTTTGCGGCCAGGCACCCGGCTGGCGGCGCAGCAGCGGCATCAGCGAGTTGCCTTGCATTTCGGGCGGCACCGCAATGCCGCAGGCATCCAAAAGGGTGGGGGCAACGTCCACAAGGCTTACCAGCTCCCGCACGGTGCCGCCCCCCGTAAAGGGCCCGCCCGTAAACGCCATCGGCAGCCGAATCGAGCTTTCGTGGCAGGAGCGTTTGTATTCGGCATTGCGGGTTTTAAAGTGGCAGCCATGGTCGGTGGTGAACAGCAGGATGGTATCCTCCTCCATCCCCAGGCTTTTTAGCGCATCCTGCACACGGCCCAGGCATTGGTCAAGCCGGTTTACCATGGCATAGTACCCCGGCAGGTGCTGGTGTGCGGTGCCGTGCAGTGCGTTTAAATCGGGCGGGGTGTAGGGGTTGGTGATGGGCTTCATCGAGCGGGGTGCCGGGAAGCTATCGTTCGAATTTTGGAAATGCGGTTCCAAAAAAGATAAAAACAAGAAAAACGGCTGCTTTTGGTGGTGGTCCAGGTAGCGGATGGCGGCATCGGTCAGGGCATCCATCCGGTTACCGGGCAGCTTTACAGCGTGGTCGTCGTTATCGTACACCACAGTATCGTACGGGCGGGAGCTTGCCTCCAGCGCGCCCGCGCCCAACCAATCGGCATACTCGCCCCGCTCCTGCCGGGGCACGGCCAGGCGGGTGCTACCCAGGTGCCACTTGCCAATATACGCGGTATCGTAGCCTGCCGCGTTAAAATAATGTGCCATGGTTTTATGCTCCTGCGCAAGGGGTATGGCATTGCGGTAGTTGCCCAGCGTGGTGGCATACTGCCCCGTTTGCAGGCAAGCGCGGGCCGGGCCGCACACCGGCTGGGGGGTAAATGCCTTCTGTACAAACGTCCCCTCCAGGGCCATACGGTCAAAGTTGGGGGTCAAGCCATCCGGGTTGCCATGCACCCCGGTGGTATCGTAACGCTGTTGGTCGGTAAAAAAAACAATCACATTTTTGTTTGTCTGCATCGTGTTCCCTTTCTGCTTGCGCTGCCGCGTGGTTTTCCACAAAAAGCAGGCAGATAACGCACTGCGGCACCATGGCCCCGGTTCATCTGCCTGCTTTTTTAATTTTAAAGTGCCGGGGGTTATTTGTCCATTGATTTTAGGTAATCGTCGTACTCTTTTTTGAGCTGCGTCATCGAGGCTGCCCAGCCATCCAGGTAATCCTGTGCGCTAATTTCGCCCAGCAGCACCTGCTGGAACCCTTGCACCAGCTGGTTGTTGTGCAGGTCGTAGTAACCGGTAACGTTGATGGGCAGGGTAATCAGGGTGCATTTTTCCGAAAGGATGGAATCGGCCGCATTTTTCATGTGGGAAACCCCCTCGACCCAGCTATCCTTGAGCGCCTGCTGGTTGCAAGGGATCTGGCCAATCTGCTCGTTAAAATAGCTGCAAGCCTCATGCTCATTCAGGTAGGAAATCCAGCGAAAGGCGGCTTCGGGGTTTTTAGAATCTTTAAACACTGTGTTGCAGGTTGCGCCGTTGGATACAATGGCCTGGGTGCCCTGCTTAGATTCCAAGGTGGTGATGGCGGTAAAGTTGCCATCGCCCAGGGTCTTTTTGTGTTCCCCGTAGGAGCCAAGGTTGTGGAAAATCATGGCGGCTGTGCCGGAATCAAAGGCGGCAACCATCTCGGCATAGCCGTTGGTCAAGTCCGATTCGGGGGTGGCGTTCATGTACAAATCGGCAAATTGCTCAAGCAGCTCTACGTGGGCAGGGTCGTTGGCGGTGGAGTTGCCCGCCTCGTCAAACATTTTTGCCTCGCCCGAGTGCATATACATCATCTGCTCAAACTGCTGGGAGGAACCTGCCCCGCCCCGGATGGAAAAGCCGTACTGGCCCTTGGTGGTATCGGTCAGGGTTTTGGCCAGGCTGCATACCTCCAGCCAATCTTTGGGCATCTCGGCACCGGCATCCGCCACAAGCTGGTTGTTCACCCATACGGTGGGCAGCGTAACGCTGAACGCCAGCGCGTAGGTGTTGCCATCGGGTGCCATATCCCGGATGGATTGCTGGTACATCTCCAGCATATCCCCCGCGTTGGCCCAATTGCTAATGTAATCGTCCAGCGGCACCAGTGCATCCTGCACAATAAAATCGCTCATCCAGTATTGGGATACGCCGCCGCAATCGGGTGCCGTGTTGGACTGTATGGCCACATCGTACTTGGCCTTGGCATCTGCCGCCGGGATAGGCACCAGGTTCACCTTGATATCGGGGTTTTCTTTTTCAAACCCTTCAATCAGGTGGTTGTAGAGGGCGGTGCGGGTTTCACTGGCGTTTTGGTCCCAGTAGGTAATCTCAATTTTTTCGCCCGCCGGGGCGGGGTCCTGCTGCGTGGTGGTGCTTTGTGCAGCATCGCTGCTGGGTGCCGCCGTGCTGGCGCTCTGGCCGCAACCGGCCAGCACACCGCCCACCATAGCGGTGCTCATGAAAATTGCCAGGGCTTTTTGTGTTTGTTTCATCTTGTTTTCTCTCCTTTTTATTTTGGTTGCTTTTGGTTTTATTGTTTAGGCCCCCGGTTGCGCTTACCCCTTTACGGCACCCGCGCTTAGGCCCGTTACCAGGTATTTTTGCAGGTAGGCAAACAGTGCCACCGGGATGGACATAGCAATGATGGCCCCCGCCGCCAGTGCGCCGTAGCTGATGTTGTATTCGCCCTGCATCATTTTCAGCCCGATGGGGATGGTATAGTTTGCCGCATCGTTCAAAAACATCATGCTGAACAAAAATTCGTTCCACACGCCGATAAAGGCAAAGGCCGCCGTGGTTACAATGCCGGGCACCAGCACCGGAATAACCACCTTGAGAACCGCCTGAAAACGGTTACAGCCATCAATTTGGGCGGCTTCCTCCAGCGTGTAGGGGATGCCGCTGATAAAGCCCCGCATCAAAATGGAGTTGAAGGGGAACTGAAAGGTGATGCACACCAAAATCACCGCCAGGGGCTTGCCAATCAGGTTCATGGCGTGGAAGGTGTTGAACAGTGGAATCAACAGTACCGCATGGGGGATAAACTGGATGCAGAGCAGCAACAGCATAAACGCGGTGCGCCCCCGGAACTGAAACCGATTTAGCGCATACCCCACCATAATGGCAATCAGCACAATAGCCGATACCGATACCACCGAGATGAACATGGAATTTAAAAAGTATTTGCTGAAATTGCAGTTTACCCATGCGCGCAGGTAGTTTTCAATGGTGGCGGGGTTGGGCAGGTAGCGGATGGGCTTTTTTAAAATATCGCCTTCCGCCTTGAGCGAGGTAATGACCGTCCACAGGATGGGCACCAGCACATAAATGTTGATGACCACCAGCGGAAGCCACCGCAGGAAAATTTTTTCGCGTAATTTCGTTTGCATTCCCTATCACTCCGACGTTCCAAATTTAGAAGCTTTTAAATACACCAGCGAGATAATGGCCAAGATGATAAAGCTGATGACCGAAATTGCCGAGCCGTAGCCGTAGTTGTTGGTTTTGGTGGCGTGGTTGGCAATCAAGATGCTAAGGGTGGTGGTTTTGCCCACCGGCCCGCCGCCGGTTAAGCTATAAATCAAATCTACACTATTAAACTCCCACACGGCGCGCAGCAGCGTTGTAAGGATGATGGTATCTTTTAGGGAGGGCAAGGTGATGTACAAAAAGGCTTTCCAGCGGGAGCAACCGTCCACGTTGGCGGCCTCGTACAAATCGCCCGAGATATTTTGCATGGCCGCCAGCAGGCTGATGGCAAAAAACGGGATGCCCCGCCAAAGCTCGGCCACCACCACCGAGCCAAACACCAACCCCGAGTTGGCAAGCCAGGCGCGGGGGGTATCAATCAGCCCCAGCTTCAACAGTACATCGTTGAGCAAGCCAACGTTTTGGTTATAAATCAGGCTCCACAGCACGGCGGTCAACACGCCGGACATTGCCCAAGGGATGAACGCCAGCGTGCGGAACAGCCCCCGCCCGCGAAACTTTTGGTTTAAAATCAGCGCAATCATCATGCCGAACACCAGCTGAAGCGAAACTTCGGCCAGCACCCATTTTGCCGATACCAGCAAAGAATTTCTGAAATCCGCATCCGACAAAATCTTTGCAAAATTTTCCAGCCCGGCAAAGCCATTCATCCAGGGCTTGGTTGGGTTATAATGCTGTAGGCTAAGGTAAAATACGTTGCCGATGGGGTACAGCATAAACGCGGCAACCAGCAGTACGGCGGGCAACAACAGCAGGTAGGGGGCGCAATCTGTTTTTTTGCGCGCCAGAACCGGCCCTGTAGCCGATGCTTTTACATTTGTCATGGTTCCATCCTCTCTTGTTTTGTTGTGATGGTTTTATTAAACCACGGATTTGACGCCGAGGAAATGCAGTATATTTTGGATGTTTTACACTATATTTGGAAATTATATTGATATTTTTTGTTACTTTGTTCGGTTCGTTGACTACACACTTCAAACAATCTATAATAATTTTATGACATATGAACAAAATTTCTCTTGCGCAGAAAGCGCAGTGGGAGTGGCTATATGAGCAAAAAGTGGCTATCCTCGTTTTCTATCCGTTCCATTATCCTAATTTCCTTTATCCCCCTAATTTTGCTGATTTTAATTACCTATTACGGCTTTTTTGTGGTGGGCAGCCGCCAGCTTGAAAGCCAGGCTTACCAAAGCGCCACCAACATCAACGCCCAAATTAGCAATTCGCTGGGGCAAACGCTGAACGCGGTTTACCACGCGGCCGAGGGGGTTACCTCCAATTGGTACTTTTTTAATATGCGCCAAAACCTGCTCAAAAATAAAGCCGAGGCCATCTCCCCTGCCAACTATTACCGGCTGCACCAGCTGCTGCAAAACCAAATTACCGCCAACACCAACTATTTCCGCAGTATCTCGCTGTTTTTGGACAACAACTCCATCTTTGTATTTTTAAGCACCCAATCGTCGGAGCATATTTCTTCCTTCGATTTTGATTACGCGCAGTACCAGCGCAGCGTCAGCGCCCAAAATTTAACCTGGGTTTTCCCGCAGCAGGGTTCACCGCCCCAAACCAGCACCCAGGGCCGCTCTGCCCTGGGGTTGATGATGCTTTTGGGGGACGAAAATTCTGCCGTGCGCGGGTTTATCTTGTTTGAGCTGAACGACCAATTGATTCAAAAGGAAATTCAAAATGCCATCATTGCCCCCGGCAGCCAGTTTGCCATCACCAGCGGCAACCAGGTTTTGCTGCAAACCGGCGCGCCCATTGCGGCTGCCGCCCTTGCCAAAATACCGGCTGAACCCTCTGCCGGAAGCTTGGCCCCCGCGCAATTTTCCTTCGGGCAAAATTGCTTTTTTTACACGCCGGTCGCCTTTGGTGCGCCGGATATCTCGCTGGGGGTGTTGTCCGAAATTCCAAGCGCTGCCATCTCCTTAAACCAAAAGCCCCTTTCCAAGGCGATGGTTGTGGTGGTTTTGCTGTTTTTGGCCTGCTGCGCCGGCACCTATTTTTTAATTTATTTTACCGTATCCCAACCGCTGATTGAACTGAACAACTGCCTGGTGCAACCGCACGATTTAACCAAGCGGGTTCGGTTTGAGGTTTCGGGCAGCCGCGAAATTCAAACCATCAACCAAACCCTCAACAATTTTTTGGCCCATATCCGCCACCTGATACGCGATTTAAACCACGAGATGGACGAGCGGCGCATCACCGAGCTAAATATTTTGTACGAGCAAATCAACCCGCATTTCCTATATAACGCGCTGGATACCATCTACCAGCTTTGCGATCTGCGCGAGGTGGATAGCGCCATGGAAATGACCCATTCGCTTGCAACCTTTTACCGCATTGGGGTAAGCAAGGGGGCCTCCTTCCTCACGCTGGAGGAGGAGTGTACCCACGCTGCCATGTACCTATCGGTGATGAAAATTCGCTTTGCGGATTTCACCTATGAAATTGACCTGCCCGAGAACCTGAAAAAGTGCGTGACCATCAAAAAGCTGTTGCAGCCCATTTTGGAAAATGCCATCTACCACGGCATCCACCCCCTGCAAGATAAAATGGGCCATATTCTGATTCAGGTGCGGGAGGGGGACGCGGGGCTGGTTGTTACCATTGCCGATAACGGCGTTGGCATACCGCCGCCCGCACTGAAACAGATTGAGGAAAACCTGTGCCTAAAATTCGACCCCGTTGAAAAAGGCAAGCTGTACGGCTTAAAAAACGTACACGCGCGTATTCAGCTAACCTACCGGGCCGACTACGGTTTGCGCATTGAAAGTGCGCCGGAGCAAGGCACCACCGTCACCATTTTGCTACCCAAGGAATACGAACGACCAGGAGGGATTTGCGAACAGGATGAAAATTTTATTTAACGACGACGATGTGATTGCGCGCAAAAACATCGAAAAACGCATCCCTTGGGCGCAGTATGGGTGGGAGCTAATCTACTGCGCCAAAAACGGGATGGATGCGCTGGAATTTATGCAGGCCCACCAACCCGATGTGATTCTAACCGACATTAAAATGCCGGTGATGGATGGGATCCAGATGGCCATTATCGCCAAGGATTATTACCCCAGCGTAAAATTCATCTTTCTTTCCGGCTATAAAGATTTTGAGTATGCGCAGCAGGCCCTAAAATTAAACGCAATCGATTACCTTACCAAGCCGGTGATGACCCAAACCCTGATTGATGTTTTAAAAAAAGCCGAATGCCTGATCAAGCAGGAAAAAAAGACCACCTATGTGCTGGAGCAGCGGTACCCCCAAATTTGCCGCCACTTTATCTCCCAGTTGATGACCAACAACTTTACCGGCATTGATCAATCGGTGTGCCAAGCGCTGGATTTGCGGTTGGATAACGGCTTTGGTACCGTGGGCTTTGTGGATTTAAAAAGCATTGATTCCATTACCGCCCAGGGGTTGATGGCACTGCTGAAGCAGGGCTGCCAGCAGTGGAACGATGCCTTCCCCGGTAGCTTTTTTGTCCCCCTGGATACCACCCAGCTATTTTTTATTTTTACAGCGAACCATACTGCCGATAAAAAGGCGTTTCAGCTGAAGCTACAGCAGATGCAGGCGCACTTAAACGCCTGGTTGGAAGAAAACCTGCATATTTATGGGGCCTTTTTTTACGGCCTGTATTTTCAAGAGCTACAGGACCTTTACCTTTCCTACCAAACCGCCCAAAAAACCAGAAACAACCAAATCACCGATTTAATGTCCCGGATACAGCAGTACATCAAGGCCGAATACAGCAACCCGGAGCTGACCCTGCTGAACATTGCCAACCATTTTAACATCAACCACTGCTACCTAACCAGCCTGTACAAAGAGAAGTACGGCATCAACCTGTACGATTATTTGATTCAGGTTCGGATGGAAAAGGCCGCCGAGCTGCTGAAAACCACCGACCTAAAAAGCTACCAGATTGCCGAGTTGACCGGGTACAACAACGGGCAATATTTTAGCCTTAGCTTTAAAAAATATTACGGCTGTACCGTCACCGAGTTTAAGCACAACGGTAGCGCCGACACCCGCTAGGCCGCCACGCCGCCGTTGCAAGGCCCGCCGGGGGCCAGGCAAACACACCCCAAAAAAGAGGTACCCTCTCCAACAATTGGAGAGGGCATCTCTTTTTCATTTTGCTTTTTTGCCTTTTGGGGCCTTTTTCGCCTTTTCTTTTTCTGCTTTAAATTGCTGCTTTAAATGCCCCACGGGCTGGGAATTATTTTAGCAGCAAATCGCCTGCTTTTTCCAGCCAGGCATCTGCTATCAGGCCGTGGCCCGCGTAGGTGGGGTGTACGCTATCCCACAGCCAGTAGTTTGCGGGCATCCGCTTTGCCGCCGCCTCAAACCGGCTTTGCAGCGGCACAAACACCGCGTTATATTGCTCCGCCAGCTCCCGAACATCGCGGCGGTAATCCTGCAAGCCTTCCTCCATCCGGGCAAAGCGCGCACGCTCCATATTGCCGCTATCCAAAAAGAAGGGCTCCATCATCACCAGCCGCACCTTCGGCAGCACCTGCAAGGTTTCGTTCAGCAGGTACCCGTACATCCCCCGCATCCCGTGGTAGGCCAGCTCGCGCGGGCTGTTGGCCTCGATGCCCACATCGTTGATGCCCACCAGAATGCTGAGGATATCCGGCTTCAAATCCAGCGTATCCTCCTGCCAGCGCCCGCCCATCTTGGCGCAGCTATCGCCGCTGATGCCGCGGTTAAAAAATTCGTGGTTCTTTTCCGGCGCCAGAAAGCCCACCCGCGAAGCCACCAGGTAGGCATAGCTTTGCCCCATCAAGTGGTTCGGGTCCGCGTTGCGCACCCAACCGCCATCGGTAATCGAATCGCCCTGAAACAACACCCGCATTTTCATTTCCTCTTTTCCGCATTTTGGGTACTTTTTGTACCCCCTGCTTTTTCGGTTGAGGCCATTCTAGCATATCCCTATTTTCATTACAAGCCACACCGCAAAAGCACTGCCGGAACCGGCACCGGGGCGCAGCTACCGCGCGGAAGCGCCCTCGCGGGCTATTTTTTACCCCCGGAAAACCCCAGGGCATAATCCATGGCGCAGCCGGCATTAAAGGTTTGTGGGTCATACAAAATGCCCACGCCGTCCATCCCTTCGTACTGAACCGCGTAGCCGATGTAGCCGCTGCCGTCGCGCAGGCGGGTCAGCGTGACGGCGCGCGCCTCGTCATTCACCGTGCAGGTAAAGCAATACTGCGCCAGGGCGGTGCCGGTTGCCACCGCGTCGGTCGCGCCATGGCTATCGCGGGGGGCATAGCGGAAGGTTTCGGGCGGCAGCGCGGTGAATGCGCCGCCGATGCTTTCATCCTCCTGCCCGGCCTGGCGCAGCAAAACCCGGCCATCCTGCATGAGCAGCAGGCCGCTGTTCAGCGTGTCCGCCTCGCCCAGCGAGCCCAAAATAAAATAGCCCACCGTGCCTTCCGGCAGGTTCATATCCCGGGTGCTCCAAATTTCGGTCGTGCCGTTCAGCTTTTCTTGCAGGGGGACGCTTTCCTGCACGGACGTTCCAAAAACGGTGTGCGTTGTTTTAAAATACATCCCGGCCCCAACCAGCGCCAGCGCCAGGCAGCAGGTTGCCAAAATGGTGGCCGGTATGCGCGCGCGGGGTGCCGGGCGGCGGGGCGCTTCGATTTTGCGGCGCACCCGGCCGCCAAGCGTTGACGGCGCGCGCAGCTTTTGGTTCATGGTTACATATTCTTCACACATCGAAAAAAACTCCTTCCAAATGGGCCTTGAGCGCGCCCCGCCCCCGCGCAAGGCGGGTGGTGACCGCCGTGGCGGAAATGTTGAGCAGCGCCGCAATCTCTTTCACGGGCAAATCTTCGTAATAAAATAGGTACAGTGTAATGCGATACTTTGCGGGCAGGGTTTCCAGCGCGGCATACAGCGTCTGCTCGCGCGTGGTCATGCCCGTGGTGGCGGGCAGTTCCTCCGGCAGCGGCAGGCTTTGTTGTCGGTGGATATGCCAGGGCGCCGCCAGCCAGCGTTTGCTCTCGTTTACCGCAATGCGCAGCACCCAGTAGCGCAGGTGTGCCGCATCGCCAAGCGGCGGGGTGCTTTTGGCGCGGTAGATGCGCAGCAAGGTGTTTTGCGCCACATCCTCGGCATCGGTTGGGTTTTTGGTATAGTTGAGGGCCACCCGCCAGATTACATCCTGGTACGTTTGCATCAAGGTTTCAAATTCTGCATTGTCGATTGCAATTACCTCCTTCGGGAACCGGTTCTGACAAGGATACCCCCAAACGCCCCAAAATGTCACATTTTTTTATTTTTGGTGTAGGGGGGGGAGGGAAGCGGGGGTGCCTCCGTAGGGCCACCATATATGGTGGCCGCCCTACGCGGCCAACGGGGCCTGGCAAAAACGGCACCGTACCCATGTTGGGGCATAAAATTTGTACCGCGTCCGTGTCTGGGCAAAATCGGCACCGCCCGCCATGCCCAGGCGGCCACCCGCCGGACCCTGGCAACCCCAAAAAACCACAACACCGCCGGGGGGCGGCCACCATGTATGGTGGCCCTACGGGTTGCGGTGATGATTGGCCTCCGTGGCGGCCAATGGGGCCCGGTAAAAACCGGCATCGCGCCCATGTTGGGGCAAAATCGGCACCACCCGCCATGCCCGAACGGCCACCCGCCGGACCCCGGCAACCCCCAAAACCACAACACCGCCCGGGGGGCGGCCACCATGTATGGTGGCCCTACGGGTTGCGGTGATGATTGGCCTCCGTGGCGGCCAATGTGCCATGGGAAAATTGCCACCGCCCTATGAGGTGCGGGGCCTCTGTAGGGCCACCATATATGGTGGCCGCCCTATGGGGGTAACGGGGCCTGGCAAAAACCGGCACCGCGCCCGTGTTGGGGCAAAATCGCCACCACCCACCATGCCCGAACGGCCGCCCGCCGCACCTCGGCAACCCAAAAACCGCACACCACGCCGGGGGGCGGCCACCATGTATGGTGGCCCTACGGGTTGCGGTGATGATTGATCATCGTGGCGGCCAACGTGGCCCGGGAAAAATCGGGTGTCGCGGTGATGCTTGGCCACCTCTTTTTCAAAAAATTCAAAAAAAGGGCTTGACTTCGAGTTCACTCCAGGTGTTATCCTCTTGGTACAGCCGAAGCAACCGCCCTGCACGGGCACAAAAAGGAGTGTAGCATTGATGAATTTTCAGGTATACCTACCCACACGGGTTTTATTTGGGGCCGGGCAGTTATCGGCCCTGCACACCCAGGCCATGCCGGGAAAAAAGGCGCTGGTGGTTATTTCCAACGGCAAATCGGCCCGCACAAGCGGCGCGCTTGACCGCACGCTAGAGCAGCTTGCCCTGGCGGGCGCACAGGCCGTGGTGTTTGGCAAAATCGGCGCCAACCCGCAAAAAGCAACGGTGGAGGAAGGGGCCGCCTTTTCCCGGGAAAATGGCTGCGATTTTGTGGTGGCCCTGGGCGGCGGCTCGGTGCTGGATGCCGCAAAGGTGATTGCCATGGCCGCGCCCCAGCCCGGCCCCCTTTGGGCCTACGTGGCGGGTGCCACCGGGGGGAACCAGCCGCTTGTTCACCCCCCGCTGCCGGTAATTGCCATCACCACCACCGCGGGCACCGGCAGTGAGGTGGATGCCTGGGGCGTTGTTACCAACCCCGAAACCCACGAGAAAATCGGCTGCGGCGGCATGGATAGCCTGTTCCCGGTTTTGGCAATTGTGGACCCCGAGCTGATGCGCACCGTGCCGCCCGCCTTCACGGCCTACCAGGGCTTTGACACCCTATTCCACGCCACGGAGGGCTATATTTCCGCCGCCGCCAACCCGATGAGCGAACTGGTAGGCCTGGCCGCCATTGAGAATGTGGGCAAATACCTGCCCCGCGCCGTTCAAAACGGCGATGATGCCGAAGCGCGGGCGCAGATGGCCTTTGCAAACACCCTATCCGGCTATTCGATGGTGGTCGGCTCCTGCACCAGCGAGCATTCTATGGAGCACGCTATGAGCGCCTACCACCCCAACCTCCCCCACGGCGCGGGCCTGATTATGCTCTCGCAGGCGTACTACACCCATTTTATCGAGAAGCACGCCTGCGATGAACGCTTTGTGAAAATGGCCCGGGCGCTAGGCATGGCCGATGCCGCCGCCCCGATGGATTTTATCACCGCGCTTGTAAACCTACAACAGGCTTGCGGGGTGGCAAACCTAAAAATGTCTGACTACGGCATTGCCAAAGCCGAGTGCATGGCCCTGGCGCAAAACGCCCGCGCCACCATGGGCGGCCTGTTTGCGTGCGACCGCGTGCCGCTCTCGGACGCAGAATGTGCCGCAATTTTTGAAAAAGCGTACCGATGAAAGGAGCAACTTATATGGACATGAATATGGAGCAATTTATTTTCCCAACCGGCGGCGAAAATACCGCCTACGCCGCATTTTTTGATGGCACCAGCTACCTGCACACCCTTTCCACCGAGCGCGAGGGGGTGTCCATTGCCAACGTAACCTTTGCGCCGGGCTGCCGCAACCACTGGCACATCCACCACAAGGGCGGCCAAATTTTGCTGGTGACCGGCGGGCGGGGCTGGTACCAGGCATGGGGCGAACCGGCGCGGGCGCTGCGCGCCGGGGACGTGGTACACATCCCGCCGGAGGTAAAGCACTGGCACGGCGCGGCAGAAGATTGCTGCTTTGCGCACCTGGCCATTGCGGCCCCCGCCGCAGGCGCCACCACCGAATGGTGTGAGCCGTTAAACAGCGCGGATTATAACGCCCTGGCCGCACACCCCGAATGAAAACGGAAAGGAGAAAACCATGCCCCTGACGCAAAACGCCCTGGCGGCCTCCACCGATTTTGCCGCTGGCAAATAGCCGCGCCGTGCGGTATACTAGCGGTATACCTATCGTATCCATGCCTATTTTAGGCACTTATTTTAGGGCGTATATTTTGGGTGCCTATTGGGGGGCGCAGAAGGGGCCATCCCCAACGCCCCAACGCCCCAGCGCCCCAGCGCCCCAGCGCCCCAACGCCCCACCGCCCTGCCCTTGCCTGCCCGGCAACCGGCGGGGGGGCCGGGCCACGCGCTCCTACATTTTAAAATATAATAAAAAGAATTGAGGAATTTTATCATGCGTAAAAAGGTTCTTGTCATTTCCGGCAGCCCCCGCAAGGGCGGCAACTCCGATACCCTGTGCGATGCGTTTATCCGGGGCGCAAGCGAGAGCGGGCACGACACCGAAAAGGTGTTTTTGCGCAGCCAAAAAATCAACTATTGCACCGGCTGCGGCGTTTGCAACACCACCCACCAATGTGTGCAGCGGGACGATATGGCCGCGCTTCTTGAAAAGCTGGTGCAGGCCGATGTGATTGTGCTGGCAACGCCGGTTTATTTTTACACCATGGACGGCCAGATGAAAACCATGATTGACCGCACCGTGCCCCGCTACCAGGAGATTGCGGGCAAGGATTTTTACTTTATTGTAACCGCCGCCGATACCGATGCCGCCGCCATGCAGCGGACCATCAGCGGTTTCCGCGGTTTTACCGCCGATTGCCTGCCCAACGCGCACGAAAAAGGCATTGTGTACGGCACCGGCGTATGGCAGGTGGGCGAAATTCAAAACAGCCCCGCCCTGCAACAGGCCTACGAGATGGGCAAGCAGGTATAAAAACAAGGGAGGGTACACGCCATGACCATTGCCGAGGTGAGCAAAAAGTACGCCTTAACCGCCGATACCCTGCGCTATTACGAGCGGATTGGCCTGGTGCCCCCCGTGGGGCGAACCGGGGGCGGCATCCGCGATTATTCGGAAAATGACTGCGGCTGGGTAGAATTTATCAAGTGTATGCGCAGCGCCGGCATCCCGGTGGAGGCGCTGATTGAGTATGTGGCCCTGTTTCAGCAGGGCGATGCCACCCACGCCGCCCGCAAACAAATTTTGGTGGAGCAGCGCGAGCAGCTTCTTGCCCGCATGGCGGAAATGCAGCGCATTCTGGCCCGGCTAAACACCAAAATCGAGCATTACGACGATGTGGTAACCGAGGCGGAGGAAAAGCTGGCCGGAGCCGATAAATAACCGGCCGCGGTGGCCGACATGATGGAGCCCCCGATTCATGACGGAATACCACAGGGCGGGCGGGGCCAATTTTACCATGGTGCCCGCCGCAACCTCCGTAGGGCCACCATACATGGTGGCCGCCCCCAGGGCGCGACACGCGGTGCAGGGAGGCCGCAACACAGGCACGGCGCAAATTCCGCCCCAATACGGCGTGTGGCCCGTTTTTCCAGGCCTCGTCACCCCCATTGGGCGGGCACGATGTATCGTGCCCCTACAGAGAGGCCCCCATATGGCGGGCGGTGCAAATTTTACCATGGTGCCCACCGCAATCTCCGTAGGGCCACCATACATGGTGGCCGCCCCCCGGGCGCGACGCGCGGTGCGGGGGTTGCCGCAACACAGGCACGGCGCAAATTTTGCCTTGATACGGCACACGGCGCAAATTTCATCCCCGACACGCGCACCGCGTAATTTTTGCCCCCCATACGGCGCGTGGCCCGTTTTGCCTAACCCCGTTACCCCCATTGGGCGGGCACGAGATATCGTGCCCCTACAGAGGCCCCCCTGTGGCGGGCGGTGCCAATTTTACCATGGTGCCTTGCCCCCGCCCCGCCCACCGACACCACACAAAAAACATGAAACGAGGTTGTACCTATGGCCACCGATTCCATGTATGCGAACCCAACCGGCCCCGCCCGGCAAATGCCGGGGGCAGGCCCCACCAACGGCGGCGGCGAAAAAATAGATTTGCACGTCCATACCCTGTACAGCGACGATGGCGAATTCCCGGTTGCTGAAATTTTGCGCCGGTGCCAAGGGGCGGGGGCAACCTATCTCGCCATTGCCGACCATAACACCGTGCGCGCGCTGCCCGAAGCGCTAACCCTGGCCCCCCAGTTTGGGGTGGTGGCCATTTCCGGCGTGGAGCTGGATTGCACCTACGCGGGGCACAACCTCCACCTGCTTGGCTACCATTTTGACGATACGATGCCAATTTTTGCCGAGATTGAGGCCGATATTCTTGGGCAGGAGCAACGCGCCGCCGCCCAAAAAATCGCCCAAATTGAACAGGTTACCGGCATCCCCCTCCCCCCCGAGGCGCTGGCCACCGCCACCAACGGCAGCGGGATAACCGGCGAACAGATTGCGGAAATTTACCTTGCGCGCACCGATACCCCCCAGCACGAAATTTTGCGTCCCTACCTGCCCGGCGGCAAGCGGGCCGATAACCCCTTTGTCAATTTTTACTGGGACTATTTTTCGCAGGGCAAGCCCGCCTACCAGCCCATCCGCTATATCTCGCTGGAGGCGGCAGTGGCGCTGCTCCACCGCGCGGGCGGCATTGCGGTGCTGGCCCACCCCGGCCAAAATTTGCAGGGCGACGATGCCCTGCTTGCGCAAATTGCCGCCACCGGCATCGACGGCATCGAGGCCTACTCCTCCTACCACAGCGAAGCCGAAGCCGCGCATTTTGACGCGTTTGCGCAGGCGCACGGCCTGCTTGTAACCTGCGGCAGCGATTTCCACGGCAAAACCAAGCCCGCCATCTCCCTGTGCGGCCACCACGGCGATGCCGCCACCCCCCGCATCCTATCCGCCCTAAAAGCCGCCGGCGTACTGCCCGCCCTGGCAGGGAACTAAAGCATCACACCGGGCCACCCGCAAACATTTTGGCCGCAAACATTTTGGCCGCAACCCCATGTGGCGGGGCAAAGCCATGGCGCGTTGGCCGCCCCCCGGCATGGCGCATGGTACGGGGGTTGCCGCAACACAGGCGCGGCGCAAATTTTTCCTAACCTCGTCACCCCCATTGGGCGGGCACGATGTATCGTGCCCCTACGGAGGCCGCCGCCCACCCCTGTGTGGTGGCGGATTTTACAGCAAAAAGGCCGAACAGGAAACCCTTTTGGGAATTCTGTTCGACCTTTTTTATGCAGGCGGTTGCAGGCCCTTGTGGGCATTGCACCGGGCCACCCGCAAACATTTTCGCCGCAACCCGTCTGGCGGGCGGTGCCAATTTTACCATGGTGCCTTGCCCCCGCCACAACCTCCGTAGGGCCACCATACA
Organism: Gemmiger sp.; assembly: GCA_028710135.1. Classification (GTDB taxonomy): domain Bacteria; phylum Bacillota; class Clostridia; order Oscillospirales; family Ruminococcaceae; genus Gemmiger. The sequence goes on along the minus strand of JAQUSS010000006.1, from coordinate 2,596 downwards.
TGGTGGCCGCCCCCCCCCGCATGGCGCATGGTGCGGGGGTTGTCGCGACACAGGCGCGTGGCGCAAATTTCGCCATCATACGGCGCACGGCACAATTTTTTCCTAACCCCGTCACCCCCATTGGGCGGGCACGATACATCGTGCCCCTACAGAGGCCTCTATATGGCGGGCTGTGCCAATTTCACCATGGCCACAACCTCCGTAGGGCCACCATACATGGTGGCCGCACCCCCGGCGTGGTGCCTGGTGCGGGTTTGGCCCGCGACCCGGGCGCGGTGCAAATTTGTGCCCCACCACGGGCGTGGTGCCAATTTCACCCCGATACGCCGCGCAGTTGTCGGGCCGATTTATTCCAGATGACCACCGCGGCGATAAACGTGAGGCCACCGGAGAGGGTTGCTGCAAAAAACACACCGTAAACGCCCATAAACAAGGTGAGCAAAACCAGGCAAAGCAGCGGGAACAGAATGGCCCGAAACGCCATAATCCGCATCGATTCTTTGGGCCGGTCCATGGCGGTTAAAAAGGCGCTGGTTACCATGTTGTACCAGGTGAACAGGTAGGAGGGCGCGAAGAGAATCAGCGCGGCAATCGTCATCTCCGTCACCTCTTTGTCGCCGCCCTTTGCAAAGATACCGGCCAAAACATCGGGGAAAGCCAGAATCCCCACCATGCAAACCAGCGATACCGCCGCGGTTGTGATGCTGGAAATTTTGAAAAAGGAGAAGGTTCTGCCAATTTCCTTGGCGCCCAAATTGTAGCTGACCGCCGGTTGTATTGCGTCCAAAACGCCGTACAACACGCCAACCAGCAGCGTGTCGATGTACATGACAATGCCATAGCTTGCCACGGCCGTTGCGCCGCCAAGGGCCAGCAGAAAACCGTTGATGACCGTTGCAAGAAAGGACCCGGCAACCCCGCTAAAAAACTCGGAGCTGCCGTTGTACAAAATGCCCACAACCTCTTTTGCGGATATCTGCGGCTTTGCAAAATGCAGTGTCATTTTTTTGGTAAAAAACGGCGCAAAGCAAAACACTGAGCCCAGCATCATGCTGATGACGCTGGAAATTGCCGAAAATTCGATTCCCAAGCCAAGCCGCACAATAAAAAACCAGTCCAGCGCAATATTTAGCACCGAAACCACCACGTTTACGCACATACTGTATTTTGCTTTGCCACAAACGCGCAAAAAGTTATCCATGGCAAACAAGGGCATAATAAACGGCAGGCCATAAACAAAAAAGCGCGCGTAATCGTAGGCGAAGGCCGCAAGGGCCGCGTCTTGGATGGCCATGTAGATGAGCGGCTTGAGAAAAAGAATGCCCAGCAGCGTGAACACAAGCCCGGTGCCAACCACCATCAGGACGCTGGCCGAAAACAAGCGCTTTGCCTTTTCCACCGCGCCCTCCCCCAGCGCGGTGGACACCTTGACCGAGGAGCCAACCGCAACCATGTTGGGCAGCGCCAGCACAATCGTCATGATAGGCATGACAAGGTTTACCGCCGCCAGCGCCTGGGAGCCGATAAAGCGGCCGACAAAAATGCCGTCCGCCATCATATACACGGAGGAAAACACCATGCTTAAAATGCTGGGAATCGTTAAATAAAAGAACACTTTTTTGATAGGAAGTGTTGCAAACTGACGTTCTGTCATACTTTACCGGGAATCCTTTCGTATAAATAGCTTCAAAATTGCCTCGCGCCACACGGCCTTTGTATCAATGGGTAGGTCATACAAAATGGCGGCATCGATCCCGACCAGCAGCGTGTACAAAAGCTCGGCGTTGACCGCTGCATTAAAATCCTGCGGAAATGCGCCGATGGCAACGCCCTGCGCCATGCACCGCAAAAGAAATTGGTTGAGCCGCTCGTTCGCCGCATAAACAAATTCTTTCAGCGCCGGAATCCTTGTGGTTTGCAAATCAATTTCCGCATACACCTTGCGGATATCCGGGTTTTCAAAATAGGAATCAATCAGCGCATCGCCAAAATGCAGCAATTCGGCCTGAAAGCCGGGGGCGTCGATATCCGGCTGCAAAAGCAGCGGGCTTTGCAGGTAGTCATCCTCGTAAAGTGCGGAAACGAGGCTTAAAAAAATTTCCTCTTTGGATTTGAAGTAGTAATACACCGAGGCTTTTTTGATGCCAATGGCATCCGCAAGCTGCCCGATGGAGGCTTTATCGTACCCCCGCTGTGCCACCAGCGTACACATAGCCTCCAGGATTCGTTTTTTTGTGGCGTTATCCTTGCTATCCATGGCAACGTTCCTCCATCACAATATTCTACCTACCGTTAGGTAGAATTATACCATACGAAAAATGAAAGTCAAGGGAATGCCCGGCAAACACTTTAAAAAAGCGCGTGACCCCGGCAAAAGAAAAAGCCTGCTTACCGATGTTCGTAAGCAGGCGGATGGGGGGGCAGATTCATGCCAAACCTCGTCACCCCCATTGGGCGGGCACGATGTATCGTGCCCCTACGGAGGCCCCCATGTGGTAGGCGGCACAAATTTTGCCAGGGCGCGTTGGCCCCCACGGTGTAACCCCCAAATTCATGCCGTAATTCCGTAGGGCCACCATACATGGTGGCCGACCCT
>JAQUSS010000096.1 GCA_028710135.1 Gemmiger sp. | reverse complement strand
GTGCGCAAAATCAGCAATTTGGGCTATGTGGAAGCCGTTAAAGCGCTGGCCTCCCGCGCGGGGATGCCCCTGCCCGAGGAGGACGAGAAAGAGGGCCGTGCCCGCAGCCGCCTGCTGGAAATTAACCGCTGCGCCGCCCGCTATTTTTTTGAGCAGCTTAACGCCCAAACCCCTGAGGCGGGGGAGGCACGCCGGTACTGGAAGCAAAAGCGGGGGCTTTCGGATGCGGCCATCCGCAAATTTGGCCTGGGCTACGCCCCCGAAAGCTTTAACGGGCTGCTGCATTACCTAAAGCACCGCGGCTTTGCCGAGGAGGAACTGGAAACCTCGGGCCTTATCAAGCGGAGTGCCAAGGGCAACCTGTACGATATCTTCCGGCACCGGGTCATGGTGCCCATCATTGATATCCGGGGCAACATCATCGCGTTTGGCGGGCGTGTGCTGGATGATACCAAGCCCAAATACATCAATAGCCCCGAAACGCTGGTTTACAAAAAATCCCGCACCTTATTTGCCTTGAATGTGGCCAAAAAATCTCCCAACAAGCGGTATATCCTGTGCGAGGGGTACATGGATGTTATCAGTATGCACGTTGCCGGGTTTGATACCGCCGTTTGTGCCTGCGGCACCGCCCTTACCCCCGAACAGGTACATTTGATTGGCGAGTATGCCGATGAGGTGATTCTCAGCTACGATTCGGACGAGGCCGGCCAAAAAGCCACCCAGCGCAGCCTGGGGCTATTTTCGGGCAGTGCGGTCAAGGTTTCGGTCTTGAGCATCCCGGGTGCCAAAGACCCGGACGAATTTATCAAAAAATATGGGCACGACCGGTTTGAGGCCCTGCTAAACGGCACCGCCAACCCGGTTGAGTTTGCGCTAAGCAAGGCCAAGGCTGGGTACGACTTGGCCACCGATGATGGCCGGCTGGAATATATCCGCCAGGCCATCCAGATACTGGCGGGCCATGTCAGCCCCACCGCGCGGGATGTTTACGCCGGGCGGATTGCGGGCGAAACCGGCGTTACCAAAACGGCCATCTTAAACCAGCTGGAAACCGCCGTGCGCGCGGCGGGGCGCAAGGCAATCAAAAAAGAGCAAAGCAACCTTGCCACCAAGGGCATTGCAGCATCCTTCAAGGTGCCCTACGATAAAGGCGGCGATGCGGCCCTGGGCGCAGCCAGCGCGGGGCGGCAGCTGTTGGCCGCCATTGTGAAGGATAAGGCGCTGATCCCCTACGTGCGGGAAAGGCTGAACCTGGAGGATTTGGTTCTGCCCGAGATACGCCACGCCATCGAGGCCGTTTACCGCTGTGCCGACCATGCGATAGAACCCAATTTAACCGGCCTTGCCGCCTTTTTAACGGCGGAGGAACGGGCACAGGTTGCCCAGGTGCTTGCCCAAAACGGCGAGCTTACCCTAACCGCGCAGGATGTGGATATGTACCTTGGCCGTGTGCGCAAGGCGGTGCCCAAAAGCACCGAGGCCGCCAAGATGACCGGCGATGAACTGGAAAGCTACATTGCCGCCCTCAAGCGGGAAAAAGCCCCGCCAAAGGCGGAGGAATAGCCGCAAAGCACGTTGCTAAAATACCGAATATAGGGCAGAATAAAACCAAAGGAGAACTACTTATGGCAGAAAAGAAAAACGTGATTCACGAACTCATTGAAAATGGCCGCCGCAACGGCAAGCTGACCACCCGCGAAATTAACGACGCAATGGAGGAAAGTGCCTTTGACGTTGACCAGCTTGAAAAGCTGTATGAATCGCTGGAGGGCCACGGCATTGAGATTGTGGACGATGAGCCGGATGAGGCGGTGGCCGATGCCGTTACCATCACCGAGGAACACGTAGATGAATTTGAGGATACCCTTTCGGCGGAGGGCGTTTCGATTGACGACCCGGTGAAGGTTTACCTCAAGGAGATTGGCCGGGTGCCCCTGTTATCCTCGGAGGAGGAGGTGCGCCTGGCGCTGGATATCAAGGGCGGCGGCCCCCGTGGCGACCGTGCCAAGCAGCGCTTGTCGGAGGCCAACCTTCGGCTGGTGGTATCCATCGCCAAGCGGTATGTGGGCCGCGGAATGCAGTTTTTGGATTTGATTCAGGAGGGGAACCTCGGCCTTATCAAGGCGGTTGAAAAGTTCGACCATACCAAGGGCTTTAAGTTCTCTACCTATGCAACCTGGTGGATTCGCCAGGCCATCACCCGCGCCATTGCCGACCAAGCCCGTACCATCCGCATCCCGGTGCATATGGTGGAAACCATCAACAAGGTGAAAAAGGTATCCAGCCAGCTCTTGCACGAGAACGGGCACGAGCCTTCCGCTGATGAGATTGCCGAGCGTTTGGATATGCCGGTGGATAAAGTGCGCGAAATTATGCGGGTGGCGCAGGAACCCGTCAGCCTCGAAACCCCCATCGGTGAGGAGAAGGATAGCCACCTTGGCGATTTTATCCCCGACGATGAGGCCCCGGTTCCCGCCGAGGCTGCCAGCCAAACGCTGCTGAAAGAGCAACTGGCAGAGGTGCTGAAAACCCTGACCCCCCGCGAGGAAAAGGTACTTCGCCTTCGCTTTGGGCTGGAGGATGGCCGCCCCCGCACCCTGGAGGAAGTGGGCAAGGAATTTAACGTTACCCGCGAGCGCATCCGCCAAATTGAAGCCAAGGCCCTGCGCAAGCTCCGCCACCCCAGCCGCAGCAAAAAGCTGCGGGACTTCTTGGATTGATGGCCCCGTAGGCAACACCCCCTCTACGGTAAATACGCGATAAATCCGCGCAAATGCTGCCATAAAAAATACCCCTCTGTAGCTGGAGTAACACAAAACTCCGCCCACAGGGGGGTATTGTGGTTTGGCCCGCAGGCAAGGGGGGCCTGCCTGCAAAGGTGTGGCGGGCCCTTGTGCTATACGGCACGTTCGGGCAACACCGCCGAAGCGGTGGGCGGCAAGGGGGGAGAGCGGCAAAAAACAAATTTGTCAACCCCACGGTACTGCGCACGTTTTTGGTGGATATTGCCAAAATGACCATACCGCTTGGTGGATGCGGATTTGTCAAGGGCTTTTTTTGGGCCGCACCCGGCCAAAAGTGGGAAATAGGTTACACACACCCGGGCGTATCACCCAAAATACAAAAAAGTGAAAAAGGTGCCCGAAAAGGCTTGACAATGCAGGTTAAATGCCGTATACTTGCCTAGTATCAAAAAATGGAATAGAGCGCCCTAACGGCGGTAAGCCACCAAAGCCAAATCTGAAAGTTTGTTAAAAACGCCGAAGATTTGCCTTTCTGGCGGGGCCGAAAAAGTCGCTTTCGTCAATTTTGAGAATAGGAGTGGTCGCATTTTATGGTAAAGGTCAAGCCCGTACAAAACGGCAGAACTACCAGAATGAGCTTTTCCCGCATCGACGAGGTCATTGGGATGCCCAACCTGATCGAGATTCAGAAGAACTCGTATCAGTGGTTTTTGAACGAGGGCCTGCGGGAGGTGTTCCACGATATTTCCTCCATTGAGGATTATACCGGGAACCTGGTGCTGGATTTTATTGATTTTCGGTTGGACAAGCACCCGAAATATACCATTAAAGAGTGTAAAGAGCGCGACGCTACCTATGCGGCGCCGCTCTATGTCACTGCCCGTTTGCTGAACAAGCAAACCGGAGAAGTTAAGGAACAAGAAATTTTCATGGGCGATTTTCCGCTCATGACCGATTCCGGCACCTTTATTTCCAACGGTGCCGAGCGCGTTATCGTTTCGCAGTTGGTGCGTTCCCCCGGTGTCTACTATGGCTCCAGCAAGGACCGTACCGGCAAAGATTTGTTTACCGCCACCATGAACCCCAACCGCGGCGCATGGCTGGAATATGAAACGGATTCTATCGATGCCTTCTATGTGCGCATCGATAAAAACCGCAAGCTGCCTGTCACGGTGCTGATGCGGGCCATGGGCCTTGGCACCGATGAACAGATTAAGCAGTTCTTTGGCGATAGCGAGCCCAAAATCAACGCCACGCTGGAGAAGGATACCACCCACTCCACCGAGGAAGGCTTGCTGGAATGCTACCGCAAGCTGCGCCCCGGTGAGCCGCCGACGGTCGAAAGCTCCCGCAGCCACCTGGATACCCTGTTTTTCGACCCCCGCCGCTATGATTTGGCGCGGTTTGGCCGCTATAAAATGAACAAAAAGCTGGGGCTGGCCCGCCGTATTGCGGGCTTCCGCGCCGGCGAGGATGTGGTTGCCCCCCTGACCGGCGAGCTGCTGGTTGCCAAGGGCGAGAAAATTAACCGCGAAAAGGCGGAGGCAATTGATGCTGCCGGCGTTACCCGTGTGGTAGTGTTGGAGGAAACCAAGGCCGAGGAGCCGACCAATGTTGTGGTTGTATCCAACGGCTGCGTGGCGGCACAACCCTTCTTTAGCTTTAATGTGGAGGAGTGCGGCATCAACGAGCGCGCCTCCTTTGCCGAGATTCGCAAAATTCTGGATGCCACCTCCGACCCGGAGGAGCAGAAGGAGCTATTGCGCAAAAACCACGATAGCCTGATTAGCCGCACCGTCACGGTGGACGATATCTTTGCTTCGGTCAACTACCTGCTTGGGCTTGACCATGGCATTGGCACCACCGATGAGATTGACCATTTGGGCAACCGCCGTGTGCGCAGCGTTGGCGAACTGCTGCAAAACCAGTTCCGCATCGGCTTCTCCCGCATGGAGCGTGTTATCCGTGAGCGGATGACCCTGCAAAACCAGGATGCCGGCGAAATCACCCCCCAAAACCTTGTCAACATCCGCCCCGTGGTGGCTGCCATCAAGGAGTTTATCGGTTCCAGCCCGCTATCCCAGTTTATGGACCAGAACAACCCCCTGGCTGAGCTTACCCACAAGCGCCGTCTTTCCGCGTTGGGCCCTGGCGGCCTCTCGCGTGACCGCGCTGGGTTTGAGGTTCGCGACGTACACTATACCCACTATGGCCGCCTGTGCCCCATTGAAACGCCGGAAGGCCCCAACATCGGCCTGATTTCCTACCTGGCCACCTTTGCCAAAATCAACAAGTATGGCTTTGTGGAAGCACCCTACCGCCGCGTGAACAAGGCCACCGGCCAGGTTACGGACGAGGTAGTCTACATGACTGCCGATGTGGAGGACGAGTACGTTGTTGCCCAGGCCAACGAGCAGTTGGACGAGAACAACCGTTTTGTTCGCACCCGCGTTTCGGGTCGCCACCGCAACGATATTCAGGAATTTGAGGTTGACCAGGTCGATTTCATGGACGTTTCGCCCCGCATGATGGTTTCGGTGGCAACCGCCATGATTCCCTTCCTGGAAAACGATGACTGTAACCGTGCCCTGATGGGCTCGAACATGCAGCGGCAGGCCGTGCCTCTGATGGTTACCCAGCAGCCGATTGTGGCCACTGGCATGGAATATAAAGCCGCGACCGACTCGGGCGTTTGCATCCTTGCAAAACGCGGCGGTACCGTTGAGTATCTGGATGCCGAGAAGGTGGTTATCCGCTGCGAGGATGGCTCCACCGACACCTACGAGCTGATTAAATTCATGCGCTCCAACCAGGGCACCTGTGTTAACCAGCGCCCCATCGTCCAGATGGGCGATACCATCCAGGCCGGCGATGTGATTGCCGATGGCCCCGCCACCAAAAACGGCGAAATTTCCCTGGGCAAAAACGCCTTGGTTGGCTTTATGACCTGGGAGGGCTATAACTACGAGGATGCCGTTCTTCTCAACGAGAAGATTGTACGCGAGGATGTATACACCTCCATCCATATTGAGGAGTACGAAACCGAGGCCCGTGAAACCAAGCTTGGCCCCGAGGAGATTACCCGCGATATCCCCAACGTGGGCGACGATGCCCTGAAAGACCTGGATGACCGCGGCATTATCCGCGTGGGTGCCGAGGTTACGGCAGGGGACATCCTGGTTGGCAAGGTTACGCCCAAGGGCGAAACCGAGCTGACCGCCGAGGAGCGGCTGCTGCGCGCCATCTTTGGCGAAAAAGCCCGCGAGGTGCGCGACACCTCCCTCCGCGTTCCCCACGGCGAGTACGGCATTGTGGTGGATGTCAAGGTGTTTACCCCCGAGAACAGCGATGAGCTGCAGCCCGGGGTTCGCCAGTGCGTCCGCTGCTACATTGCCCAAAAGCGCAAAATCAGCGTGGGCGATAAGATGGCCGGCCGCCACGGCAACAAGGGCGTTGTTTCCCGCATTCTTCCGCAGGAGGATATGCCCTTCCTGCCGGATGGCACCCCGCTGGATATCGTTTTGAACCCCCTGGGCGTTCCTTCCCGTATGAACATCGGGCAGGTGCTGGAAGTAAACCTTGGCTATGTGGCAAAGGCCCTTGGCTGGAAGGTGCAAACCCCCGTCTTTGATGGCGCGGGCGAGGAGGATATCCGCGATTGCTTTGCCGCCGCCCGCGATAAATGGCACGGCGAGGAAGCGCCCGCTTACCCCACACACCTGGATGGGCTGATGGGGGAGAAGGGCCACCTGATGGACTTTAGCAAAATTGACCTGACCGATGATGGCAAAACCACCGTTTACGATGGCCGTACCGGCGAAATGTTCCCCTCCAAGGTTACGGTTGGCTATATGTACTACCTCAAGCTGCATCACCTGGTTGATGATAAGATTCATGCCCGTTCCACCGGCCCCTACAGCTTGGTTACCCAGCAGCCCCTTGGCGGCAAGGCCCAGTTTGGCGGCCAGCGCTTTGGCGAGATGGAAGTTTGGGCGCTGGAGGCTTACGGCGCTGCCTACACCCTGCAAGAAATCCTGACGGTAAAGTCGGACGATGTGGTGGGCCGTGTTAAAACCTACGAGTCTATCGTTAAGGGCGAGGATGTTCCCAAGCCCGGCATCCCCGAGAGCTTCCGCGTTCTGCTGAAAGAATTGCAGAGCCTGGGCCTGGATGTGGTGGTGCAGGATCACGAAGGCAATGAAGTGGATATGCGCCAGGAATTTGAGGACGAGGACACCAGCTTTGACTCCCGCGAGGTTGGCGATGATGTGTTGGTCGAAAGCGAACTGCAGGAAGATTACAGCGTGAAAGATGCCAACGAAGGCTTTGACTCCGAGCTGGAGGATGAAACCGACGTTGCGGATGTTTCGTTGACGGATATTGATTCCATGTTCGATTCCGACGAGGGCGTGTAACCGCAAGGTTCCGCCATCGGACGCATCGGCCCTGCCAGGTGCAATTTGCCCTGCTGTGGCCGCCACATGAGTCTTTAGTGAAATGAGAGGGTTCGCTGAATGGATAATAAAGAGTTCGATTCAATCAAAATTGGCCTTGCTTCCCCCGATCAAATCCGTGGCTGGAGCTACGGCGAGGTCAAAAAACCCGAAACGATCAACTACCGTACCCTGAAGCCGGAGCGCGACGGCCTTTTCTGCGAGCGCATTTTTGGACCTACCAAGGACTGGGAATGCCATTGCGGCAAGTACAAGCGCATCCGTTATAAGGGCAAAGTTTGCGATAAATGTGGCGTGGAGGTTACCCGCGCCAAGGTTCGCCGCGAGCGGATGGGCCATATTGAGTTGGCCGCGCCCGTTTCGCACATTTGGTATTTTAAGGGCATCCCCAGCCGCATCGGCCTGATGCTGGACATCAGCCCCCGCCAGTTGGATAAGGTGCTGTACTTTGCCAACTATATCGTAACCGACCCCGGCTTTACCCCGCTGGAAAAAAAGCAGCTTTTAACCGAGCGCGAATACAAGGAAATGCGGGAGAAGTTTGAGGATAACTTTGAGGCATCGATGGGGGCCGAGGCTGTCCAAAAGTTGCTGGCCGAGATTAACCTTGATACACTCTCCAAGGAACTGCACGAGGAGCTGGAAACTGCCAGCGGCCAAAAGCGGGTTCGCCTGCTCAAGCGGATGGAGTGCGTGGATGCATTCCGCCTGTCGGAGCAGCGCCCCGAGTGGATGGTTCTCAGCGTCATTCCGGTTATCCCGCCCGATTTGCGCCCCATGGTGCAGCTTGATGGTGGCCGGTTTGCCACCTCGGACCTGAACGACCTATACCGCCGGGTTATCAACCGCAACAACCGCCTGAAGCGGCTCTTAGAGCTTGGCGCACCCGATATCATTGTGCGCAACGAAAAGCGGATGCTGCAGGAAGCGGTGGATGCCCTGATCGATAACGGCCGCCGCGGCCGCCCGGTTACCGGCCCCAACAACCGCGCCCTCAAGAGCCTTTCGGATATGCTCAAGGGCAAGCAGGGCCGTTTCCGCCAGAACCTTTTGGGCAAACGTGTGGACTATTCCGGCCGTTCGGTTATCGTGGTTGGGCCAGAGCTGAAAATGTATCAGTGCGGCCTGCCCAAGGAGATGGCGCTGGAGCTGTTCAAGCCCTTTGTTATGAAGGACCTTGTCGAAAAAGGCGCTGCCAACAACATCAAATCTGCCCGCAAGATGGTGGAGCGTGCCCGCCCCGAGGTTTGGGATTCGCTCGAAACCGTAATCAAGGGCCACCCGGTTCTGTTGAACCGTGCGCCTACCTTGCACCGTTTGGGCATTCAGGCATTTGAGCCGGTGCTGGTGGAGGGGCGCGCCATCAAGCTGCACCCCCTGGTTTGCACCCCCTTCAACGCCGACTTTGACGGCGACCAGATGGCCGTTCACCTGCCTCTTTCCACCGAGGCCCAGCGCGAGGCAAAAATGCTGATGCTGGCCTCCGGCAACCTGCTCAAACCCTCGGACGGCGAGCCGGTTACCGTGCCTACCCAGGATATGATTTTGGGCAGCTACTATCTGACCATGGTCAACCCGGACGACAAGGGCAACGGCAAAATTTTCCGCGATGAGGCCGAGGCCTTGATGGCCTATGCAGAGCACGCGGTTACCCTGCAAGCCCCGGTTAAGGTGCGCCGCACCATGACCTTTGACGGGGTGGAGCAAGCGGCCCTGGTGGATACCACCGTGGGCAACATCATCTTCAACACCCCCATCCCGCAGGATTTGGGCTATGTGGACCGCACCGACCCCGCCCACAAGTTCGACTACGAGATTGGCTTCCAGGTCACCAAAAAGAAGCTGCCGGATATCATCAGCCGCTGCCTAACCAAGCATGGCACCAAAACCACCGCCGTCATGCTGGATGCCATCAAGGCGCAGGGCTACAAATATTCTACCATTTCGGCCATCACGGTCGCCGTGCCGGATGCCATCATCCCCGATGAGAAGCCCGACATCCTGGCAGCCGCCGATAAAAAGATCGAAAAGGTCATGAAGAACTTTAACCGTGGCTTGATTTCGGATATCGAGCGGTACCAAAAAACCGTTGAAATTTGGCAGGATGCGACCGAGCAGGTATCGAACGCACTTTCTCCCAACCTGAAAACCCACCCCCAGCGCAACCCCATCTATATGATGTCCGACTCGGGCGCGCGTGGTTCTATGGACCAGATTAAGCAGCTGGCCGGTATGCGTGGCTTGCTTGCCAACACCGCTGGTAAAACGCTGGAAATGCCTATCCGCGCCAACTACCGCGAAGGGCTCAACATCCTCGAATATTTCATCTCCAGCCGTGGCGCCCGCAAGGGCTTGGCCGATACCGCTCTGCGTACCGCGGACTCGGGCTACTTGACCCGCCGCCTGGTGGACGTTTCGCAGGAGGTTATCATCCGCGAGGAGGATTGCCACCCCAGCGAGGGGATTTGGGTGCGGGAAATCAGCGAGGGCAATGCCTCGATTGAAAGCTTTGCCGAGCGTTTGATTGGCCGCTACTCCCTCCACGATGTGGTTGACCCGGCCAGCGGCAACCTGATTGTATCCAAAGACAAAATGATGGATATGTTCGATGCCGAAAAGATTGAGAAGGCGGGCATCACCGAGCTGCAAATTCGCAGCGTTATGACCTGCCGCGCCCATGTTGGCGTGTGCGCCCGCTGCTACGGCTCCAATATGTCCAACGGCGATTGTGTCCGCCTGGGCGAATCCGTCGGCATCATTGCCGCACAGTCCATCGGTGAACC
>JAQUSS010000095.1 GCA_028710135.1 Gemmiger sp. | reverse complement strand
CCCGCAGCGGCAAGGCTTGGCCCATCCTGCAAATTTTGCTGGTGGTGTTTATGGCGGCAGTTTCCTGGGCGACCGAATTTTCGGTTTGGGGCATTTTTGACGGCCAAGTGCTGCCCCTGCTGATTACCACCGGGGTGGGCGTGCTATTTTTGGTGCTGGGCAACTATATGCCCCAAATCAAGCAGAACTACACCCTGGGGGCAAAAACGCCCTGGGCCCTGCACGATGAACACAACTGGCAGCGCACCCAGCGGATGGGCGGCATTGTGTTTATGGCAATGGGTGGCCTGTTTTTGTTGGGCGGCCCCCTTTCTGCCGTGTTGGGCAGCACCATCATCAACCTGGCACTGCCCGCGCTGGTGCTTTTGGGGGTGGCGTGGCTCTACCTTTACTCCTATCTAGTATTTATTGGGAAGATGAAATAAATGCACTTAGCCCAACGGCCCAAGGCAGCGCGCAGCGCCGCCCAAAAAGCCTTGATAGCCTTATAGCCAAACAGCAGGCGGCCCCGGCGGGGCCGCCTGCTGTTTTTGTTCTGCTGTTTTTAAAAAGCATTTTGCTATTTATTATTTTTTATTGCTGTGCAATAAAAAATAACTTATTAAAACTCGCCCTGCCCCTCGCCGCTACGCGGCAACCGGGGCAGTTGGCTAAAAAAATAGCCCCCGGCTATTTTTTTATTCGGTTCTGTTCCCCAGCGTTTCCAGCTGTTCCAGGTTGTAGGGGGTGTTTTGGTAAACGTAGTAGTTGAGCCAGTTGGTGTAAAGCAGGTGGGCGTGTGCCCGCCAGCAGAACACCGGGTCTTGGGTGGGGTCATCGTTGGGGTAGTAGTGTACGGGCACGCCAATGGCCTTGCCCGCCGCCACATCCCGGCGGTACTCGGCATCCAGGGTATACTTATCATACTCAGGGTGGCCAATGACAAAAATTTGCCGCCCCGAATCGGTGGAGAGGAGCATCGGCCCCGCAACATCGCTCTCGGCCAGCATCCGCAAATCGGCGCAGGCATCAATATCCTGCCGGGAAAGGCCGGCCCAGCGGCTGTGCGGGGCGTAAAATACCTCGTCAAAGCCGCGCACCAGGGGGTTGGCGGGCCGCGTTACCCGGTGGGGGAACACCCCAAACATTTTTTGCGGCAGATGCACCTTGTGCACCCCAAAATGGTAGTAAAGCCCCGCCAGCGCCCCCCAACAAAGGTGGATGGTGGAGTAGACATTGGTTTTTGAAAAATCCATAATGCCGCAAAGCTCCTGCCAGTAATCCACCTGCTCATAGTCCATATCCTCTAGGGGGGCACCGGTAATAATCATCCCGTCAAAACGCTTATCCTTTATCTCGTCAAAGGTTTTGTAAAAGGCCTGCATATGCGCTTCGGGGGTGTGGCTGGCGGTATGGCTTGCCGTTTGCAAAAAGGTAAGCTGCACCTGCAAGGGGCTGTTTGCCAACAGCCGGGCAAGCTGGGTTTCGGTTACAATTTTGGTGGGCATCAGGTTGAGTATCAGGATGCGCAGGGGCCGTATCTCCTGGCTTTTGGCCCGCTCGCGGTGCATCACAAACACATTTTCGGTGGCTAAATCCTCAAAGGCGGGTAGTTCTTTCGGTATAATCAGCGGCATGGCAAACTCCCTGTTGGCGGTCGGTTTCAATTTTTTAAATCATTTTTAAAAATGTATTTTTCAAAATTTCTCAAATTTTATCAAGGGCCTGGCTTAAATCGCGAATCAAATCCTCCGCGTCCTCCAGCCCGCAGCTTAGGCGCACAAGGTCCGGCTGCACACCGGCGGCAAGCAGCTGTTCCTCGCTCATTTGGCGGTGGGTGGAGCTTGCGGGGTGCAGGCAGCAGGTGCGGGCATCGGCCACATGGGTTTCAATGGCGGCAACCTTCAAATAGCCCATAAAGGCGGCGGCGGCATCGCGCCCGCCCACAACGCCAAAGCTTACAACCCCGCAGCTACCCTTGGGCAGGTATTTTTTGGCCAACTCGTGGTAGGCATCCCCGGGCAAGCCGCAGTAGTTTACATAGCGGATTTTGGGGTGGGCCGCCAAAAATTCGGCCACGGCCTGGCCGGTGGCACAGTGGCGGGCCATGCGCACATGCAAACTTTCCAGCCCCAAATTGATCATATAGGCGTTGATGGGGCTTTGGGTGCAGCCAAAATCGCGCATCAGCTGGGCGGTGGCCTTGGTGATAAAGCCGCCCTCCTTGCCAAAACGCTCGGCGTAGGTTACGCCGTGGTAGCTTTCGTCCGGGGTGGTAAGGCCGGGGAATTTATCGGCGTTGGCCATCCAGTCAAAATGGCCGCCATCCACAATGGCACCGCCCACGGTGCCGCCATGGCCATCCATGTATTTGGTGGTGGAGTGGGTAACAATATCGGCCCCCCACTCGATGGGGCGGCAGTTGATGGGGGTTGCAAAGGTATTATCCACCACCAGCGGCACATGGTGGCGGTGGGCAGCCGCGGCAAAGCGGGCAATATCCAGCACCGTCAGGGCCGGGTTGGCAATCGTTTCCCCAAAAACCGCCTTGGTGTTGGGGCGGAAAGCCGCATCCAGCTCGGCATCGGTACAATCGGGCGGCACAAAGGTGGCCGTGATGCCCATTTTGGCCATGGTAACCTCAATCAGGTTGAAGGTGCCGCCGTAGATGGAGTTGGAGGCCACAATATGGTCCCCCGCGTTGCAGATGTTAAACAGCGCAAAAAAGTTGGCGGCCTGCCCGCTGGAGGTCAACATACCGGCGGTACCACCCTCCAGCGCGGTAATTTTGGCGGCCACATGGTCGCAAGTGGGGTTTTGCAGGCGGGAATAAAAATAGCCGCTGGATTCCAAATCAAACAGCTTGCCCATCTCGGCGGAGGTATCGTACTTAAAGGTGGTGCTTTGGATGATGGGAATCTGGCGCGGCTCGCCGTTGGCGGGGGTATAGCCGCCCTGCACACAAACACTCCCCTGCGAAAGTTGATTTTGCTCCTGCTCCATAGATAAACTTCCTTCCATTCAAGAATATACGGGCCAAGAATACACGGGATGCGAAACAAAAGATTATACGCTTTTGTTTTTTTGCTTTACCGTAATTCGGATAACTGGGTACTATTGTAGCGTTTTGGCGGGGGTAAATCAAGATATTGGCACAAAATTGCGGTTTGCGTTTTACAGCTTGCCACTTGCCGCCTGCGTTTTTCCGTTTGGGGCTTTGCTGCGGTACAAGCGGTTATGGAAATAGCCCCCTGCCCTGCCGCCCGGCTGCCCTACGGCGGGGCGGCCCCCCGCCGGGGGGTACATACCGCCGGGGGGTGGGTCAATCGTAATCGTATTCCGGGCTTTCGGCCACGCGGGTATCCAGCCAGCGGGCCAGGCCCTCCATATTGGCATAGCTCAACCGCCCGGTATCGGCCAGGGCCGCCACCAAGGCGCGGATATCCCCGCCATACAGGGTGTTGAGGTGGGCAGCGGTAACCGCACCGCAGTAGGTTTCCTTGCGAATCAGGGGGGTGTAAAGGTTTTTATTCCCCTGTTTTTCCAGCCGGAGAAAGCACTTGGCTTGCAGGCGCAGCAAAAAATTGAGCAGGGTAGAATCTGCCCAGCGGCACCCGGCGGGCAGCTTGGCGGCAATCTCCCGCCGGGTGGCGGGGCGCTGGCACCCCCAAAGGGCGGCCATCACCTGTTCTTCACTTTTCGATAGTGCCTCCATCGCGGCCTCCTCTATATTTTACATTTGTGGTAAATTCTCTATTATTATTTTACATCTGTGGCAGTTATTTTTCTACCGCGCATTTTTGCCAAAATTCCAGGCGCTTTTTTGCCGTTTTTGCGGCTTTAATTTTACGTTTGTGGTAGTTATTGTATTTGCACCGGCTACACCTGTTCGTTTTTTCGGTTTTGTGGGCGTTTCGGGGCGTTTTTTCGGTATTCTGCCGGGGGTTTTCTCGTTGCGGTTTTGCGCTACTTCTTTTATAATAACATATAGTTTTGGTGTTACCAAGTATAAAGAATAAGGCAAAGCCACATTGCGTAAAACCCAGTATGCAAAAGTCATGCAAAAATTATGCAAAAATGCGAACGCGTGAGAAACCGAAATAGGAGAAATAGGATAGGGAGGCTTTTACCATGGCAAGAATCTACAATTTTAGTGCAGGGCCCTCGATGTTGCCGGAACCGGTATTGCGGGAGGCACAGGCCGATTTGCTCGACTACCAGGGCTCCGGCCAAAGCGTGATGGAGATGAGCCACCGCAGCAAGTGGTTTGATGCCATCATCCAGGATACCGAGGCCACCATGCGCCGGGTGCTGAACGTGCCCGACAATTATAAAATCGGCTTTTTCCAGGGCGGGGCCACCCAGCAGTTTGCCATGGTGCCCCTGAACTTTATGACCACCGGCCAGGCCGATTACCTTGTCACCGGCAATTTTAGCAAAAAAGCGGCGGAGGAAGGGGCCAAGTTCGGCCAGGCCGATATCGTTGCCTCCAGCAAGGATAAAAACTTTACCTACATCCCCGATGTTGCTACCCTGCCCTACCACAAGGAGGCCAGCTACATCCACATCTGCCAAAACAACACGATTTTTGGCACCAAATTTGCGGATATCCCGCAGGTGGCGGGCGTACCCCTGGTTGCGGACATGAGCTCGATGATTTTTTCGGAGCCGACCGATGTCAGCAAATACGGCTGCATCTATTTTGGCGTGCAGAAAAACGTAGCCCCCGCCGGGATGGCCGTTGCCATCATCCGGGAGGATTTGCTTGGCAAGAGCGCCAAGGGCATCCCGGCTGAAAAAATACCCACCATGATGAACTACACCACCCTGCTGGGCAGCGATAGTATGTACAATACCCCGCCCTGCTGGTGCATCTACATGACCGGCCTGGTGATGAACTACCTTGAAAAAGAGGTGGGCGGCCTGGCCGAAATGCAGAAAATTAACGCCGCCAAGGCCAAGGTTTTGTATGATTACCTGGATAGCCAGGATTTTTACAACAACCCGGTTGAGCACAAGTACCGCAGCATGATGAACGTAACCTTCACCAGCCCCAACGCCGATTTGGACAAGGCGTTTTGCGCCGATGCCGCCAAGGCAGGCTTTTTGAACCTGAAGGGCCACCGCCTGGTTGGCGGGATGCGGGCATCCATCTACAACGCCATGCCCCCGAAGGGTATTGACGACCTGGTGGCCTTTATGGAAAATTTCCGCCAGGCCAACCAGTAAGCCATCTTCCACCCAAAACCGCCAAGCGGTGTACGCTAAATAACGGAGGAACGCTATGTATACCATCAAAACCTTGAACGCCATCTCGCCGGTTGGGCTGGCCAAGCTGCCCGCCAACCAGTTTGAAGTGGATACCGATACCAACACCCCCGACGGTGTGCTGGTGCGCAGTGCCGATATGCACGAAGCCCCCCTGCCCGAAAGCCTGCTGGCCATTGCCCGGGCCGGGGCGGGCACCAACAACATCCCGGTGGATGCGTGCAGCGAGGCAGGCATTGTTGTTTTTAACACCCCCGGTGCCAACGCCAACGCCGTGGCCGAGCTGGTGATAGGTGCCTTGGTTGCGGGCAGCCGCAACCTGCCCGCCGCCATTGCCTGGGCCGCCAACCTAAAGGGCAGCGCCACCATTGCCAAGGATGTGGAGAAGGGCAAAAAGCAGTTTATCGGCCCCGAGCTGCGCGGCAAAACCCTGGGTGTTATCGGCTTAGGTGCCATTGGCGCACGGGTGGCCAACGCCGCCGTGGCGCTGGGCATGGAGGTGCAGGGCTACGACCCCTACATCAGCATTGATGCCGCCTGGAGCCTTTCGCGCAGTGTGCAGCACTGTGTCAGCCTGGGCGAGATGCTGCCCAAGTGCGATTACCTGACGGTTCATGTGCCCTATATGCCCTCCACCAAAAACACCATCAACGCCCAAACCCTTGCGGTTTGCAAGGATGGGGTGCGGGTGCTGAACTTTGCCCGGGGCGAGCTGGTGGATAACGCCGCGTTGCTGGATGCGCTGGAGAGCGGCAAGGTTGCCCAGTATTTCTGCGATTTCCCCAGCGAGGAGCTGCTGGGGGTGAACGGGGTGTACTGCACCCCCCACCTAGGTGCTTCCACCCCCGAAAGTGAAACCAACTGCGCCGTGATGGCCGCCGCCGAGTTGAGCGATTACCTGAAAAACGGCAACATCCTGCACAGTGTAAACCTGCCGGATGTGCAGCAGCCCCGCGTGGGCGGCAAGCGCATCTGCATCATCCACAAAAACGAGCCGGGTGCCATCTCGGCTGTGACCGGGGTGCTGACCGCCGCCGGGCTAAACATTGAAAACATGGTGAACAAAAGCAAAAAAGATATTGCCTACACCATGCTGGATGTAACCGGCCCGGTGGATGCCGCTTTGACCCAAAGCCTGGCAGCCCTGGATGCCGCCATCCGGGTGCGGGTTTTGTAAGCAAACCCCTTAAAAAGCACAGGCCCTTGCGGATTGAAGCATCCGCCGGGGCCTGTGCTTTTGCGGTTGGGCCTTTACCGGGTATAATGCTCGATCATCCGGTCTAGGTCCATCAGGGTCTTTTCGGCCCCGCGGGATAGCTTGTGGACGCCACGGCGTATCTGTCGGTGGTCTTGCGTCGCCACATACACGGTTGCCGCGCCAATCATCATACCCGCGGCAGCCGTCATGGCCACACCCATCATATTGCCTGATTTCATCTCATTTCCCCCTTTCACCCTTAGTTTTCCATACAGTTTCGACTTTATGCGTCTTTTTTTATTGGGGGAACTATGGTAAAATCGGTTTTGTGAAGATTTCAGCCGCTGTGGGCCGCTTTTGCCGGTTCCTGCCAAAACCGTAACCCAAACTGTAAAAAGAAAAGAGCGTTGACCAATGACGAATGCGCCAAAAACCGTATTATGTATCCACGATTTGCCCTGCTTCGGGCGCGCCAGCCTTGGGGTGATTTTGCCGGTGCTTTCCGCCATGGGGGTGCAGCCGGTGGCGCTGCCCACCGCCGTGCTTTCCACCCACACCGGGGGTTTGGGCACCCCCGCCGTGCTGGCAGACCCCACCTTTGGCCCCGCCACGCTGGAGCATTACCAGCGGCTGGGTGTGCAATTTGACTGCATTTATTCCGGCTATTTGGCCGATGCAAACCAGGTGCATTTGGTGGAGCAGGCCATTGCCCTTTGGCCGGATGCCCTTGCAGTGGTGGACCCGGTGCTGGGGGATAACGGCAGGCTGTACAGCGGCATCAGTGCCGATTTGGTGGGGGCCATGTACACCCTGTGCTGCCGAGCGGATTTGATTATCCCGAATTTGACCGAGGCCGCCTACCTGCTGGAGCAGCCCCAGCCCGGGGCCGATACCACGGCAGCGGCAGCCTTGCAGCTTGCCCACCAATTGGCGGCCCTTGGCCCCCGGGCGCTGATTACAGGGGTGCCCACCGGGCGCTACATCTGCTGTGCCGGAGCCGCCCCGGACGAAAGCGAATTTTTGGCAAAGGCCCCCTTTATCCCCCGCTTATTCCACGGCACCGGCGATATTTTTGGCGCGGTGCTGGTTGGCAGGCTGTTGCAGGGCAACGTGTTGGCGGCTGCCGCCGATGCCGCCGCCGGCTTTGTGGCCGAGTGCCTGCGCGCCACCCCCGAGGGGGCGGACGAGCGGCTGGGCGTTTGGCTGGAGCGTGCCCTGCCCCGCCTGTGTACCACCGAATAACATTTGTGGAACCGTTTTTTGTTGAAAACTACAAATTTCGCTTTCCGGCATAAAAAAAGGACGTAAAATAATGGCAATTTTAAACATTGTGATGGTGGAGCCCCGCATCCCCCAAAATGCGGGCAACGTAGCGCGTACCTGCGCGGTGACGGGGGCACGTTTACACCTGGTTGGGCCGATGGGTTTTACCATCGACGACCGAAAATTAAAGCGCGCCGGGCTTGACTATTGGAGCCAGCTTGATATAACATACTATAAGGACATGGAATCGTTTTTTGCACAAAACGCGGGGCCGTACTTCTATTTTACCTCCAAGGGTACCCACCGCCACACCGATATCCCCTACCCCGATGGCGCATACCTGCTGTTTGGGCGGGAGGATGCGGGCCTGCCCGAGCCGCTGCTGTTGCAAAACCCCGATACCTGTGTGCGTATCCCCATGCGAAGTGGGGAGCGCTGCCTCAACCTTTCCAACTCAATTGCCGTGGGCGTGTACGAAGTGCTGCGCCAATGGAATTTTGCCGACCTAGAAAGCTGCGGGCAGTTAACAAACTACGAATGGAAGTGAAAGACACGCTATGAGCAAGGTAGCCTTTTTAACGGATTCCTGTAGCGATATCCCGGTGGAGCTGGCCGAAAAATACCACATTGAGGTATTGGGCTTCCCCATCAACCTGGACGGCAAAGAATACATTGAGCGCCGTGATATGACGAACGACGAATTTTATGAGCTGATGCGCCAGGCGCAGGGCGTACCCACCACCGCCGCCATTACCCCGTTGCAGCTTGTGGAGGTGTATGCCCGCTATGCCGATGCCGGCTATACCGACCTTGTGCAGGTAACCCTGAACGCCGCAGGCTCCAGCACCTACAACAATGCGCTAACCGCCATTTCTATGCTGGCGGAGGAGCGCCCCGGCCATACCCTGAAAATTCAGGTGGTGGATAGCCACACCTACTCGATGACCTACGGCTGGTACCTGTGCGAGTGCGCCCGCAAGGTGCAAAACGGCGCAAGCCTTGCCGATGCCGTGCGGGAAATGACCGAGGTTTTTGCCCGTGTGGAGGTTTGCCTGGCCGCTTTCAGCCTAAAACAGATGAAAAAATCCGGGCGTGTTTCAGCCGCTGCCGCCTTTGCGGGCGAGCTGCTGGGTTTGCGCCCCATCATTAGCCTAAACGATGGCATCTCCCATGTGGAGGCCAAGGTGCGCGGTGATGCCTCGGTGGCACCCGCCATGATAAAATGGATCAAAAGCCGGGTTACCAGCCTGCGCGATACCCCCTATATGATTGCGTATACCTCCAGCGAGGAAAAACGGGACGAACTGTATAAGCTCTGCAAAAAAGAATTTGGGCACCCACCGCTGTGTGTGTTCCAGCTTGGCGGGGTTGTCAGTGCCAACACCGGCCCCGATGGCCTGGCAGTAATTTTTGAGGGGAAACCGCGCCGCCTGTGCGACTATCAGCCCCCCCTGCCCTGACCATTTTTTGCCTTTGCACCGTTTGGGTTGCCGCATCACCGCGACAACCCTTTTATTTTGCCCCGGCACCCTGGCGGGGCAGCCCCAGCGCTGCCCGGTGCTTTGCCGGCGGCCAAGCGGAAAAAGATGTAAGAAAACCACAAGATTCATAGAAAAAGAAGGAATTGCGAATGGAAAAAGTAGAAGCCTTGCCCCTGCGGGAATGCCTGGTGGGCGACCGCAAGTTTTACCGCCATGTTGGGATGGTGGTGCTGCCCATCATCATCCAAAATACCCTATCCAACGTTGTTAGCCTGCTGGATAACGTGATGGTTGGCCAGGTGGGCACCCTGCCCATGTCGGCGGTTGCCATTGTCAACCAGCTTTTGTTTGTTTTTTACCTGTGCATCTGGGGCAGCCTGGCCGGTGCGGGTATTTTTGGCGCACAGTTTTTTGGCAGCGGCGATATGGAGGGTGTGCGCAACACCTTCCGGTTTAAGCTGGTAACCGCACTGGTGATTATGGCCGGGGCGGTGGGCTTATTTTTGCTGGCCGGCCCTAAGATGATTGCCATGTACATTGCCGCCGATACCGCCCCGGCCGATGCCGCCGCCACCTTAACCTACGCCAGCGGCTACCTGCGGATTATGCTGGTGGGCCTTGTGCCCTTTGCCATCACCCAGGCTTACGCGGGCACCCTGCGGGAATCGGGCCAGACTACCCTGCCCATGAAGGCCAGCATGATTGCCATGGTCGTCAACTTTATCTTTAACGGCCTGCTGATTTTTGGCCTGTTCGGCTTCCCGCGCATGGGGGTGCTGGGCGCTGCCATTGCCACCGTACTTTCCCGCTTTGTGGAGCTTGCGATTGTGGCATCGGGCGCACACCGCAGCACCGACCGTTACCCCTTTATGCAGGGGGTTTACCGCAACTTCCACATCCCGCGCGCGTTGGCGGTGCGGGTATTTTCCAAAAGTATGCCCTTACTTGT
>JAQUSS010000094.1 GCA_028710135.1 Gemmiger sp. | reverse complement strand
GGTTTTGTTCAGGGTGATGGTATCCACAACGCTGTTATCGATGCTGCGGTAGGTTGTTACGGTAAAGCTATCTTTGGTTACGTCCGCCAGGGCATAGTTGGGGGTTTTCTCCTGGTTTTGCACGGCGGTGTACTCAAATGCCTCTTGGGTGATGTTGTAGAATTTGCTGCCCGAGGCCGAGTTGAAGGTCAGGTACTGCACGCCATCGGCATCGGTGATGCTGGTGAGGGGCGAGCCATCGGCATTTTTCTTGACATCGGCCGTCATGCCGCCATCGCCGCCCATAATGTAGCTGCGGGCGTAAACGTGGTCATGCCCTTGCAGCACAATATCGATATCCGCTGCCTTGAACACCGGCGAAAGGCCGTTGCGCAAGGTTTCGATGTCGCTCTCGGTAACATGGCTGGCAACGCTGTAGATGGATTTGTGGAAGGAAACGACCCGCCAGGTGGCATCCGGGTTGGCGGCAATGGTTTCCTCGATAAAGGCTTTGTGCTCGGCGGTGCTTAGGCAGCTAGAGTTTAGCACCATAAACAGCGCGCCGTTGTAGGTAAAGGAATAATCGCCATCGGCGGTGCTTTCGGAGTTGGTTGGGTTGGAGCTATAGGCATCGCCACTGATTTGGCCGTAGGTTGCCGAGATATTGGGCAGGGTGAAATGCTCGCCATACAGGGCGGTGTTGTTGCCCGCATCGTGGTTGCCAATCTCGGTGGCAAGGGCCAGGCCCGAAAGCTCGGGTGCCGAGAGGAAATCGTCGTACTGTTCCTCCACCGCCGCGCGGTTGGTGCCCTCGTAGTTATAGTAGGCATCCACTTGGTCGCCCATGCTGAACAGGAAGTTGACCGTGGGGAATTTTGTGGTGGCCGTGGCAACGGTTTCTAGCCAGCCCTTGGTATCGTTCTCGTTGCTTTTGCTGGAGCCAATCTGCGGGTCGCCAAAAATCAGGAAGCTGAAGGCGGTGCCATCACCAAAGCTTTGGGTGGTGAAGGTTTTAAAGCCCTCAAAATGGGTGCTATCTTTATCGCCGCAAAGGGCGTACTGGTAGGTGGTGCCCCCCGTTAGCCCGGTGAGCTGGACGGTATTTTTGTACCAGCCCTCGTTGCTGGTGGGCGAAACCGTGGCATCCACGGTAACGGCATTTTCCTGGGTGGTGCCATATTTCAGCTGGCCGCCGGTGGGGCTGGTGCCGTACCAGGTGATGTTCATGGAATCCTGGGTGGCACCAATGTTCAGCACGGCATCCTTGATTTTCGTATTGGCGGCCTGCACGTCAATTTCACCCGCGGCATCTTCCTGGGTGGCGGTGGCATCGGCCGGTGCCAAATCCTCGGCGGGTTCCACCGCCGGGGCGGTATCGCCTGCTACTTCGGGGGCGGTTTCGTCCACCGTTTCGGTGGCGGTTTGGGTGGCGGTTTCAGGGGTGGCATCGGCAGCAAAAGCCGGGGTCGCCATCATACTGGCCGAGATGCCCGCTGCCAGCAGCAGGGCGGTAAAACGGTTGCCATTGTATTTCTTCTTCAATTTTCTACACTCACTTTCCGTTATTGTACATACCTTCGGGTTTCTTTGTTTGCCACCCCATTTTGCAGGGCGGGGGTTGCCCCCTGCCTGCCGTTTGCGGTGGCAAATGAAAAGGAACCCGCCGGGGTTACCGGTTCCCAAATTTGCTTGAAATACCTCTATTGCCTCTATTACCTCTATTCAAAAGCCCGCCCAGCGGGCATTGTTTTCGTGCCGGCATCGCCTGTTTTGCCGGTATGGTCTGTGTGGCCAACGCGGCCGGGGCGGTACAGGTAGGCTGCAACGCCCGCCGTTAAGGGCACACTCAGCACCACGCCCATGGTGCTGGCCGCCCCCTGCGCCACCTGGATGGCAATGTAATCGGAGCCTAAAAGCTGCTGGGGCTGCCAGCCGTAGGCAAGTAGCAGCAGCAGGGTGGTAACGGCCTCCCCCGCAAAGGCAAGGATTAAGGTATTGCTCATGGTGCCAATCATATCTCGGCCAATCCGTATGCCGGCCCCAAACAGGCCACGGGCCGAGAGGGTGCTATCCGCCTGGCGCAGCTCGTCCAGCGCCGAGGCCAAGGAAAGGCAGACATCCATCACCGCACCGAGGGAGGATATCAGCACCGCAATCAGCAAAAGCCAGTGGAGCTCCAACCCGGTTTGCCCGGCCACCAGTACCAGCCCGGCGGCGTTATCGTCGTTCATGCCTGAAAGATGGAGCCAGCCGCAAAACAGCAGGAACAGTGCCCCCGCCACCCCCACACCGCCCAGGGTGGAGAGGACTGCCGCCAGGGTTTTGGCCCCCGGCGGGTTTAAAAGCAGCAGGCTTGCCAGGGTGGCAAGGCCGAGGGTGAGGATGGTGATGGGCAAGGACGGCAACCCGTGGTAGAGCGCCGGCAGAAGGAGAAAGCCCACCAGCGCCCCGGTAAAGCCAAGCCCCAACAGGGTGCGCACCCCTTTTGCGCCCCCCACCGCCACCACCGCCAGGGCAAACAGCGCCAACACCAGGGCCAGGGCGGGGGCGCGGCTGTAGCTGTATACCGTATAGTAGGGCGCGGCAGAATCGGGCAAATCCGCGCAGATAATTAAGGTATCGCCCGTTTTTGCCAGGATGCATTGGGTGCGGGTAAGGTAGTTTTCCAGCGTGATTTCGCTGCCCTTGTTTTGCCCCGCCAACAGCCGGACGGTCAGGGTTTGGCCGCCCAGATAGCGGGCAGAATCCAGCTCATCCTTCTCAATGGTTTCACGGTCAACCGATAGGACTTTGGCGGGCAGGTAGTGCAGGCTGGCCGTGTTGTACCCCTGGTAGCTGGGCAGGGCATCCCAGGGCAGCAGGATGCACACGGCCACCACCACCCCGCAAAGCAGTGTGAGGAGTGCCCAAAACCGGTTGGGGTGGGCCGCCCATTGTTTCCATACCTTCATTGTGTTGCATAACCTGCCTTCCGTAAAGAATTCTACCTCTTTGCGGGCCGGGTATCGACCATGCCGGGGTATAGTTTTTGTAAAATCCCGCCATGGGTTTGGGGCGGCCTGCAAAATGCGGGTAAAGCCCACCGCCCGCCCGGCAAGCCGCCACGCGGGGGTGGGTTGGCGGCAGAGCGCAAAAAAACACAGGCAACGCCCCCTTTGCGGGGTGCGCTGCCTGTAAGGTTTTGGTAAATTCAAATAGGGTATGAGAATTGACAGGGGTTGGGGGGTGCTATACAATACAAGAAAACCAGAAACTATAAAACCAGGAAAGGGCGAGGTATTGTATGGAAACAAAATTGGAAGCAGCACCCGGGCAGGATGCCATGATGGAATTTTTGCGGGGTAAGCGAACCTACCGGCGGTTTTTGCAGCAGCCGGTACCCCCGGCGGTGGCAGAAAACATTGTGGAGGCCGCGCGGATTGCAAGCTGCGGCGCCAACCGCCAAAGCCTAAAGTACCTGGTGGTGCAAAGCCCCGCCATGGTGGCAAAGGTGAACGGGCTGGTACACTGGGCGGCCTACCTGCCCCCTGCCGTGGGTACCCCCAAGCCGGGGGAATGCCCCACCCTGTTTGTGGCGGTGTTGCAGGATGCCGCCGTGCCGGGTGCCAGTGACATGGATGTGGGCATTGCCCTTGCCGGGATGACGGATGCCGCCTGGGCTGCCGGGGTGGGCAGCTGCATTATGGGCGCGATTGACCGCCCGGCCCTAACCACCCTGTTTGCCCTGCCCGAGGGGCTGCGCCTAAGCTGCATGGTGGCCTTTGGCTACCCCGCCCACCACAGCCACTTGGTGGAAATGCAGGCGGGCAGCGTGAAATATTACCTGGATGAAGCGAGCGATTACTGCGTGCCCAAGCGCCCCACCGCCGAAATTTTGTTGGGGGTGCTGTAATTTAGGGGGTGCGCAGGGCGTTGTACCGCCGCAGCAATAGCACGGTGTACCACAACAGTAACCCCGAAAATACGATAAACACCGCGCTGTTGGCCAGTTGCAGGGGTTGCAGCGCAGGGCGAAGCACCAACCACACCATCAGCACCGTTTGCACCGAGAGTGTTACCGCCGCCGCTGCCAGCAAGGGGCGGCGGCCTTTTTGCAGCGGGGGGCTGTTGGGCGTGTTGGCGGTGTTGGCATCGGTAAGCAACAGGTACATCATGCCAAACAGCAGCCATAGGTCGGCCAGGCGGATAGCAGGGCGCAGCCAGCGCCAAACGCCCTGGTTGTGGGTGCCGCAAAGCACCAGCTCCAACAAAAATTGCCCCGCGGCGGGCAGCAGCGCCAGCCGCTGGCTGCTGCCCAGCAGCAGCACCCCCATGGCCGCCAGCAGGGTAAGCGAAACCTCCGCCATGCTGCTATCCCCCGGCACGCCCAGCAGCGCGCGCCCCGCCGCCGCCAGCGCCACCAACAAAAAGCCCAGCGCTTTGTGTTTTTTGGTATCCATACGTTTCATCTACAGCACTCCCCTGCCAAATTTTATGGTTCTATTGTAGCACAAACCGCCTAAAAAGTCGCTTTTCGTGGCGGCGGCGGCAATTTTTTTGCCCCGGTGTGCCAAAGGCTTTGTTTTTGGCGTTTGGCACAGCGCAGGGGGACGGTTCGCCCCCTGGCCGCCGGTTGGCTGTAACCGGGGGTTGCATGGGCGGGGCCAACCTGCTAAAATAAAAACGGTTACAAAGTTTTATCAGATGGGGGAAGAAGGAAGAAGATGGAATTTTCAAAACGATTGGATTTGTTTGGGCCGGAAATTTTTGCCGCGCTCAACAATAAAAAGGTAGCGCTGGAGCAACAGGGCAAAAAGCTGTACAACCTTTCGGTTGGCACACCGGATTTTAAAACGCCCGAACACATTAAGCAGGCACTGATTACGGCGGCAGCCGACGATGAAAACTGGAAGTATAGCCTGCGGGACCTGCCTGAGCTGCTGGATACCGTTTGCGGGTATTACCAGCGGCGGTTTGGGGTGGCGGATATCACCCCCGACCGGGTGATGAGCTTTGGCGGCAGCCAAGATGGCATTGGCCACCTGGGCCTGGCGCTGCTGAACGATGGCGATACCGTGCTGCTGCCCGACCCCTGCTACCCGGTGTTTATGACCGGGGCGCTGTTGGGCGGGGCCAAGCCCTGGTACTATAAGCTGACAAAAGAAAACAACTTTTTGCCCGCCGTGGCCGATATCCCGCCCGAGGTGGCAAAGGCGGCCAAGATGATGCTGGTATCGCTGCCCGCTAACCCCGTGGGGAGCATCGGCAGCCCCGCGCTCTACCAGGAAATTGTAGATTTTTGCCGCCAGTACGATATTTTGCTGGTACACGACAATGCCTACAGCGATATTATTTTTGATGGTGCACAGGGCGGCAGTGTGTTTAACACCCCGGGTGCGCGGGAGGTTGCGGTTGAATTTTTTAGCCTGAGCAAAAGCTTTAACGTAACCGGGGCGCGCATCAGCTTTTTGGTGGGCCGGCCGGATGTGATTGCCGCCTGCAAAAAGCTGCGCACCCAAATTGATTTTGGGATGTTTTTGCCCATCCAAAAGGCAGCCATTGCCGCCATGACTGGGCCGCTGGAGGGGGTAAAAGCCCAGTGTGCGCTGTACCAGGCGCGGCGGGATGCCCTTTGCGGCGGGCTGCGGGCGGTTGGCTGGCAGGTGCCCGATAGCCACGGCAGTATGTTTGTTTGGGCCCCGCTGCCCGCCGGGTACACCGATAGCATGGCCTTTTGCCTAGCCCTGATTGAAAAAGCCGGGGTCATCTGCACGCCGGGCGCTAGTTTTGGCCCCTCGGGCGAGGGGTATGTTCGCTTTGCGCTGACTTTGCCGGTTGAAAAAATAGCCGAGGCCGTACACGCCATTGCCCAAAGCGGCATTTTGCGGTAACCCGGCCCACCGCAAAGCCCTGCCCCAAACCACCGAATACCCAAAAAGCTACCCAACCGCCCCCCGCTTGCCATTTTGCGCAAGCCAGGGCGATTGGGTAGCCTTTTTTATTTTATTTTGTTTAAAAGTTCTTTGCCAGGCTTTCTTTCAAGAAAGCCGCGTATCCCCCGTACTCGGCCCCGGCCCCTTAAAACGAAACGGGCCGAAGCATCAGCACCATGCCCTGGTGGTCCCACCCAAAATCCGAAGCACCATACCCCTGTTCCAGCAGGCGGGGCAGGCGTCGGTCGGCAAAATGCACCCGCTTAACGGGTTCCTCCCACCGGGGCAGGGGTCGGTCGGCAAAAATCAGCATAGGTTCCTCCCCCTGTAGGCAGCGCAGCCCCCGCAGCGAAAAGCCGGATGCCAGGTACTGGGCGCACACCTCCTCCTGCCGCGCCGGGGCCACCGCCCAAATATGGTAGCTGGCATAGCTGCGGCCCGCCCAATCCAGCGCAATGCGCAAAAAATGCCGCAGCTCGCCATAATCTGCCCGCATGGTGGGGGCTGTAAGTACCGCACCCTGCCCATCCGCCGCATAGCCTGCCGCCCGCAGCGCCATGGCCAGCGGTGCATCCCCATACAGCGGCAGCAATGCCGCCGCCACCTGTAGCTGGGGCAGGCCGCCGTAATCTCCCAGCACGGCCCCGCCCCGCAACAGCGCCCGCAGCCCCAACGTGCCCGGCAAGCCACCACCCCCTGTCAACACCCGCACCGCGTTTTCGTCCTCCTCCGTCAAACAGCGCACATCAAACGCCCTGGTTCTTGTTTCGGTCACCTGCAAAATCATATTTTTTAGCCTCCGTGTTTTGGTTTTTCGCCTTATTGTATGCCCTACACGGGTGCCAAAGAACTCGAAAATTGTCTGTGCGGGAAGGTTTTTCTTTTCTTTTTATACCGCCACATAAAATTGCCCCGGGCGGAGGTTTCTCCGCCCGGGGCAATGCTTTTTCGTAGCTTTATACCGGGGTGTTTGGGGCTATTTTCACCCCCGCAGGGTGCTGCGCAATGCGGCCAGCAGCTCGGCCTGGTACTCCTGCCCAAAGGTGCCGTGCAGCAGCTTGGGCAGGGCTTCCTCCTGCAAGCGCTGCCAGCTTGCCGTTTCCTGCCCGGGCAAAATGGGCACAAACGCCACCCCGTTGGCGGCGGCGGCCTGGGCATCGCCCAGTGCATCGCCCACCATCATCACCTTGCGGCTTTGGTAGCCACAGGCAAGCATCTCGGCAATGCTGTTGGCCTTGCTGCCAACCTCCTGTCCAAAAATAATATCGGTGTGCCGGGCCAGGCCATAGCGCTGCCACTCGCTCTCAATGGCCGATTCGTTGGCGGCCGATACCACCGCCACATCGGCAATGGCGTGGAGCTGGCGCAGGCTATCCTCCACCCCGGCAAACGGCTCAAACGTTGGCTCCAGCAACTGGATGCGGCGGTTGCAGGCGGTGTTCCACTCCTGCAAACGGCGCAGCACTAGGCTGCCGGTGCGCAGCACCTCCTGCTGGAGGCTGGCCGTGCTTAACTCGGGCGAGGTATTGACCCAGGCCGCAATCTCCTCGGTGCCGGGCATTTCTACCCCAAAATTTTTTAGCCGCTGGAAAACCAGCTCCACACTCTCGAACCGGGAAATGCCACGGGTGATGCTGCGCAGGTTAATCTCTTCCCACATATCGGTGATGCGCTCGGCCTCATTTTCCAGCCCAAATATCCGTATCAGCTCGGGGCAAAAGACCGTTTGGTGCTTCAGGCGCACGGTGTCCATCACGCAACCATCCGAATCCAAGCAGACAAGAAACTCCCGCCGCTTTACAAAGTCAATCAATTCGTTTGCCATCTTTCGCTCCCTCTATCTGTTCTAGTTCGCCGCTTGGCTCATCTCTATCCTATCATAGCAGGAAAGCCAAAGCAATTGCAAGGGCAATCTGCATTCTACACAAAAACTCTTTTTTTGCGCCCTTTGCCGGCTGTTACACCGTTTCGGCCAACGCCTGGCCGATTGGCTGGCTGATCCGCAAGCTGGCGGCGGCATCCGCCGGGGTGGGCTGCTTGTTGATAACCACCAAATTGCTGCCCCGGAAATACCGCAGCAGCCCCGCCGCCGGGTATACCACCAGGCTGGTGCCCCCCACAATCAGCAGTTCCGCCGCGCGGATGGCCGCCACCGCCCCCGATACGGTGGCTTCGTCCAGGCCTTCCTCGTACAGCACAACATCCGGCTTGACAATCGCCCCACAATCGGTGCAGCGGGGGATGCCATCGCCGGGGGCATTTGCGATAAAATCGGCATCGTAAAATTTGCCGCAGCGGGTGCAGAAGTTGCGCAGGGTGGAGCCGTGCAGCTCAAACACCGTTTTGCTGCCTGCCGCCTGGTGCAAGCCATCAATATTTTGGGTGATCACGGCCTTCAGCTTGCCCTGGCGCTCCAGCTTGGCAAGGCGGCAGTGGGCCGCGTTGGGGCGCGCGCCCTGCACAATCAGCTTTTGGCGGTAAAAATCAAAAAATTCTGCCGTGTGCGCCTCAAAAAAGCTGTGGCTCAAAATCACCTCGGGCGGGTAGGCAAATTTTTGGTGGTATAACCCATCCACACTGCGGAAATCCGGGATGCCACTCTCGGTGGAAACCCCCGCGCCCCCAAAAAACACAATGTTGTTGCTTTGCGCAATCAACTGCTCCAATGCCGGTACCACGCAATTGCCCCCTTTATTTTTTCTTAGAACCACGTATAATGGTTGTATATGGCCAGTATAGTACGCTTTTTATAAAAATGCAAAGGCATTATCGCCAAAGGGGGACGTTATGCAAAATATCACGGCCGAAATGGTGTGGGATGCACTGCCCACCCGCCGCCAGGATGCCAACAAGGGCAGCTATGGCCGGGTGGTGGCGGTGGCGGGCAGCGCCCGGTACCGGGGTGCCGCCGCCCTTTGTGTGGAAGGGGCGCTGCGTATTGGCGCGGGGCTTGTGTACCTGGCAGCGGTGGAGGCCGTGCTGCCCCCGGTGCTGGCCCGCACCCCCGAATGCTGCGTCCTGCCCTGCCCCGCCACCCCGGCGGGCGGGGTGGAACCGGCGGCACTGGCCGATGCCCTGCGCCCCTTTTTGCCCGGGCAGGCGGGGCAAAAAGGCCAGGCCGTGCTGCTGGCAGGCCCGGGCCTTGGCAGCGGCGCGGGGGCGGTGCTGGCCCCACTTTTAAACGGGGGCTGGCAGGGCCTGGTGCTGGATGCCGATGCCCTGAACGCCTTAGCAGCCGATGACGCACCGCACGCCGGGGCAGATAGCGGGGGCCACGCCCTGCCGCCGCGCACCGTGATAACCCCCCACCCCGGCGAGGCCGCCCGGTTGTTACATACCACCGTGGCCGCCGTGCAGGCGGGCCGCGCCGAGGCCGCCCTGACCCTGGCCGAAAAATACTGCTGCGTGGCGGTGCTGAAGGGCAGCGGCACCCTGATTGCCACGCCAGAAGGTGGGCTTTGGCGCAACGATACCGGCAACCCGGGCCTAGCCCGGGGCGGCGCGGGCGATGTGCTGGCCGGGATGATTGCCGGGCTGCTGGCCCAAGGGCTGCCGCCCCTGGATGCCGCCCGCTGCGGGGTGTGGCTGCACGGCGCGGCCGCCGACCGCTGCGCCCTGCGGCGGGGGATGCAAACCATGCTCCCGCAGGATTTGTTTGAGGATTTGGGATATCTATTTGCCGAGCGGGGGCGCTAACCCGCCCTGCAACCAGCCAAAAACCAGCGCCACGGCAACTATGGGCCGTGGCGCTGGTTTTTTATGGGTATGGCAGGGTTTTGTATACCCGGCCAAATGCTAAACGATGATAAATTGCAGCAGAATGCCCGCCAGGGCACCGGCGGCCAACAGCAGTCCGGTCATGAACAGGTTTTGCTTGCTGCTGGGGTTTACCCGCCACAGCACCGCCAGGCCAATGCCCGCCCCGGCGCAAAGCCCCGCAAACAGGCTGCCAAAGGTGATGATGCCCTGCATATAAAGCTGGGTGAGCAGAACGCTGGCCGCGCAGTTGGGGATTAGCCCAATCAGCGCCGCCACCACCGGTTGCAGGGGGCCAAGGTCCGCCAGCAGGGCGGCAACCCGGTCCTCGCCCACCAGGCCGAACAGCAGCCCAATGATGATGCTGAACAGCAGGATAAACACAAAAATTTCAAGCGTGTGGCGGAGCGCCGCCAAGAAAATGCCACTTTCCGGCTCGTGTTCCTCGTGGCAATCCACCTCATCGGCACGGCCCTTGTAGCCGCCATAAAGCGATTGCGGCAAAAACCGGCGCAGGGGTACATCCAACAAAAAGCCCGCCACAATGGCAAATACCACC
>JAQUSS010000093.1 GCA_028710135.1 Gemmiger sp. | reverse complement strand
TCCTGCGGCAGGTGCAGCATATACAGCGCATCCTGGTAGGCTTGCAGCCGTTCCTCGGTGATGCCTACCCCAATTTCGCCGCCCACAAAGGCAATGCGCTGGTGCCCCAGCGAGGCCAGGTGGCTGATGGCGGAAAATACGCCCTGCCCGCGCTCCCGCTGGATAAACAGGCAATCGGCCCCCACAATGGGGTTGCCCAGCACCACCACCGGCACGGCGGCTGCCAAGCGGCGCAGCGCGGCCTTGTAATCCTCGCTGATATGGATTAAATCGGCCTGGCCACCGGCCACCAGCAGGCCATCCACCTTTTTATCCAGCATGGTTTGAAAGCATTGCAGCTCCCACTGGGTGGTTTCCTCCGCCGTGGCGGCGCTGAAGGAGGTGTTGCACAAAAACACCGAATATGCCGCCTGGTGGGCCGCTTTCTCAAATTCGCTGAACATGGCGGAAAAATATGGGTTGGAAATATCCGGCATAACCACCCCAATGGTCATGCTTTGGCGGCTTATCAAGCTGCGGGCAAAGGCGTTGGGGGTATAGTTGTGCTGCTGTATCACCGCGTTGACCCGCGCGCGGGTAGCCTCGGAAACCGGGGCCGTGTGGTTCATCACACGGGAAACGGTGGCGATGGAAACGCCACACTCCTTTGCAATTTGTACAATGGTGATTGGCCGCTCCATAGAGAGAGCTCCTTTCCTATTTATAACGGGAACATGATGTTAAAGAGAGTATAGCAGAGTACGTAAAGGTTTTCAATGGATGGGCGATAAATCAATAAAATGGGGCTATTTTGCCAAAAATACCGGCAATGTATTGTAAAAAAATACATATTGCAATGAAAACCTTTTCATAATATACTAGAAAGCATCAGAAACACAGATACCTTACCAACCCCTTACAGATACTTTACGACCAAACCCAAACAAAGACCAAACAAAGAGAGGAGGCGCGCTATGAACCGTGAATTTGTGCAGGAGCTTGAAAACAGCCTTTACCTACACCGCCCGCTGCCCTTACATACCGAGCGCAGCTTAGAGGCCGGGTTCCCCGCAAAAAAGGTGCTGAAAACGCAACCGCTTTGCGCTAAGGCCCAGGCTAGCGGGGTTACCGCCCTGCGCCAAGGCCCCCAGGGCACCACGGTGGAAGCACCGCTTCGGGCCGACCATTGGCCCGAGGGGGCACCGCCCGATGGAGATTATTGCAATTTTGGCACAGCGCGGCTTTACTTTACACTGAATAACGAGGATTGGCAGCCCTACAACCGGCTCCGCTTTTGGGTGCGGCCCCGCATCCGGGGCGCACGGGTTGCCCATGTGAATGTCGCCATCAAAAACAGCGGCACCATCCCCCTGCCCGACCGCTACTTCCGCGAGGGGGCAACGGTTTTTGACCTAAAACCCAACGTGTGGAACGAATGTATTTGGGAGTTTGCCGCCATGCCCCGCGATGCCATCAGCGAGTTGGCATTTTATGTGTTTTGCAGCGGGCATGATATTGCGGCGGGCGAAACCTTGGCCTACGATTACCGAGATATTGCGCTGGAGCAGGTGGCCCAGCCCGAGCACGAGCACGGCTGGCAAAACCCCACGCCGGGCATTCGGCTTTCCACCGTGGGCTACTGGCCCGCAGGCCAAAAAACCGCCATTGGCACGGTGGAGGCAGCCCAGTTCCAGCTGGTGGATGCCAACACCGAGGCGGTGGTGTTTGAAGGCCCGGTTCGCCAGGAAAATAACGAGCGCGGCCAGTTTGCCGTGCTGGATTTTACCCCCTTTGCAACCCCCGGCAGCTACTACCTGCGGGCGGGCCGGCAGCAAAGCTGCACCTTTACCATTACCGAGGACCTATCGACCGAAAGCCTGTGGAAGGTGGTAAACTTTTTCTACTGCGAGCGGTGCGGCACACCGGTTGCGGGCAAGCATGGCACCTGCCACCAGGATATTTTGGCGCACCACAACGGTGTTGCCATCACCTTTGCGGGCGGCTGGCACGATGCGGGCGATGTTTCGCAGCAGGCGGCCCAAACCGGCGAGGTGGTGCAGGCCCTGTTTGAGAATGCCCGCCGTTGCAAGGGCAACACCCTGCTTTACCTCCGGCTGATGGAGGAAGCCCAGTGGGGGCTGGATTTCATCCTGCGCACCCGCTTTGGCGATGGCTACCGCGCCACCAGCGCCGGTGCCACCCGCTTTACCGATAACCGGATGGGCAATTTTGATGATATTGAGGCCCGGGTACACAACCACGCCTTTGAAAACTTTTTGTTTAGCGGCATTGAGGCCTATGCGGCGGATACCTTAACGGGTTACGACGATGCGCTGGCCTCCAACTGCTTGGCCGCCGCCACGGCGGATTTCGGCTTTGCCGAAGAAAAGTTTGCCCAAACCGGTGTAGACCCAGCCCATATGTTTGAGCATACCTACAACAGCGGCCGCTCCCAGTATTACGCGGTGGCCGTTTGGGCGGCAAGCTGGCTGTACAAGGCAACCCAAAAGAAGGAATATGCCGATACCGCCTGCCAGTACGCCGAAAAGCTGCTGGCCTGCCAGGAGCAGGGGGCGGCTGGGCTGCCCTTCACCGGGTTTTTCTACCGGGACGAAAGCCACAAAACCATCGTGCATTTCAACCACCAATCGCGCGAGCATCAGTTTATGCAGGCGCTGGATGCACTTTGCCGCACCCAGCCGGGTGCCCCGCAGCGCCCCCTGTGGGAGCAGGCCATGCGCCGCTACGGCGACTACCTAAAGGCCATTGCGGGCAACACCGCCCCCTACGGGATGCTGCCGGCGGGCGTACACAAGCTGGACGAGGCCGAGGATGCCGAAACCTTCCCCTGGCTGCACGTTAGCTGCGATTTTGCGCAGGAGCAAGAAAATTACCGCGCCCAGCTGGCCCAGGGCAAGCCCCTGGCCGATGGCTACGTGCTGCGCAACTTCCCGGTGTGGTTCTCCTTCCGCGGCAACGCGGCGGTCATGCTCTCAATGGGCAAGGCGGCGGCCCTGCTGGGCCGGTACTTTGACGATGCAGAGCTGAAACAGCTGGGCCGGGAGCAAATGTACTGGATGTGGGGCAAAAACCCCTTTGGGCAATCGCTGGTATACGGCGCGGGCAGCAATTACTGCCGCCAATACGGGGTGCTTTGTGGCGAGTGTGCCGGCGAGGTGCCGGTGGGCATTGAAACACTGGATAACGAGGATGTGCCCTACTGGCCGCAGAACAACAATGCTACCTTCCGCGAGGTTTGGGTGGGCGCCGCCTGCCGCTGGCTGCTGCTTTGCGCCGATTGCGCAGCGGGGGCCGATAACAATTTGTAAACCTGCCGAATGGGTCGGCTGGATATTTTAAGGAGGAATAATTATGAAAAGGCTGCTTGCATGGATTCTAACACTGGCAATGGCATTCTCTCTGGTTGCTTGTGGTGGTGGCGGTACGTCCACCGCTACCAGCACCGCTGCCAGCACCGATGGCACGTCCACTTCCACGGCGGAAACAACCGGCAGCGGTGAAAAAGTCACCCTGTCCTTCTGGACCTTGGCACTGCAACCCACCTTTACCGATTTTATCCAGGGGTTGATTGATGAGTACGAGGCAGAAAACCCCAACATCACCATTGATTGGCAAGACCTGCCCTGGGATGGCATTCAGGATAAATTCCTGACCCAGACCGCCGGCGGCAACCCGCCGGATGTTGTAAACATCTGGAGCCAGCTTGCCTTAACCTACGGCAGCAAGGGCGCCCTGCTCGACTTGGATGCCAACGCCACCGAGGAGCAGAAATCCATCTACCTGGATGCCGCCTACGATTCTGCCCGCCTGGGTGATAAGGTTTACGCCTTCCCTTGGTATGCAACCCCCAACATCTGCGTGTACAACAAGGACCTGCTGGCTAAGGGCGGCATCACCGAGATCCCCAAAACTTACCAGGAACTGTTTGATTTGGCCATCGATTTCCATAACAAAACCGGTGCTTACCTGTTTACCCCCTCCACCATGTTCCATATGTTCTACAGCTACGGCATCCCGATGCTGGACGATACCAAAACCACCGCAACCTTCAACACCCCCGAAACCTTGCAGCTTGTAACCGACCTGAAGGCCCTGGGCGATGCCGGTGCCATCAACACCGATGGCGGCGCATGGGATAACTGGGATGGCGACCGTCAGCTTTACGCCAACGGCAAACTGGCCATGATTTTGGGTGGCCCCCAAACCGTTACCCGCCTGCGCGATGAAGCCAGCAGCGACATTATGGATGTGACCGATGTTTCCGAGATGGTGCTTGGCCCAGCCAATGTCAGCGGCGAGGCCATCATGAACCTGGTGGTTTCCTCCGCTTCCAAGCACCCGCAGGAGGCCATTGCCTTCGCAAACTACCTGACCAACGATGCCAACCAGCTGGCCTTCTGCCACCAGGTTTCCATCTTCCCCACCACCAAGGCTGCCGCAGCCGACCCCTTCTTCCAGAGTGATAAAGAAACCCTGGAAGGCAAGGCAAACTACTATGCTTCTCTCTCTGCCGTGCACGCCACCGATATGACCCTTGGCATTGAGAAGGACGACGATGTAAAGCGCGCCATTGATAACATGGCCGATATGCTGTTTGCCAGCGGCATGACCCCGCAGCAGGCAATTGACCAAGCGATCAACGATGTAAACACACTGTTGGCGCAATAATAACCATAGGCAGGTGCGTGCCGGGGTGACCCTGCAATCGTTCGTGCGCAACGGGGAGCGGATTCGCAGAAGCCGCTCCCTATTTTTGAAACGGGAGGGAACCATCAAATCATGAAATCATCTACCAAAACCCATGCCGCCCCCACCCGGGGGCTGCAAAAACTCAGCAAGGTCAAGCTGCGCAACACGGTAACAGCGTGGGCCTTCATGGCCCCGGCCATCATTATTCTGCTGGTGTTTGTGTTTTACCCCATCGTATTTAGTGTGCCGCTGGCATTTACCAACTACTCGGTATTTGCCGAAACCAAGTTTGTTGGCATGGCCAACTTTGAACGGCTGGTGAAGGACCCGGATTTTTGGGTTTCGCTCAAAAACTCTTGCTTGTTTGTTATTGTGGTGCCCATTTTGCAGGTGCTTTCCATCGCACTGGCCGTCCTGCTGAACAAAAAGCTGCCGGGCACGCCCATCTTCCGGGTGCTGGCCTACCTGCCGGTCGTCACCTCGATGGTGGCGGTGTCCATCATCTGGAAGTTCATCTTTGACCCCAACGGCATCCTCAACGGCCTGCTGATGAGCTGGGGTTGGATTCAAGAGCCAATTCGCTTTTTGTCCAGCTCCACACTGGCACTGCCTACCATGATGGCCATCACCATTTGGCAGGGCCTTGGCTACTATATGATGATTTACCTCTCGGCATTGCAGCACTTCCCCGAGGAGCTTGTGGAGGCTGCCGTGCTGGATGGCGCCAGCGGGTGGAAAATTTTCTGGAAAATCCGCATTCCGCTGTTGCAGCCGCAAATTTGGCTCTGCTCGATGGTATCCACCATTGCGGCGCTCGGCATCTTTGATGTGGTGTTCACCATCACCAACGGTACCGGTGGGCCCAACAAATCCACCTACGTCATCAACTTCTATTCGTACCTGCAAGCCTTCAACAAGTTTGATTTCGGCTACTCTGCCGCCATCGGCATTGTGCTTGCGGTGCTAACCATGGTGTTCAGCCTGGTGCTCAACTATTACAACAAGAAAGCGGGTGAAGATTTTGTCGATTGATGCAAGTAGCGCTACCGTTATGCGCCGCCGCCGCAAGGCGCGCAAGGCGGGTGCCAATTTCGCCAGTTATCTGTTTATGCTGCTAACGGCGTTTATCTGTGCGTTCCCCTTCCTTTGGCTGCTGATGACCTCCTTCAAATCGGGCGAAAACGTCTACTCGCTCTCCTTCTTCCCCGAAAACCCCACCGTGCAGGCATACTTTGATGTGTTTAAGCTGCTGAATATCGGCACCATGCTCAAAAACTCGCTGATTATCGCGGGCACCGGCGTTGGGCTCAACATCCTGTTGGCCGCGCTCTGCGCTTACCCCCTTGCCAAGATGGATTTCTACGGCAAAAAGCTCATCAACAATGCCCTGCTTGCCACCATGATCATCCCCGCCGCCGCGGGGCTGGTGGTCAACTACATCACCATCCAAAACCTGCATTTGCAGGGCAACTTCTGGGGCGTTATCCTGCCCAACTCGGTCAACGTGTTCACCATCATTTTGCTGCGCCAGGCGTACCTATCTGTCCCGCGGGAGCTGCTCGAATCCGCCCGGATTGACGGCGCGAAGGAGCTGCGCGTCTGGTGGAGCATCCTGCTGCCTCAAATTCTACCCTCGGTGCTTACCGCCGTTATTATGGATTTTATCAACAAATGGAATATGTTCCTTTGGCCGTTGCTGATTTTGGATGTGGATCAGTACCCGGTGGCAACAGGGCTGAAACACATCAGCAATTCCTTCAACTACAAGTTTACAAACGTGGCAGCCGGCACGGTGCTGGCGGTTATCCCCGTAATTGTATTGTTCTTGCTGTTCCAAAAGGAATACATCAACAATACGGTCGGCGGGGTGAAAGGGTAAAGGCACGCTATGGGTACAATTCAAGGCATTGACCATGTGGATATCCGGGTACCGGATGTGGATGCCGCCATCCACTTTTATTGCGATGGCCTAGGCTTAACCCTAAAACGGCGGGACGATTATAACGGCATTGTGGCCACGCCGGACGGTGTGATTTTGGAAATTTCGCCCGGCGGCACGCCCGCATGGGACCAGGGCGGGGTGACCCATGTTTGCTACAACACCTACGATGTGGATGCTACCTTTGTCCGGGCGCTGGCCTACGGGGCCACAGTATCCCGCCCGCAGGACCCCAAGCCCTACACCTACAAAGACCTGCGGATGGCCTTTGTGCGCGCCCCCTCGGGCGAGGAGATTGAGTTTTGGAGCATCCAGCGCCCGGGCGGCACCTTTGGCGAGCCGGTGCCGGACAACCACTACATCAAAAACTTTGTGCATGTTGCCTTCACGGTGCCCGATATGTACGCCTGTGTCCGCTTTTACGAGGGGCTTGGCGCCAAGCTGAAGGTGGACTGGGAGTGGGGTTGCTCGATGACCTTGCCCGATGGGCGGGAGTTTGAGCTGTTTAAGGGCGAAGCGCCCGGCGCGGCGGACCCCAAAGCCTACAGCCATGTTTGCCTGTTGACCGACGATGTGGACGCAGCGCTGGAACAGGTGGTGCGCCTGGGCGGCAAGGTGGCCCACACGGCCTACGATTGGTCGAACCTGCGCATCGCATTTGCCACCGGTGTGGCGGGCGAAACCATCGAATTTTTCTCGATGTATGGGGATGGGCGCGCGCCCGATGTGTTTGATGCACCGCCCGCGCACCTGCCGGATCTGTTTGCCGATACCCCGAAGGAGGGCTGAGATGAACCGATTGGATTACGCACAGCTTATGGAAGAAGTGGAAAAAGAGCTGACCATGCCGGGCGGCAACTTTGATGCCCTGTATGGCCACGACCCCAAAATGCTAGAGCAGGCCCGCTTTATTACCGCGGTAGCCCTGACGGCCACCGACCGCCTGTACGCCCGGCTAACCAAAATGGACTTTGATTTGCGTGAGCAGGACGAACACGGCTGATGGGATGGCAAGATAGCATGATGGCAAAATTATTGGCCAACAAAAGGCAAGGCTTTTTGGTTGGCTTCAAGGATATGAGGTGAAAGGCTTGCAAAACCACCAGCAACAAACAACCTATTTGGGGGTGGACCTTGGCGGTACCAAGCTGTTGATTGGGGAGATGAACCGGCAGGGCCAACTGCTGCGCAGCAAAAAATGGCCCTCCGGCCCGTTGACACAGCAGGAAGCCCTGGGTTTGATTGAACGGTGCTTAGATGAATTTTTGGCATCCCCCCTGCCGGGTTGCCGCCCCGCCGGCATCGGCGTGGGGATGGTGGGCCGGGTGGATAACAAAACCGGTACCTGGCTGGAAATTGATACCGAGCGCAGCACCCCCCTACCGGTGGGGAAAATTTTGGGCGAGCGCTACGGCCTGCCCTGCTTTATTGATAACGATGTGCGCAGCGCCACCAAGGCCGAAATGTTGTTCGGCTTTGGCCGCCACACCAAGGATTTGGTGTACATCAACGTGGGCACCGGCATTGCCGCCGGGTTTGTCAGCAATGGGCAACTGATTTGCGGCGGGCATTTTAACGCGGGCGAGGTGGGGCACACGGCCTCGGGCCTGCCGCTGCACATCAGCTGCATCTGTGGCCGCCCCGACTGTGTGGAGCCGATCGCCTCCGGCTTAGGGTTTGACCGCTGCGCCCGCACCCTGGCATCCCGCTACCCTGATACCAAGCTGCACATCCCGCCCGAAGCGGCGGGCACGCGGGTGGATGTGGCCGAGGTGTTTGCCCTGTACAACACCGACCGCCTTTGCCAGGTGCTGACGGATAACGCCGCGCAGGCCGTTGCCAACCTGATTATGAACCTTATCCGCTTTAGCGACCCCGATACCATTGTGTTGGGCGGCGGGGTGGTATCGGATGGCTTCCTTTACGAAAAGGTGAAGGCACAGCTCAACCCGCATACCATCCGCTATGTAACCAACGGCATCCATCTAACCGCACTGGACCCCCACACCATCGGGCTGCTGGGCGCGTGTAGCAACGCGGTGATAAAACTGGAGGAAATACAATGAAAATTACAATTGCAAAAGATGAACATACCTTTGATGTGATGGCCGCCTGGCGCATCATCGGGCAGATGCTTTCAAAGCCCGATTCCGTCATTGGCCTTTCCACCGGGCAAACCACCAAAAATATGCACGCCATCGTCAGCGATATCTACAAGCAGTACCCGTTTGATACCAGCAAGGTTACACTTTTTAATGTGGACGAGCTGACCAACCTGCCCCGCAGCTACGCGGGCTGCTGCTACACCATGATTGCCGAGCAGATTGCCCGCACGCTGAATATCCCGGAGGAACGGTTTATCATGCCCGATACCGTGGCCGAGGAGAGCGAGTGCCGCAAGTTCCAAGCGGCGCTGGAAGCGCGCGGCGGCATCGATTTGCAGATGCTGGGCCTGGGCAAAAACGGGCACATCGGCATCAACCAGCCGGGCTCCCCCTTTGGCTGCGAAACGCGCCTGACCGAGATGGACCCCGAGTTTGAGGCCCGTGTGCGGCAGGAAACCGGCGTTGGCCCCGACCATAAGCTGGGCGGCTTAACGCTGGGGGTGCGCACCATCATGCACAGCCGCCGCATTGTGTTGATTGCCAAGGGCGAAAACAAGGCCAAAATGGTGGAAACCATGCTCAAGGGCCCCGTTACCGAGGATATCCCCGCTTCGGTGCTGCAACTGCACCCCAACTGCGAATTTTTGCTGGATGCCGATGCAGCCCGCTATGTGGCCGATATGGCATAACCCTGTTGCCGATAAAAAAGGAGGCCACCCGATGCTCAAAATCGGATTTGCAGATTATTACCTCAACAACTGGCACGCGGATAACTACCCCCGCTTTTTGCGGGAGGTGATTGCCCGCTATGGCTACGATGCCCGCATTACCCATGCGTTTGGCATCCACGATGCCCCGCCCGAGGGCGGGCTGACCACCGCGCAGTGGTGCGCCGAGCGCAACATCCAGCCCGCCGCCAGTATGCAGGCGCTGGTGGAGGAGGTGGATGCCATTATGGTGATTGCCGCCGATAATTCCGCCTGGCACGAGGAGGTTTGCCAGCTGCCGCTGCGCAGCGGCAAGCCGGTTTTTGTGGATAAAACCTTTGCCCACGATTTGGCCGCCGGCAAGCGGCTGTTTGCCCTGGCGGAGGAACACGGCACGCCCGTGTTTTCCTCCTCAGCGCAGCGGTACTGCCAAAGCCTGATAGATTACAAGGCCGCCCACCCCGAGCGCCCGCGCTTTGTATCGACCGTCGGCCCCCACACCCTCGATGGTTACGCCGTCCACCAGCTGGAGCCGATTGTGGCGCTGATGGGCACCGGGGTAAAGCGGGTGAAGGCGTTCAGCGTGGGCAGCATGGTAACCCAGCTGATTTTGGATTATGGCGAGGGGCGTTTAGCCAGCTTTTTGCAAAGCCCCCAGCCCTGGGCCGAGTTTAACTTTATGGTTTCGGATGGCGAAACGGGCCAGCGGCTTGTAAGCGATGACAGCAACTTCTACCACAACCTGGCAAAGGCCATCCTAGACTTTTTTGTGCATGGCACCTGCCCGGTACCCAAGGAAGAAACGCTGGAGATACTTGCCATTATTGATGCCGCCCGCATTGCCCGCACCCAGCCGGATACCTGGCTGGCACTGGAACCGTAAGCCGCAAACCGGCGGAATAAGGAGTGCCCGTATGGAAAAAATCAAGCTGCATTACCTGGTGGGCGATGTACACCTGGGGGGCCACGATGTACACCGCGTAGCAAAAAACAATAAAATTCTGCTGGATCAAACCGGCGCTTTT
>JAQUSS010000092.1 GCA_028710135.1 Gemmiger sp. | reverse complement strand
AGTATATTTTTGAGTATGCCCGCAAAAACTTGCCCCGCGGGAGCAAAACTTGTTGATTTTTTGTCAATGTCGGGCTATAATAGTTGGAAGAAGCGCAATTTGCGCGGAAGGTTTAACACCACGTAACGCACGAATTTGGGAGGTTTTTTCTTATGCTGGTAAATGCAACCAATATGCTGCTGAAAGCACGCGATGGCCACTATGGCGTAGGCCAGTTCAACATCAACGATCTGGAATGGACCCACAGCACCCTGCTGGCGGCACAGGCCGCCAACAGCCCGGTGATTTTGGGCGTATCCGAAGGGGCCGGCAAATACATGACCGGCTTTAAAACGGTAGCCGCCATGGTTCGCGCTATGGACGAGAGCCTGGGCATCACGGTGCCGGTTGTTCTGCACCTGGATCACGGCTCCTACGAGGGCGCCAAGGCCTGCATTGAGGCAGGGTTCACCTCCATCATGTTTGATGGCTCCCACTACCCCATTGCCGAGAACATTGAAAAGACCAAGGAGCTGGTAGCCCTGGCCCACGATAAGGGCCTTTCCATCGAGGCCGAGGTTGGCTCCATCGGCGGCGTTGAGGACGGCGTGGTTGGCACCGGCGAGATTGCCGACCCTGAGGAATGTGCCAAAATTACCGCGCTGGGTATCGATTTCCTGGCTGCCGGCATTGGCAACATCCACGGCATCTACCCCGATAACTGGAAGGGCCTTGACTTTGATGCGCTTGACCGCATCCACAAGGCCACCGGCAACATCCCCCTGGTGCTGCACGGCGGCACCGGCATCCCGGACGAGATGGTGAAAAAGGCCATCACCCTGGGTGTTAGCAAAATTAACGTGAACACTGATTGCCAGCTTGTTTTTGCAGAGGCTACCCGCGCCTACATCATGGCCGGCAAAGACCAGCAGGGCAAGGGCTACGACCCCCGCAAGCTGCTGAAGCCGGGTGCCGATGCCATCACCGCCAAGGTGAAAGAGAAGATTGAGCTTTTTGGCAGCGCCAAC
Source organism: Gemmiger sp. (assembly GCA_028710135.1). Lineage (GTDB taxonomy): Bacteria > Bacillota > Clostridia > Oscillospirales > Ruminococcaceae > Gemmiger. Next base: position 9,459 of record JAQUSS010000092.1, on the reverse strand, counting down.
AAGGCATAAATTTCTCCGCTTGGCATTCTAAAAAGCTTTAAAATAGCCTGCCCCCCTGAGCAAAGCTCAGGGGGGCAGGCTATTTTGTGGTTTTCGGCTTTTCGGCTTACCGTAAGGCCGCAAGCTTTTATTGGCGGCCATGGCTTAACCGCCCCGGCAAGGGGGCTTTGGCGGGTTACACCAGCCCCTGCACAAGAATGACCAAAATCATCACCGGCAACACAAACCGGAAATAATACTTGAGCCAGTGGGGGATGCGGGGGCCGCTGCCGGTGTTGGCCTCGGCCAGGTACTTATCAAAGCCCCAACCCCATTTGCCCACGCAGAACAGCAGGTACACAAGGCTGCCCAGCGGCAGCAGCAGGTTCGATACCAAAAAATCCTCGCCATCCAGCACGGTGCTGCCCGCGCCCAGCGGCTGGAAGCCGGAAAGCAGGTTGAAGCCCAGCACGCAGGGGATGCTTGCCACAATGATGAACGCCATCCCCACCAGGCAGGCTTTTTTGCGGGTGAGGGAAAAGAAATCCATCAGGCAGGCAATAATATTTTCAAACACCGCCAGCACGGTGGAGAAGCTGGCAAAGGTCATGAAGATAAAGAATAGGCTGCCCCACAGCCGCCCCCCGGCCATCCCCGAAAATACGTTGGGCAGGGTGATAAAAATCAGGCTTGGGCCGGCATCGGGCGAAATGCCGAAGGAGAAGCAGGCTGGGAAGATGATAAGCCCCGCCGAAACCGCCACCAAGGTATCCAACCCGCAGATGCGCAGGGCCTCCCCCGCCAGGGTATGCTCCCGCTTCATGTAGCTGCCAAAAATTTCCATGGCACCAATGCCCAGGCTCAGGGTGAAGAAGGCCTGGTTCATGGCACCGCCAATCACACTGCCAAGCCCGGCATCCAACGCCCGCGCCCAATCCGGCAGCAAGAAAAACCGCAGCCCCGCCCCTGCGCCCGGCAGGGTGATGCTGTGTACCGCCAAAATGATAATCAGCACCAGCAGGGCGGCCATCATCCATTTGGTGATGCGCTCCAGCCCCTTTTGCAGCCCGGTGCTACAGATGCCAAAGCCAAGAAGCACCGTTAGCACCATCCACAGCCCCATCTGGCCGGGGTTTGCCAGCATATCGCCAAACACGCCGCGCACAGCCTCGGGGGTCATGCCGCCAAACTGCCCGGTAATAAATTTGATAAAATAGATTACCATCCAGCCGCTAACGGTGGTGTAGTACATCATCAGCAGGCAGCACCCCGCCAGGCAGGCCCAGCCGTGCAGGTGCCATTTTGTTTTTTTAGGTTCCAGCGCGCGGTAAGCGGCCCCGGCACTCCCCTGCCCGGCACGGCCCACGGCCAGCTCCATGGTTAAAACGGGCATCCCCATCACCACCAAAAACAGCAGGTAAAACAGCACAAACACCCCGCCGCCATACTGCCCCGCCACCGTGGGGAACCGCCATACATTGCCAATGCCGATGGCACACCCCGCGCTGACCAACAAAAAACCCAACCGGGAATTAAAGCTTTCACGTTTCAAGATAATTTCTCCTCACTCTTATTTTTCCGCGTGTAGTAGAAGTAGTAGGGTACCTCGTAAAGCAGCATCACGCTCCAACCTGCCGCACAGGCCAGCGCAATGCCGTAGATGCCAAGGGTGGGGGCCAGCAGGGTGGTAAACAGCACCCGCAGCCCGGTTTGGATGCCGGTGCCCAGCAGGGTGACACCCATTTTTCCGCAACCCCGAAAATACCCCTGGAACCCATTGGTGAAGGCGGGCAGCAAGTAAAACAGGGCCATGGCCCCCAGGTAGCTGCTGCCCAGCGCCACAATCTGCTCGGCCCCGGCACCGGTTACAAACAGCGCCATAAGCGGGGTTTTAAAGGCCGCCGTCAGGCCGCCGATGATGGCCCAATACCCACATTCCAGCAGCAGCCCGGCACGAAAGCCCGCCCGGATGCGCCCCGGCTTGCCCGCGCCCCGGTTTTGGGCTGTGAAGGTGGTGATGCCCTGGGCAATGCTCTGCTCGGGGGTAAAGGCAAAATCGTCCACACGGGTAACGGCGTTGAAGGCCGCAATCGCCTCCACCCCCAGCGCGTTCACCTGGCCCTGAATCAGCAGCTTGCCAATGGGCTGGCAGGCCTGTTGCAGGGCGGTGGCGGCACCGTATTGCAGGGTGCTTTTTAGTAGGGGCGGGTAGAGCCGCCACTCCCCTTTTTGGGGGCAAAGCCCCGGCACCTTGCGCCACACATACCACCCCGCCAGCAGGGCCGATACCCCCTCGGCCACCACGGTGGTGGTTGCCGAGCAGACGATGCCAAAGCCCAGGCCGCCGATAAAAATAAGATCCAAAACGGCATTGAGGGTGGCCGAAAGCATCAGGAATTTGAGGGGGGTCTTGGCATCCCCCACGCTTTTTAGGGCGGCGGCCAGCGCGTTGTAAAAGCAGGTGAAGGGTGCGCCCAAAAAGGTGATGCGCAGGTAGATGCCGGTAATTTCGATAATATTTTGCGGCACCGAGAGCAGCCGCAGCAGCGGTGGGGTAAACGCCACCCCCGCCAGGCACACCACCACCGAAAAGCCAAGCCCCAGCATTAGTAAGGTGGCAACCTCCTGGCGAAGGCTCTCCTGCCGGTGGGCACCGTAAAACTCGCTCATCAGCACCCCGGCGCCCAGGCATACCCCGGTGATGCCCAAAATCACCAAATTCATCACGGGGGCGGCCACCCCCTCGGCGGCCAGGGCATCCTTACCGATAAACCGCCCCGCTATGATGGAATCCACCGCGTTGTAGGCAAGCTGAAACCAATTGCCCAGCATCAGCGGCAGGGCGTACCGCCACAAATGCCCCACGGCGGGGCCGGTGGCCATATTGCGGGCCGCCACCCCTTACTTGCCGCTGCCCGGGCGAAGGGCGGCTTGCTCGGCCCGCCATTTTTTCATCATGCCGCCAAACACCACGGCAAACATGGTGGTGGTGGTTAGCACGGCCAGGGTATCGGCCACCGGCTCTGCCCAGAACACCGCCATGGCTTTATCCTGCAACAATTGCGGCAAGATGAAAATAAGCGGCACCAGCAAAATAATTTTGCGCAAAATGGCCAAAAACAGGCTGATGAGTGCCTTGCCCAGCGCCACAAAGGTTTGCTGGCAGGCAATTTGCGCGCCAAACAGGCAGCTTGCCAGCATATACACCTGCAACGCCTTGGTGGTGTACGCCGCAAGCTCGGGGCTTTGGGTAAAAATGCCGATGAACACCTGGGGCGCAAACTCGGCCACAGCCCACAGCGCAGTGGCGTAGCCCAGGCAACAGAACAGCAGGATTTTAAAGGTTTTTGCCACCCGGTCCAGCTTATTGGCCCCAAAGTTGAAGCTGGAAATGGGCTGCGCGCCCTGGCTTAACCCCTGCAAGGGCAGCATGGCAAACTGCATGACGCTGGCAAGGATGGTCATGGCGCCCACCGCAATATCCCCGCCAAAGCGCTGGAGCTGGGTGTTGAAGCAGACCGAAATCACACTCTCGGTAAGCTGCATCACAAAGGGGGATGCCCCCAGCGCAATGCTGGGCAGCATCACCTTGGCCGAGGGGCGCATGGCCTTTAGCCGCAGCCGCAGGTAGGTTTTTTTGGAGCAGAGGAACCAAACCACAAACAGCGCCGATACCGCCTGCGAGATGATGGTGGCCAGGGCCGCCCCAGCCACCCCCATATTGAAAACAAACAGGAAGATGGGGTCAAGAATAATATTCAGCACCGCGGCAATCACAACGGTGGCCATCCCCACCCCGGCATAGCCCTGGGCGTTGATAAAGGCGTTGAGCCCCAGCGAAAGCTGGACAAACACCGTGCCCAGCAGGTAGATGCGCAGATAGCTCCACCCATAGCCAACCGTTGCCTCCGATGCGCCAAACAGCATCAGCAGTTGTTTGCCGTAGATAGAGAACACCAGGGTGAGCAACGCCGAAATGCAAAGCAGCGCGGTGGTGCAGTTGCCTAAAATCCGCTCGGCCTCCTTTTTTTCGCCCTTGCCCAAAAAGATGGAGGCGCGGGGCGCACCGCCCATTGCCACCAGCGCCGCAAAGGCCGAAACTGCCGTGATGATGGGGAAGCATACCCCCACCCCGGTTAGGGCGGCAGTGCCCACCCCCGGCAGGTGGCCGATATACATACGGTCCACCATATTGTATAGCACGTTGATAATTTGGGCCACAATGGCGGGCACCGCCAGCCGGAACAGCAGCTTGCCCACGCTGCCAACGCCCAGGTCTACCTTTTGGGTGGCGGTGGGGGCGCTTTGCGCTGCCGCCGTGTTTTTATTTGCCTCTTGCTTTTGATTTTCCATGCTCGGTTCCCCTTTATTGTTTGGTTTTAGGGGGTACGGCCCCCAATTGAAAAAGCCCCGCCGGGGGCTTGCCAGGAACGCGGTAAAAATACAGGGTTGCTATGCGGGGTTACGCCCCCCCGGCCACGGCCAAATTACGGCCAAATTACGGCCGATTTTCGGGGCGGCGGGTATCCTCGGTTTCGCGGGTGATGTACAGTGGGCGGTGTTTGACCTCCAGGTAGGTTTTGGCCAGGTATTCGCCCACAATGCCCACGCAAAAAAGCTGGATGCCCCCGCTAAACAGCAAAATGCAAACCATGCTGGGCCAGCCGGAGGTTGGGTCGCCAAAAAGCAAGGCCCGCACGGCCACAAACACAATGCCCGCAAAGGCTGCCAGGCAAAAAATAACGCCCATCAGTGCGGCAAACACCAGCGGCGCGGTGGAAAAGCCGACAATCCCCTCGATGGAATATTTGAATAGGCCCCAAAAATTCCACTTGGTTTGCCCTGCCACCCGCTCAACATTTTCGTAGTCGAACCATTTGGTGTCAAAGCCCACCCAGCTAAAAATCCCCTTGGAAAACCGGTTATACTCGGCCATATTCAGCACGGCATCGGTCATCCGGCGGGTCATCAGCCGGTAATCGCGCGCGCCATCCACAATTTCGGTATCGCTCATCTTGTTGATGATGCGGTAAAATTGCCGCGCAAACCAACTGCGCACCGGCGGCTCCCCCGCGCGGGTGGTGCGGCGGGTGGCGGCACAGTCGTAATCGCCCGTCAGCAGGGCATCCAGCATCTGGGGCAGCAGGGCGGGTGGGTCTTGCAAATCGGCATCCAGCATGGCAACATAATCGCCTTTGGCGGCCTGTAGCCCCGCATAGATGCCGGCCTCCTTGCCAAAATTGCGGCTGAACGAAACATAGCGCACCCGTGCATCCTGGGCGCGCAGGGCGCGCATCACCCGCAGGGTGCCATCCTTCGAGCCATCGTCCACAAAAACAAACTCAAACTCTGCGCCGTGGCTGGCCTTCATCTGGGCCGCCACCCGCGCTGCTTCCTTATAAAAAAGAGGCAGAGCCTCCTCCTCGTTATAGCAAGGTACCACTAGGCTAATTTGCATTGCCGTACCACCTTTCTTGTCTTGGTATCCAAAGGGCCGCTTTGCCCTATGATGTATTGTAGCAGCAATTGTGCGGAATTACAACAAATTGCCCAAAAACAAACCGCCTTCTTTTTGGCGGTTTGGCAACATTACACCTTCCCCCCAAGCGAATGTGCCAGCCACAGCACCCCGTAAATTACCGGCTGGTGCAGCATATACACAAGCAAGGTGCGGCTGCCCACGGCGCAAAGGGGGTGCAAAAGCGCAGGGGCCTTTGGGGCAGTGGTAGTTGGCGGGCGGTGGGGCAGGCAGCGGTAGGCAAAATAGCCGCACCAAAAAAGGAACAACCACGGAATCAGGGGGAAATAATCGGCCGAGTAAAAGCGGGTTAGATCCGGCAGGCCCAGCCAAAACCAATTGGCGCGGTACAGCCCGGCAGGCAGGGTAAACAAATGCAGCCCCTCAAACCCCAGGTAGCCCGCGGGCAGTTGGTTGGTTACGAAAAACAGCACCGCCGCCCCGGCAAGCCCGGCGGCGGGGGGCAAACGCTCCAGCAGGGGGCGCAGCAACACGGTAAGCAGCAAGGCGCAGGCGTTCAGGTGCAAAATGCCAAACAGTATCCGCTCCTGCGGCAGGGCAACCACCGTTACCACCGTAAGCAGCAGGGCGCAGGCCCCGGTAACCAGCCCATTTTTGAGCGGTTTTTTGGAGAGTGCAACGCTGTAGCCTGAGATAAGCAAAAAGCTCCAACAGATATACTGCTGCCAAATGTGCGGCCCCGGTGCGCTGATATCGTACCAACTGCTTTGGTGGCCAAAAACATACACCCAATCGTATAGGGCATGGTAGGCCAGCATATGGATTAGGGCCGCACCGCGCAAAGCATCAAGCTGCCAAAGGCGGCGGGGGGTGGGGTTTGGCATGGGTGGCATCTCCTTTTTTGGTGGCAGCGGGCATCTGCCTTGGCCCGGGCTGCCTCTGCCCGCCGCCAAGGCGAGCCAGCGGGGTACCCGGGCCTTTTTATTGTAGCATTGCGCCCCCGCCTTGGCAAGGCATGGCCACACTTTGCAGCTTCTTTACACAGTATCAATTGCAAATTGCCAAAAAATCGGGTACAATTCTTGTTGGTAGTGCAAATTGCACCCCAAGGTAGGAGGTTTACGATGCAGGATATACGGTTGATTGGCCTGGATTTGGACGGAACCGTTTTTGATGACAAAAAGCAGATTTCCCCCCGGACGCTGGCAGCCATTGCGGCAGCCATTGCCCAGGGGGTTGTGGTGCTGCCCGCCACCGGCCGGCCGGCGGCAGGGGTACCGGCAGAATTTTTGGGGATGCCCGGGGTGCGCTACGCCCTTACCTCGAACGGGGCGACCGTAACCGAGCTTTCGACCGGGGCGCATTTGGTTGAGCTGACCTTTCCCCTGCCGATGGCACTGGAGGTGTATGACCTATTAAGCGGCTACGATAGCATTTTGGATTTATTTATCGATGGCAAAAGCTACACCACCCCGGCCAGCGCGGCCCGGCTGGAAGCCTTTGCCCCGCCCGAGCTGCTGCCCTACCTGCGCAAAAGCCGCATTACCGTGCCGGATATGCGGGCGCTGATTGCCCAGCACCCGCACGGGGTTGAAAAATTTAGCATATTATATGGGGATACCGCCCTGCGCGAAGCCGCCTGGGCTGCCGTTACCGCCAAGCTGCCGGTGGAGGTTACCGCCAGCTTCCCCAACAATATGGAGATAAACGCCCCCGGCGTAACCAAGGGCCAGGGGCTATTGGCCCTTGCCCGCCGTCTTGGCCTGCGGGACGACCAGGTAATGGCGTGTGGAGATTCCGGCAACGACGTTGCCATGCTGAAAGCCGCCGGGCTGGGTGTTGCCATGGCAAACGGCACCCCGGAGGCCAAGGCCGCCGCCGATGTGCTGACCCTGGATAACAACCACGATGGGGTGGCCGTTGCGATTGAAACCTATGTGCTAAAGCCGTGAGGGCGCGGGTTGCTATTTTGGCATAAACATACTAGAATAGAAGCCGTAGCAAATTTTAACCGTTTGACGCTTCGCAGGGGGGGCGCTTGGCACCGGGCAACGCGAGAGAACGCCGGGGCAAGCGCAACAACCGCCCGTGTAGTATAAAATTGTAGAGAAAGCAGGTGTACTTTTATGGCATGGGGAAACAATGTGCTGGTGGGCCAATCCGGTGGGCCTACCGCCGTAATCAACGCCAGCCTGGCCGGTGTATTTGAATCGGCCAAGGGGCTGCACTGCAAGCACGTTTACGGGATGCAGTACGGCATTGAGGGGCTTTTAAAAGGTAAGCTGGTGGAGCTGGATAGCTACCTGGACGATAAGATGGAGATTGAGCTGCTAAAGCGCACCCCCTCCAGCTATTTGGGGAGCTGCCGCTGCAAGCTGCCCCAGCCCGATGTGGACGAGCGCCCCTACAAAACCCTGTTTGGGCTGTTTGCCCAGTATGATATTGGCGCGGTGTTTTACATTGGCGGCAACGATAGCATGGATACCATCGCCAAGCTATCGGGCTATGGCGCGGCCATTGGCAGCGATGTGCGTTTTATTGGGGTGCCCAAAACCATTGATAACGACCTGCTTGGCACCGACCATACCCCCGGCTACGGCAGCGCCGCCAAGTATATTGCCACCATTTTGAAGGAAGTAATCTGCGATTCCAGCGTTTACGATATCCGCAGCGTTACGGTGGCCGAGATTATGGGCCGCCACACCGGCTGGCTGACGGGTGCCGCCTGCCTGGCCACCGGCCCCGATTGCGCCGGGCCCGACCTAATTTTGTTGCCCGAGCATCCCTTTGATGAGGAAGTTTTTTTGGCCAAGGTTGCCGCGCTTGAAAAAACAAAGCACAATGTTATCATTGCGGCCAGCGAAGGGGTAAAAAATAAGGACGGCGTGTTTTTGTGCGATTTGGTTTCCACCGCCGGCCAACTGGATGCGTTTGGTCACAAGGCCGTTCTATCCGGCACCAGCCGCTACCTGGCCGATTTGATTCGGGTTCGCCTGGGCTGCAAAACCCGCGCGATTGAATTTTCGACCCTACAGCGGTGCGCCAGCCACCTTGCCAGCCGCACCGATATCACCGAGGCCTACCAGGTGGGCGGCGCGGCGGTGGAGGCTGCCGCCGAGGGGCAAACGGCCAAAATGTGCGCCATCCACCGGCTTTCCAGCCAGCCCTACCGGGTGGCAACCGAGCTGGTGGACGTTGCCCAGGTGGCCAACTGCGAGAAGGCCGTGCCTGCCGCGTGGCTTACCCCCGATGGTATGCAGGTGACGGCGGAATTTGAAGCCTACGCCCGCCCGCTGATTCAGGCAGAGCTTACCCCCATCTATATTAACGGTGTGCCCCGGCACATCCACCTGGGGTAAGCGGGTGCGCTATACCCGCCCTGCCTCTTCCCTGCCCTGCCTGCTCAACCCACGGGGGTAGCGCTTTCTTAGCGCACAAAGCGGCCAGGCAGCGGCAGGCGCACCAACCAAAAAAGAACCATGTTACGGGCATCCGGCCAGCGCCGGTTGCCCGTTTTTTCTATCAAAATGTTGGAATACACCATAAAGCGCAATATTTACAATCCATTTGTTGTGATGCTTGCGCAGAAGATTCCGCAAGGCGGAACCAATTTCCGCATCGTGGTTCGGGCGGGGCTTTTCAAATTCCGCTGTGCGGAATTTTTGCCGCGAAACCGGCAAAAAGCGGTAGGCAAGAACTACAATGGCAAAGTTTGGCGGGGGATGCTACACTAATTGTGTAATACGTCTATGGCGATGCGGGCGCACCCGCACCGCCCACACAGCAAGAAGGAGGAACCACTATGGCAAAAAATGCGATTGTTGGGCAATCCGGCGGGCCAACCGCGGTTATCAATGCCAGCCTGGCCGGTGTGTATGAATCCGCCAAGCGGCGCGGGGCCGAAACGGTGTATGGCATGATGCACGGCGTAGCCGGGCTGCTGGAGGGCCGCACCATCAATTTGAGCGAGCATCTAACCAGCGCGCTGGATATCGAGCTGC
>JAQUSS010000091.1 GCA_028710135.1 Gemmiger sp. | reverse complement strand
GCGCCTTTGCCCCAACAAAATTGCGGTTTGCGGGTTTTCGGCGGGTGGGCATTTGGCGGCCAGCAGCGCCTTGCTGTGGGATGTGCCCCAAATTCAGCAGGCAGCCCCGGCCCCCCACGGCGAAAAGCGACCCAACGCGGTGGTGCTGGGCTACCCGGTTATCACCGCAGGCCCCTATGCCCACGCCGATAGCATTGCCCACATTGCGGGGGATGACCCGGCCCTGCGCGCCCTGTTCAGCCTGGAAAACCAGGTTTCGGCAGGCGCACCGCCCTTTTTTGTCTGGCACACGGTTACCGATGAGGCCGTGCCGGTGCAAAATTCGCTTTTGCTTGCCCAGGCGCTGGAGGAACACGATGTGCCCTACGAGCTGCACCTGTTTGCCAAGGGTGGCCACGGCATGAGCACCTGCACCACCGAGGTAAACACCCCCAGCACCCACAATGCCCACTGGCTGCCCCTTTGCCTGGAATGGCTGGGCGAGCAGTTTGAATTTTCGATTGAATAAAAGCAGGGAAGGGGATATACCATGAAAATTATGTTTTATGCGCTGCGCCCCTTTGATGAACTGGCGTATTGCCACCAGTACAGCAAGGAATACGGCATTGAATTTGCCACCACGCCCGAATACCCCAGCCCCGAAAATGCCCACCTTGCCGCCGGGTGCGATGCCATTTGCATGACCCCCTGCGATATGGGGGCGGCCATGGTAGACCGCTTTGCCGATTTGGGGGTAAAATACCTGATTTGTCGCTCCATCGGGTACGACCATGTGGATTTGCGCCAGGCAAAAGCCCGGGGTATGCGGGTTGCCAACGTGGGCTACAGCCCCAACGGCGTTGCCAACTATGCCATTATGCTGATGCTGATGTGTACCCGCCGTATGCCCCACATTATGGCGCGGGCCGCCCTGCAAGATTATTCGCTAAAAGGCAAAATGGGGCGCGACCTTTCAAGCTGCACGGTGGGGGTAATCGGCACGGGGCGCATTGGGCAAACCGTGCTGCGCCATCTATCCGGCTTTGGCTGCAAATGCCTTGCCTACGATATTACCCAGAACGAGGCCGCCGCGGCCTTGGCAGAATACCAGCCCCTGGATGCCCTGTTTGCAAAAAGCGATATCATCACCCTGCACACCAATGCCACCGCCCAAAACCACCACCTGATTGATAAAGCCGCGCTTGCCAAAATGAAGGATGGCGTCATTTTAATCAACACGGCCCGTGGCACCCTGATTGATTCTGATGCACTGATTGATGCGCTGGATGCCGGCAAGGTGGGGGCCGCCGGGCTGGATGTGATTGAAAACGAAAACGGCCTTTATTACTACAACCATGGCGGCGAGGCCCTGCCCAACCGCGAGCTTGCCATCCTGCGCGCCTACCCCAACGTGATTGTAAGCCCCCACACGGCCTTTTATACCGATGAGGATGTTGCCAGCATGGTGGAGGGGGCGTTTACGGCGGTGGAGCATTTTGCCACCGGCACAAAAACCTGGCAGGAGGTTGGCATACAGTGAACCACCAGCTTGCCGGGCCGGGCCGGGTAGGGGTGGGGCAAACCCCACCGGATGTGGACGCCTACCCCTGCCTTGCCCCCGAAGCTACCTTCGATTTTGCCTGCAAGGGCTGTGGAGATTGCTGCCGCCAGCGCCGAGATTTGGTTTTATCCGGGCTGGATTTATACCGCATTGCGCGGCGGCTTGCCCTGCCGCCCGCGCTGGTGGCATCGGCCTTTTGCAAGGCGGAAATCGGCCAAACGGGCCAAATGTACTGCCTGCCGGTGCTGCGGCTGGCCCCGCGCGGCAAAAATGCCGATTGCCCCTTTTTGGATGGTGGCAGCTGTGCCATCCACGCCGCCCGCCCGCTGGCCTGTGCGCTTTACCCGCTGGGGCAGGCCATTGACCCTGCCACCGGTAAGGCCGAGTATTACCCCCAAACGCCCCTTTGCGGGGCAAGTGCCGGGGGGCGCAGCCTGGCGCAGTATTTGCAGGATGCCGGGGTGGCGGCCCGCCTGGGCACGGATGTGCAGTGGGCCAAGGCCTGCACCCAAATTTCCGGCCTGCTGCAAGCGGCAGGCGGCGCGGCAAACCCGCATTTTTTGCCGGCGGTGCGCCGCACCGAAAAAGCCCTCTACTACGATTATACCGTCCGGGACGAATTTTACCCGCAGTTCCGCCAAAACATGGAGGTTTTGCTGCCCCTTTTGGCGCGTATTTTGGGGTAAAACCGCCGTTGGAAAATTTTTGCCCACCCGCCCCGGCTGCCGCAAAGCGGCGCGGGGCAAATTTTTAGCGGAAAATAAAAAACAGCCGCGCACCCAATGCCTTCCATCTTGTGGAGGCGGGTGCGCGGCTGTTTTTTGCTTTTTGTTTTTATGTTTTGAATGCCTGAAAGCATCAAATATAATAGTAGCCGTTCCGGCCGCAGCAACAGCAGTTCAAAAATTGGCAGAACATTTGGGCCATCCACAGCGTAACGCAAAAGCGGCAGATGCCCCCGTTCATGTTGCTACCGGGCTGGGTGTGCTGGCGCTGGTAGCTGGTGTAGCTGCTGCCGGGGGTTTGCAGCCGGTCCAAAAGGTTTTGGTATTCGTAGTTGCCCGGCTCCAAATCCACCGCGGCGCGGGCCTCGGTTTGGGCGCGGATGTTGTTGCCAAGCCCCGCGTTGGCTAGGGCCGAATAGTAGTGCCAGCGGGCGGTACGCTCTGCCTCAGGGATGCCGGTTAGCACGTTCATGGCTTCCTGGTAGTAGCCGTTGCGGATATAATTGTTGGCGGCCTGCATCTCGGGGGTGTCGCGGCTGTTGGTGCGCTCGTATCCCTCGCTGTTGCCCCCAAAATTAAAGCCGAAGCCAAAGGGGTTAAACCCAAACCCGCCAAAGCCAAAGGGGTCTTGCTCCTGCTGCTGGCTTTGCTGGCGGTAGCCGCCATAGCTGCCGCCGTACCCGCCACCTTGGGCGGAATGGTAGCCGCCGCCCTGCGCACTGGTGCCACCGCCCGCGCGCTGGCGCATCACCTCGCTGTAGGCGGCCTGTACTTCCTTAAATTTATCCTCGCAGACGGGGTCGTTGGGGTGTAAATCGGGGTGATACTGCTTACATTTTTGGCGGTACGCTTTTTTAATCGTTTCCTCGTCTGCGCCCGAAGCCACCCCCAATATGCTGTATGGATCAACCATCTTCCTTTTTTCCCCCTCTGTGTTTTGCATCGTGCCGCGCCTTAATCAAGGTGTAGCGGCACCAAACGCCCGAATAGAGCGTGCTGTATAGTAGCTGCCCCTCCGGTGTTTCCTTTAAAATTGGCAGCATGGTAAACGCTTGGGCGCAACCGCCCAATTGCTGGGTCAATAGCTGGTGGCAGCGGGCCTCGTATTCCTCGTAGGGCAGGGCCGCCGCCAGGGCGGCCAAGGCGTTAAAGCTGCCCCGCCGCGCATCCTTCTCCACATCGTCGTAGGCATCCATCAGGTAGATAAAACCGCCAAGCCCCCGGCCCATCTGCAACAGCAGGGGGGCCCAAAGGTCCTCTTTCCAGCAAAACACCCCGCCCAGCAGTGCCCCAAAGCTTTTGCAAAGGGCATCCAAATCGGTGCAATTGGCATTTTCCAGGGCGGTCAGCTCGGCCAAATGGCTTTTGATGGCGGCGCAGGGGCCGGGGTGGCGGGCTTCAATCTCCGCCAAAAACGGCTCCAGCTGCTTTGCCTGGCGGCGCTTTAGGTAGTTGTGGTCGTCCTGCCAATCGTCCAGGTAATTGTAGTAGGCAAGGGCAATGCTCATATCGGCGGCATAGCCCAGGCAATCGTTGGCGGCACGGGGGTTTTGCTTAAGGGGGTGCAGCGCACAGCGGCCGGTATACAGGCGGGTTTCAGGCTCGTAAAGGGCCGCGTGCAATAGGGCCATAAAGGTCATATCGTAGGAAAGGGTAAGCTGGCCGGTGGCACCGTAAGCCTTGCCCAACGTTTTGCACAGCCCACAGTAGTAGGCCTGGTAACGGTCGGTCAAAGCGGGGGCAAGGTCTTTTTGGTAGATGGTAACGTATCCAAACATACAGCGTTAACCCTTTCACGCAGGTAGGTAAAATTAGCTTCGCTTGATGAACTGGGTGCCGCATTTGGGGCAGGAGATGGAAATTTTGCCCCGTCCCCGGGGTACCCGTATCTCCTGGTGGCAGCGCGGGCAGCGAAAATACCGATAGGTGGCGCGCTGGCTAAACCGGGTTTTGTATTTTGAAAACCAACCCGTTACCACCGCGCGCCGCTGCAAATACCACTGGTTTTCAGCCCGGCGCTTTTGCAGGTTCCGGCTTAACATACGGAAATAGCAGTACACCAGCAGCCCTAAACCAAGGTAATACAAAATACCCGAAACAAACATCCCCAACAGCAGCAGCACCAGGGAGGTAACGCATAAAAAACTGCTGAATTGGTCGTTGCCGTAGCGGCCGGACATAAAACGCTGGAACCATGCTTTCATAGCAATGCCACCTTATTCTTAAAATAATACGTTGGCCCTTTTGGTAACACAAAAGTGGCCAGTGTGCCTATTATTTCACATATTTATGGTCAAATCGTGAACGACATTCAAACAGAGTTTGAACATTTGTGCAGTGGGCGGCAAATAGGCGGCCGGGCTTAGCGGTGCTTGAGCCCTTGCAGAAAAGAGGTTACCAGCCGCTTTTCCTCGTTGTTCAGCGCGCCCCATATTTCCAGGATTTTTTTCTGCTCCAGGGTCAAATCCGGCAGGGGGCCATCGGGGGTAAAAAACTGCGCCAGGGTAATATCAAAGGCACCGCACAGCTTTTGCAGGGTGGATAACCCGGGCAGGCTTTTGCGGTTTACAATGTTGGAAATGGAGGATTGCGGCAACCCCGATACCTGCGCAAGGCGGTAGCGGGTGTACTTTTTTTCGGCGCAAAGCTGCTCAATGCGCTGTACGGTGTACTCCTCAATATTCAAGTAAAATGCACCTCACAATTTTAGCATGGTTTCCGTGCGAAAAGGGGTGGTAATAATAAAAAAGCAATTTACAACTTATAAATGATGTATCTGTTCGATAAAAGTAAAACGATAAATATCGTATTGTCGCTAAATTTTAAAATGCGCCCTTGGCTGCGTGCTGCGGGCAAACGGCCTAAAATATGTACTTCATAAAAGAGCGATAAAAAATACTGAATTATGAAGCACCACTTCCCCCGCGGGGAACAGCCTGCTACCACCTAGTATACCACAATTTGCGGGCTTTTTCGATACCTTTTTCCGGCAGCCGCGCCGCTGTGCCACGTAGCTTTTGGCGGGGGCAGGGGGGCGGGTTAGGCCTCAGCCCTGCTTTGCGGGCAATGCCTTTTTTGCGGCTGCATTTTCTGCCGCCTGTCTTTCCAGCTTCTCCTTCACCAGCGCCGCGTGGTAGAAATAGTTGGTGTACCGAATCTTTTTTTCATCACAATAGCGTTCCAGGGTTTGGGCCAAATCAGCCCAATAGCTTTGGTCTTTTTGGTTGTAGATGGCCTGGTACAGGCTTTGCAGCGCGGGGTGTTTTTCGCGGATGTACCCAAGGATATCGGCCTTAAAGCTGCCCCGCAAATTTAAATTTTCAAACCAAAATTCATCCACAAAACGATGCGCCTTTTCCATAATGGCAATACAATCGGTGATGCCGGGGAAAATTGGCGAGATAAACAGCACGGTATAGATGCCGTTTTCATGGAGGGTTTTCAGGGTGGTAAGCCGGTCGGCAATCGAGCTGGCGTTATCCATATCGGCCTTAAAGCCCTCGTCCAGGGTGTTGATGGACATCGATACCGTAAGGTGGCGGCACTGCTTTAATAAATCCAAATCCCGCAAAATCAGCTTGGATTTTGTGGAGATGCCAAGGGTACAATCCACCGGCGCAAGCTGCTCTAAAAGCTTGCGGGTAATGCCGTGTGTTGCTTCCGCCGGGTTGTAGCAATCGGTAACCGAGGATAAAAAAACCGATTTCCCCGCCAGCTTTTTCACGTTCAGCGGTGCGCTGCACTGCTTTACATCCACAAAGCTGCCCCAGGGTTCGGTGTGGCCGGTAAAGCGCTTCATAAAGGTGGCATAGCAATATTTGCAACCGTGCGGGCAGCCGACATAGGGGTTGATGACATAATCGCTGACGGGCAGATTGGATTTTGTAAGGTACGCTTTTACCGCAATGGTTTTTTCGGTATAGGGCATGGCTGCCACCTTTCTGTATCGCTACCGCTGCGCCCCAGGGCCTAAGGGCGCATTTGGGTGGCGTTGGCGCTGTTTTGTTGATAGGGGGGTATCTGGCGGTACCCTGTTGTAAGAGTATACCATGCTTTCATGGCTAAAAAAAGAACCAACCCCAAAAAGTTGGCTCTTTTCTATTGCGTGGCGTGAAAGAATAAATGCCGGGCTTTACCGATGGATATACATTCGGGTCATTTGGGGTTGGCCATCGCCTTGCACCATGCAAAAAAATGCCCAGCCATAGCGCTCATAGAACCCGGTATGGTCGGTAATTAGATACAAGGGGGCAATGCCGCGCTTTTTATTGTCCTGCACAACATAATTGAGCAGTGCCCCCGCAACCCCTTGGCACCGATAGGCCTCATCGGTATAAACGGCACAGATATTTGGGGTAAGGTCTTTCCTGTCATGGAAATCGTTTTTAATTTCGCCCATACCGGCAATGATTTTCTCTCCATCCAAGCAGAGATACCACGCTTGGATTTTATCCCCGGCCAAGGAAGCCTCCATGCTTGCAAGGTATACCTCAAACGGGATGCCCCATTTATCATGAAACCAACGGGCGGCTTCCTCTTTCAGCGCCGGCCTTTCTTTTAGCGTTATCAGTGTATAGGGAAACATAGGGGGGCTCCTTAAATATTCAAAGTTTTGATTGTTTGTTCGTGGAGTAGAGGGTTGTTTTCATAAAAACAATCCTCCTTCCATTTTACCGGGTTTGTGTCTATGTATTGCCATACCTGGCGATACCCCTGTTCGTTGCGGATAATCCTGTCATTAAAGGATTTCTGCCAGATTGAAAAACCAATTTGTTTCGATACCCAACGTTTCATCGAACCAATGACCACCGACAATGTAGGGGCGGATATCATCCGCCCATTCCCACAAGGGCATCCTAAAACCAATCAAATGAAGATGGCCGGTATCATGCAATATTTATCCACAACAACATTATCGTAATGTGTGGGAATTGCATCGATTGCCATTTTTACAATTTCGCCATATGGTGATAACGGCAGGTCATGCGGGCGGATAATATCCGCCCCTACATTCCACATCGTCATTACCACCATGTTCGGTCAACGATAAATGCGCTTACCCCAAATATAGCACAATTTTTCGCATAGAAAAAGGCCCATTTTCCTTTTGATGGAAAATGGGCCTAATGGTGCGGAAGATGGGACTTGAACCCACACGTCATGGACACACGCACCTCAAACGTGCCTGTCTGCCGATTCCAGCACTTCCGCATATAAGCGGCGCTGGCGGGGTTGCCGCCTGCGCTGCGTATATGATTCTAGCACAACCGGGGTGGGGAAGTCAAGGGTTTTTCTTGCAACGCAAGAAAAACCTTTTATCTGAATTCGCCCGCCCCCTCGCCGCCATGCGGCAACCGGGGGCGATGGCTAAAAAAATAGCCGCCGGCTATTTTTTCCTGCAACGCAAGAAGAACCTTTTATCCAAATTCGCCCGCCCCCTCGCCGCTGCGCGGCAACCGGGGGCGATGGCTAAAAAATGGCTGGCGGCTATTTTGGTTTCATCAATCGGCAAACATCGGAGTGGAAAGGTAACGGTCGCCGGTATCGGGCAGCAGGGCAACAATCAGCTTGCCCTTGTTTTCAGGCCGCTTTGCAAGCTCGGAGGCGGCCCAAATTGCCGCGCCCGAGCTAATGCCCACCAGCACACCCTCGGTGCGGCCAATGGCGCGGCCGGTGGCAAAGGCATCCTCGTTGGAAACCGTGATGATTTCATCGTAAACGCTGGTATCCAGGGTATCGGGCACAAACCCGGCCTCAATGACCTGAATTTTGTGCGGGCCAGCCTTGCCCTCGCTCAACACAGGGGAGCCGGTGGGCTCCACCGCCACCACTTTAACGGCGGGGTTCTTGGATTTCAGGTATTTGCCAACGCCCGTCAACGTGCCGCCGGTGCCAACGCCCGATACAAAAATGTCAACCTTGCCATCGGTATCCTCCCAAATTTCGGGGCCGGTGGTGGCAAAATGGACGGCGGGGTTGGCCGGGTTTTCAAACTGCCCGGGCACAAAGCTGCCAGGGATTTCGGCAGCCAGGGCGTTGGCCTTCTCAATGGCACCCTTCATCCCCTTGGCGCCCTCCGTCAGCACAATCTCGGCCCCGTAGGCCTTTAGCAGGTTGCGGCGCTCAACGCTCATGGTTTCAGGCATGGTCAGGATGGCACGGTAGCCGCGCGCCGCCGCAATGGAGGCAAGGCCGATGCCGGTGTTGCCGCTGGTCGGCTCAATAATCACCGAGCCGGGCTTTACTTTGCCTGCTTTTTCGGCTTCATCCAGCATATTTTTGGCAACGCGGTCCTTCACGCTGCCCGCCGGGTTAAAAGATTCCAGCTTCACAACAACCGGGGTATCCAGCCCATGGGCGGCGGCGTAGTTGTGCAGGGTAAGCAGGGGGGTGTGGCCAATCAACTGGTCGATTTTGTCTGCAATTTTCATGATGCAACCTCATTTCTAATTCTATAAAACTATTAATTCATATCGGAATACTATGATTATAACGCGGTCACAGCAAAAGTCAATACTTTTTTGCATTTTATTTTTTGCGGTGGTTGCTTTGGGTAAGCCCGCAAGGGATAACCCACGCCGCCCGCGCATAGTATGCGTTAGTAAACCTAGTCGAAAGGGGGCGTGTTGTTATGCGGCAAAATAAAAACGGAAAGGGCGGCGCACCGGGAACGCCGGTGGGGTGGGCGCTGCTGGTGCTGCTTTGCGCGGTAGCGCTATTGCTAGGGCGCTGTGTGGCGGAGCAAACCCAGAGAACCGCCGCCAAGTGGGAAACCACCATCCCCAACGATTATTTTGCGGTGCGCGCTACTGCCAACGCGGAGGCCGAAGCCGAGGAAAGCGGGGAAGGGGAGGCGGAGGAGGTTATGATGCTGAAAATTGCTTGCCTGACCTTTGACGATGGCCCCTCCAGCAACACCCAGGCAATTTTGGATATTTTGAAGGAGGCGGATGTGCCCGCCACCTTTTTTGTTACAGCGCAGGAGGCAAACCTGCCCTACTACCCGCTGCTAAAAACCGCCGTGGCCGAGGGGCACCAAATTGCCATGCACAGCGCCAGCCACAAATATTCCCAAATTTATGCCGACCCATCGGCGTTTTGGCTCGATATCAAGGCCCTGCGCACCGCGCTGGAGCCTTACCTGCCGGTGGCGGGCATCCACTGGCTGCGCTTCCCCGGGGGCAGCACCAACACGGTCAGCCACCGGTACGGTGGCCGCAACATCATGAAAACGCTGATTGCCCAAACCGAGGAGAAGGGCTACGAGTGGATTGATTGGAACGTTTGCGGCGAGGATGCAACCGCCAGCCACCCCGATGCCGACCGTATTTTAAAAAACATCCAGCGTGATTCTAACGGCCGGGATGTTTGCGTGGTGCTGCTGCACGATACCAAGGCCACTGGCCAAACGGTAAAGGCGCTGCCAGCCATCATTGCCTGGTATAAGGAAAACGGCTATAATTTTTGCACCGTAGAGCAAATGTACGAAGCACGGGACGGCGGGTAAGCCCCGCGCGCCCCGGTAAAACATTTATAAAAGGGCTTAAAGTGGGGCGCTTGCCAAGGGCTGCGGCAGGTTTGCCGCCCCGCTGCGGCGAGATTCGTTTGCAAATGCAACAAGTTGCAAGTATAATAGGAAATAGATACAAAATCGAGGTTGTTTGCAATTCGCAACAAGGAAAGAGGGAAGTATCCATGTGGTATGATGAAGCAGTAAATTACCAAATTTATCCGTTGGGGCTTTGCGGCGCACCCCTGCAAAACGACGGGCAGCTTGCCCACCGTATCCTACGTTTATCGGAACCGGGCTGGACCGAACATATCAAGGCGCTAGGGGCTACCTGTGTGCTGCTCAACCCGCTGTGGGAGAGTGATGCCCACGGCTACGACACGCGGGACTATACCCATCTGGATGTTCGCCTTGGCACCAACGAGGATTTTGCCGCCGTGTGCAAGGCACTGCACGATGCAGGGCTTAAAATTATGCTGGATGGCGTGTTCAACCATGCCGGGCGTGGGTTTTGGGCCTTCCGCGATGTGCAGGAAAAAAAGTGGGACAGCCCCTATAAAGATTGGTTCCATATTGCGTTTGATGGCAACACCAACTACAACGATGGCTTTTGGTACGAAGCGTGGGAGGGTTGCAACGAGCTGGTAAAATTAAACCTGCAAAACCCGGCGGTCAAGCAGTACCTGTTTGATGCCGTGCGGGGCTGGGTGCGAGATTTTGATATTGACGGGCTGCGCCTGGACGTTGCCTACTGCCTGGATAGGGGCTTTTTGGCCGAGCTGCGGGGCCTAGCCAACAGCCTGAAACCGGATTTTGTGCTGGTGGGCGAAACCCTGCACGGCGATTATAACCAGTGGGTCAACGATAATGCCT
>JAQUSS010000090.1 GCA_028710135.1 Gemmiger sp. | reverse complement strand
GGGGGGGTAAAGGGGGTGCAAACCCGCCACAGCACCCCCAGCCCCACGGCCAGCAGCACCCCGGTGGATATGGTGTACAGTACCTCATTGGAGAAGACGAAGGCGTAAACAAACGCCTCAACCCCCAAAACCAGCGCCAGGTTGGTAAGCCCGCCGGGGAAGGCCGCCCGCAGCACGTTGAGGATAAAATGCCCGCTGACACGGTCGTGGTTGGGCTCCAGCGCCAGGAAGAACGCCGGGATGCCGATGGTGGTGGCCGAAATCAGGGTGAGTTGCAGGGGCTGCAGCGGGTAGGGCACCACCAAGAACAGCGAGAGGAAGCTGAACAAAAACGAGAAAATATTTTTGACCAAAAACAAGGAGGCCGAGCGCTGGATGTTGTTGATGACCCGCCGCCCTTCGGCCACCACGGCGGGCAGGCCCGAAAAATCGGAGTTGAGCAGCACCAGCTGCGCCACCTGGGAGGCTGCCTGTGCCCCCGATGCCATGGCAATGCCGCAATCGGCATCTTTTAAGGCCAGCACATCGTTCACGCCGTCCCCCGTCATGGCAACGGTGTGCCCCGCCTTTTGCATGGCCTTAATCAGTTGCCGCTTCTGGGCCGGGGTCACCCGGCCAAAAACAGTGTACTGCCCTGCGGCGCGGGTGATATCCTCCTCGGTGCGCAGGGTGGTGGCATCCACATATTGGTCGGCGTTTTCCACCCCGGCCTGCCGCGCTACCTCGCTGACGGCAAGGGGGTTATCGCCCGAAATTACCCGGACGGCAACCCCCTGCTGGGCAAAATAGCGGAAGGTTTTGGGGGCTTCGGGCCGGATGCGGTTGGTTACGGGCAGCAGCGCCAGCGGGTGCAGGGTTTCGGGGTTTAGGCCCTTGGCAGGGTCGGGCGCGGCATCCACACCGGCCACCAGCAAAATGCGGTACCCCTTGGCAAGGTAGGGCTCCACCCGGGCCGAAAATTGCCCATAGCGGGCACCCAGCACAAACTCGGGCGCACCCACCACAAAGCTGCCATGCCCCGCAAAGGTGGCGGCGCTCCATTTATAGGCCGAGTTGAAGGGGATGCTTGCCTGGCGCACCCAATCGCTGTTGCCGCCAAAGCGGCGGATAAGGGCGCGGGCGGTATCGTTATCCGGCTCCGAATCGCCATAAAAGGCCCGCAGCAGCTCGGCCAGCTTTTCGGGCGGGCAGGCATCGGGGTCAAGTGGAATCGGGTCGCCCGCCTCCATCTGTGCCTCGGTGATGGTGCCCGTTTTATCCACACAAAGCATATCCACCCGGGCCAGGGTTTCAATGCAGTTCATATCCTGCGCCAACACCTTGCGCTGGGCAAGGCGTATCATGCTGACGGCCAGCGCCACGCTGGTAAGCAGGTACAGCCCCTCGGGGATCATCCCAATCAGCGCGGCCACCGTTGCGTTTACGGAATCTTTCAGGCCCAGCTCCAGCACCTGGTACTGCTTTAAAAACAGCACAATGCCCAGCGGCACCAGCGCAATGCCAATAAAGCGAATCAAATTATCCAGGCTGCGCATCATCTCGCTTTTTGGCGTGTTTACGTTTGTTTTTGCCTCCGTTGTCAGCTTGTTGGCGTAGGATTCAGCCCCCACGCGGGTAAGCTGGGCGCGGCCATGCCCCGCCATCACAAAGCTGCCCGAGCGCAGGGTATCGCCGGGTTCCTTGTTGATGGGGTCGGCCTCGCCGGTAATCAGGGCCTCGTTGGCCTGCACGGCCCCGGTGCGCAGCACGGCATCGGCGCCAATTTGGTCCCCGGCCGAAAATTCAACAATATCATCCCGCACCAGCTCGGTGGCGGGCAGCTCCACCAAGGCGCCGTCCCGCACGCACCGCACCTTGTGGGCGGATACCAGGGTCAGCTTATCAATGGTGCGCTTGGAGCGGATTTGCTGGTAGATACCAATCACGGTGTTGCACACCACCACCCCCAAAAAGGTCATGTTGGCAAAGGAGCCAACCATGGCCAGGCAGGCGGCCAGCACCACAAACACCAGGTTGAAAAAGGTAAAAATATTTTCCCGCACAATTTGGCCCTCGCTCTTGGTGGGCGAGGTTACGGCGCAGTTGGCAAGCCCGGCGGCCTGGCGCTGTTCGGCCTGGGCGGTGGTAAGCCCACGCTCCGGGTCGGCCGTTAGGGGGGGCAGCGGCGGGGATGCCTGCTCGGGCGGGGGGGCAATCTCCTGTTTTTTCCTGCTAAAAATCGGTCGTTTATGTTCCAAAATATCCACCTCTCGCATTTTATGCGGCGTTATGCGGCATTCTCTTACCATTATAAACGATGAATATGACACAAATATAGCAAAATCGCGGAAATTTACCGTTTTGCCCGGCAATTTTCCGCGATGCTGTTATTCGTCCTTCAGTTCCCCGCGGGAGGCTGCCTTTAGGTAAGCAAAGATAAAGCCATCCAAATCGCCATCCATCACGGCCTGCACGTTGCCGTTTTCAAAGGCGGTGCGGGTATCCTTTACCAGGGTGTAGGGCATAAATACGTAGCTGCGTATCTGGTGGCCCCAGGCAATCTCGTTTTGCACACCCTTGATGTCGTCAATTTTTTCTTTGTGCTGTTGCAGGGCAACCTGGTACAGCTTGGCTTTGAGCATCTCCATGGCATACTCACGGTTTTGCAACTGGCTGCGCTGGGTTTGGCAGTTGGTGGCAATGCCGGTGGGCTTATGAATCAGCCGAACCGCCGAGGAGGTTTTGTTGATGTGCTGCCCGCCCGCGCCCGATGCACGGTAAACCTGCATCTCGATATCGGCCGGGTTAATTTCAATGTTGATGTTGTTATCCAGCTCCGGCATTACCTCCAGCGAGGCAAAGCTGGTTTGGCGGCGGGCGTTGGAATCAAAGGGGCTGATGCGCACCAAGCGGTGTACGCCGTTCTCGCTTTTCAGCATCCCGTAGGCGTTGGCCCCCTTCACCATCATCGAGGCACTTTTGATGCCCGCCTCGTCACCATCCAGCACATCCAGAACCTCCACGCTGTAGCCGTGGGCATCGGCCCAGCGGGTGTACATACGGTACAGCATCTCGGTCCAATCCTGCGCTTCGGTGCCGCCGGTGCCTGCGTGGAAGGTTAAAATTGCGTTGGAATGGTCGTATTCGCCGTTGAGCATAGTAACAAGCTGCAATTCCTCAATGGCCTTTTCCACCTCGTTCACCGCCTGCTCCCCCTCGGGCAGCAGGGCGGGGTCGTTCTCCTCCTCAATCATCTCCAGCAGGGTATCAGCTTCCTCATACTGCACGGCCAGCTTGCGGTACCGCTCCAGCTTATTTTTCAAATCGCCCATCTCGCTGTATACCCGCTGGCTTTTCTCCTGGTCGTCATAAAACCCCGGCATGGTCATCTGGTGCTCCAGCTCCGCCAGCCGTTTTTCGCTTGCCTCAATGGCAAGGGCGTCCCGCAGGTCGCCCACGGCGGTATCAAAGCTGCCCAATTTGGCTTTTAGTTCGTCAATGGTAATCATATATCCAAAACCTTCCCTATCCTGTAAAATGCCGCGGGGGCTGTGTAAAGGGCCGCCCGGGCATAAAATGATACGGTAATAGTATAATCGAAAAACCGGCGCTTGTAAACACCCTTTCCGCCCCGGCACAAAAAAACGCCCCCAAGCGGATTTTTGCCGCCACTTGCGGGCAAATTAACAGAAAATTCTTTGATTTTTAGCGCCTTGTGCAGTATAATGAAAACATTAACCTTTGCTCTCTCCCTGCCGGTTACGGCAGGGACGTGCAGGCAAAGTTTTATGGAGGATTTGGATGGCCAACTACAAAGGCAGTATCTGCCCTGTTTGCGATAAACCTTTTGCCGAGGGGGACGACATTGTTGTATGCCCCGATTGCGGCACCCCCTACCACCGCGCCTGCTGGCCGGCGGCAGGCTGTGTTCATGCCGATAAGCACGGCACCGGCTACGAGTGGAAGCCCGATGTTACCCCCGATGGGCTGCCCAACGAGCTGGTTTGCCCCAACTGCGGCACCCATAACCCGGCCACGGCGGTGGCCTGTGCCCATTGCGGCATCCCACTGCCCGCCCCGGATGCCCCGGTGAATGCCGCCCCGCCCAAGCCCGGGCCCATTTATAACCGCCCCAACCCCAACACGGGCGAGGGGGGTGCCGGGCAGCCGTTTGGCGGCACACCGTTTGGGGGTGCCGGGCAACCAAACGGCAGCCAGCCGGGCAACCAAAACGGGCCCACGGGCGGCAACACCCAGGCCGCCGATGCCCAAGCCTACCGGGTGGAGCTTGGCCCCAACGATACCATTGATGGCATCCGCGCCAAAGATTGGGCCAGCTACCTTGGCAAATCGAGCTTATATTACCTGCTGCAATTTTTCCGGTTGGAGCAAACCAAGCGGAAGATTGGCGTCAGCTTTTCCGCCTTTTTCCTGGGGCCCATCTACTTTTTCTACCGCAAAATGTGGAAGGAAGGGGCCATCTTCTCGGTAATCACCCTGCTTTTGGCCACCCCCTCGGTGATGGCGATGCTGGCGGTATCCGGCTCTAGCGTGATGGGCGGGATGAATACCGCGCTGGTGGGCAAGGCAATGTGGGTTTGCTCCATTTTGGATTGCCTGCAAATGGTGCTGCGCAGTGCCTTTGCCGCCTACTGGTACAAAAAAGAATCCGGCAAGCGGATACGCGCCATTTGCGATGCCATACCCGACGAGCAGAAGCGGGCCGATACCCTGGCCCTGCGCGGCGGCACCAGCGTTGCGGCGGTGGTGCTATATTTCGCAGCCTACCTGGCCATTTGTGGCGGGGTGGTTGCCCTGATGGGGCCGAATATTTCGGCCGTGATGCAAGTTTTGTATATGTAAACGCGCCATAAAACAGCCCCGCCGCCAAAAGCGACGGCGGCTGCTTTTGGTATCGGCGGCCGGGCTGCCGGTATATAAAAGGTGGCTGCCCCCACGGTGTTGCCGCCGCAAGCGCGGTGTGCAAAAGGGGCAGCCGCAAAATAAAAAGCAAAGGAACGTGTTATTTTATGAAAGCTGTACGCAAAGCGGTCATCCCTGCGGCGGGGCTTGGCACCCGTGTGCTGCCCGCCACCAAGGCTATGCCCAAGGAGATGCTTCCCCTTGTGGATAAACCGGCCATTCAGTACCTGGTGGAGGAGGCCGTAGCCTCCGGCATCACCGATATTTTGATTATTCTGGGCCGCAATAAAGGCATTATTGAGGACCATTTTGACCGTAACCCCGAGCTGGAGGCCGCCCTTGCCAAGCCCGGCAAGGAGAAGATTTTGGAGCAGTGCCTGGGTATTTCCAGCATGGCCAACATCTTTTTTATCCGCCAAAAGCAAACCCTGGGGTTGGGCCATGCCGTTTTGATGGGCAAGGCCTTTACCGGCGACGACCCGTTTGTTGTGATGTATGGCGATGATGTGATTGGCTCGGACGACCCGGTGGCGGGCCAGCTTATCCGCGCGTACACCCAGTACGGCCGCCCGGCCGTGGGGGTAAACCAGGTGCCTTGGGCCGATGTTAGCCGCTATTGCAGCCTAAAAACCACCCCGATTGAAAACAACTGCTATTTTGTGGACGATATGATTGAAAAGCCCAAAAAGGGCCAGGAATTTAGCAACTACTCCATTTTGGGGCGGGTGCTGCTTACCCCCGAAATTTATACCATCCTGGAGAATACCAAGCCGGGCGCCAACAACGAAATTCAGCTTACCGATGCCATGGCCGAGTATGCCCGCACCCGCGGCGGGATGACCGCGGTGGATTTTGTGGGCACCCACTACGATATGGGCAACAAGCTTTGCGTGGCCGAAGCCAACGTGGAGCTTGCCCTGAAGCACCCCGAGATTGGGGCGGATTTCCGCGCCTGGCTGAAAGAATATTCCAAAAAATTGTGACGCTGGAGCATGGTATATCCGATGCAGATGCGGTATCGTAGTTTTGGGAGGGATCACATTATGAAAACCACCGAAATGACAACGACCATGCGCGATGAAAAACTGGCCCTGGACGCAGAGCGATTGCTTCGCTTTGCCCGCCGCCACAAGCTGATCAAAGATTTGGACGAGCTGGTAGCCCGCAACACCCTGCTGGATTTATTGGGGTTAGCGGCCCCCTACACCGGCAAGCTGCCGAAGGAAACCCCTGATACCCCCACCGGCATTTTGGATGAAATTTTGGATGCCGCCGCCGCAAAAGCGCTGTTTGACGGCGCCGTGCCGCAGTACCGCATCAACTTTGAAACCAGGCTGATGGGTGCCTTGATGCCCCGCGAGAGCGAGGTTTGCAAAAAGTTCAAAAAAATCTACGCACAAAGGGGTGCCAAGGCCGCTACCGATTGGTTTTATGATTTGTGCGTGGTATCCAATTACATCCGCACCGCACAAATTGCCCAAAACATCCAGTGGAACACCGATACCCCCTATGGCCAGCTGGAAATTACCATCAACCTGACCAAACCCGAAAAAGACCCCAGGGTGATTGCGATGGAGCGGTTGCAGCCGCAATCCAGCTACCCGGCCTGTATGCTTTGCAAGGAAAATATCGGCTATGCGGGGCGAATCAACTTCCCTGCCCGGCAAACCCACCGCATTGCGCCGCTGAACCTTTCGGGCGAACAGTTTTACCTGCAATATAGCCCTTACGCCTATTTCCGCGAGCATTGCATCATCCTGCACGAGGACCATAAGCCGATGGAGATGACCGCGCAGACCCTGGCTGAAATTTTTGATTTTGTGGCCCAGTTCCCCCATTACACCTGCGGCTCCAACGCCGATTTGCCGATTGTGGGGGGCAGCATTTTAAGCCACAGCCATTTTCAGGGTGGGCGGTATACCTTCCCGATGCAGAAAGCGGGCATCCGCCTGCCGCTGCAAAGCCCCCGCTACCCCGGTGTTACCGGCGGCATTTTAAACTGGCCGGTATCGGCCGTGCGGCTGATGGGCAAAAGCAGCCGCCAGCTACAGGCCGCCGCCACGGATATTATGAATGCCTGGCGAGGCTACACGGACGAGAGCGTGGGCATTTTGGCCGAAACCGATGGCACGCCCCACAACACCATCACCCCCATTTTGCACTACGAGGATGAGGCCGGGTATGTGCTGGATATTGCCCCCCGCAACAACCGCACCACCGGCGAGTACCCCGATGGCATCTTCCACCCCCATGCCGAATACCACAACATTAAAAAAGAAAACATCGGCCTCATTGAGGTGATGGGCCTGGCCATTTTGCCCGCCCGCCTGAAGGCACAAAGCGCCGATGTCGCCGCCATTTTGGCAGGCAAGGCCCCCAACACCAGCCGGGAGCCGGGCAGCCCCCTTGCGGTACACGCCAATTGGATTGATACCCTGGTGGCAAAATATGGCACCACCCTGCCGCCGGAGGCCGCCGAGGCCGCCTTGCGCCAGGAGATTGGCACCGTGTTCAGCCATGTGCTGGAAAATGCCGGGGTGTTTAAGATGGATAACGCGGGGCAAACTGCCTTTGTACGGTTTATGGCCAGCGCCGGGTTTGTGCCGGTGGGGTAAAATGGGGCAACGCCCGCGGTTTTCCGCTTTTTTGGCGCGTTATTTTGCCGCGTTATATTGACATTTTACCCAAAGCTTGCTATAATAAATTACTGTGCCCGTAACGGCACAGTATTCCTGCGGCGGTTACACCGCAGGTCATCCTTGCCCTTGGTTCCCAAGGGCCTAATGTCCAAAAGGAGGTGCAGAAAATGGCTAAGTACGAAACCATGTTGATTACCAGTTCCGCTCTTGACGAGGAAGCTTCCGCCGCGCTGGTTGGCAAGTTCAAATCCCTGATTGAGGCGAACGGTACGATCGATTCTGTTGATGACTGGGGCAAGAAGCGTCTTGCATACCCCATCAATGACGAGAATGACGGCATTTACACCCTGATTAAGTTCACGAGTGGCCCCGATTTCCCGGCAGAGCTGGACCGTATCTACAAGATTACGGACGGCGTTCTTCGCAGCATTATTATTGCGGAAGAAGTGAAGTAAGGAGTAAGACAGTATGCTGAACCTTGTTGCAATTATGGGCCGTCTTGTGGCTGACCCTACCCTGCGCCAAACCCAGACCGGCAAAAACGTTGCGTCCTTCCGTGTTGCTTGTGACCGTGGGCGCAAAGATGCCAACGGCCAAAGCCAGGCGGATTTTCTTGACGTTGTCGCCTGGGACCGCAGTGCCGAGTTTGTGTGCAAGTATTTCCAGAAGGGTTCTTTGATTGTGGTGGACGGCCGCTTGCAGACGCGCACCTATCAAGATAAGACCGGCAACAATCGCCAGGCTGTTGAGATTGTGGCCAGCAATATCAATTTTGCAGGCCCCAAATCTGCCAACCAGGGTGGTGGCAACGGCGGCTACGGCCAGCCCGCGCCCGCACCTGAGTTCCCCCGCCCGGCAGCCAACCCGGTTGCCCCCAGCTACTCGGCTGGCTCGAACGACGATTTTGCCGTGATTGAGGACGAGGGCGATCTCCCCTTCTAAAAAACAGAATCAACATTCTACGGAAGTTTTGATGCGGCAATGCCGCATCACACTTTCCAAACAAAGGAGGTAACTGAACATGGCTTTTGATAGAGATCGTAGCGACCGTCCCGGCCGCCCCATGCACCGTGGCCGCAAAAAGGTTTGCAGCTTCTGTGTAGAACGCATCGACCGGATTGATTATAAGGACCTGCCCCGCCTGCGCAAGTACGTAAGCGAGCGTTCCAAAATCATTCCCCGCCGCGTTACCGGCACCTGTGCCTTCCATCAGCGTGAGCTGACGGTGGCCATCAAGCGCGCCCGCCACATGGCTTTGATGCCCTATGTGAGCGAATAAGCTTTTGCTACAAATAGCCGCCCCCGCAGCCTTGGTAATTTACCAGGCTGCGGGGGCGGTTTTGGTTTATTTTTTAGTTTTTGGCTTTAGCCCACAGCCGCATCATCGGCGGGGGCATCGGGGTTAGAGCTGGTGGTGGAGGAGGCAACCAAATGGTCGTCCCGCTCGCCCGCGATAAACACGTTTACCACCACCTCGGCGGTGTTGATTTGGGTGCCGGGGGCCACATCGCACTTGGCAACACAGCCCGCTGCATACTGGCCATCGTTTTGCATAATCAGCATACTGTAGCGTATCCCCCGCTCATCCAGCTGCTTGATGGCATTCTCCTGGGTGAAACCGATGATGGCCGGCATCTCCACCAAATTGGGCCCCTTGCTTACAACAATCTGCAAAATTTGCCGCTCGTCCGTTTGCAGGGTGCCCGCTGTGGGGGTTTGGCTGATGACGACCCCCTTCTCCACATCGGCGCTGTACTCCTCCGTCATCACAATGCGGTAATCGGCATAAAGCTCCGCATATTTAATCTCGGTGGTGTACTTTTTCCCAACAAGGTCGGGTATCAGGGTAATATCGTCATTGCCGCCGGGCTGAGCCTGGCTGCTGCCTGCCCCGCTCCCGGCGGGCAGGGCCATGGCGGTGGGGGCCGGGGTGGCCGTGGCGGATGCCGCCCCCCCGCCTTGCGCGGCATTATCCCCCGGCAAGGCGCGCAGCAGGCTCCACAGCAACAGGGCCGTCAGCACAAAGATGATCACCAGCGCCGCGCCCAATATCTTTTTGGTAGAAATTTGGTTCTCGCCCCGCTCAAACATCGCGTTTGCCACGCTGGGGTTGGCCAGGGCGCTCATCAGCTCGGGCACCGTCTGCATCCGCTTGGCGGGGTCAAGCCGCATGGCACAATCTACCACCTGCGAAAAGTAGGTAGGCACTGTAACATCCAGGCTGTGGGCGCTCTCTAAGCTATCCTTCACCTTCCGCTGCGGGGCCGAAACGGGGGTTTGCCCCGTAACCAGCCGGTAGGTTACCGCCGCCAAGGCATACACATCGGTGTACCGGCCCGAAAATTCCGCCGCCGAATACTGCTCGGGGGCAGCGTACCCCTCGTACAGTTGGCTTTTCAGCTCGCTGCCGCCGGTGCGCAGAGCCAGGGTGCCGTATCCGGTCAGCCTGGCGGTGCCATCGATGGGCAACAGGATATTTTCGGGGCAGATGCCACGGTGTATCAGCCCCGCTTTGTGGAGCAGGGCCACCCCCTCCATCACCGGTTGCAGCATGGTGCGGGCCTCGGCGGGGGTCATATTGCGGGAGCGCAGGGAGAGGTAATGGGTCAGGGTCATCCCCTTCTCATTCTCCTCCACCGCGTAGATGGTGTTGTTCTCCTCCAGCACATCCAAAATTTGCGCCAAGCCAACCGCCGGGGTCAGCCGGTGCAGCTCTGCGTACAAATCCTCAAAATCCATCCGGCTGGTTTTAAACAGTACCTCCCGCCCTTCCTTGGGCATCAGGGCCCCCTCTCGGCTGCGGCCATTGCAAAGGGTTACGGGAAAATACTCTTTAATCAGCACAAACTGCGCGGTTTCGTTTTCCACCGCGCGGTAGCTTAACCCATCGCCATCCGCCCGCAGGTAGTTGCCAATGGTATACCGCCCCCCCAGCTGGGTGCCAAGGGGCAGCGCCCCCTCGGGGTTGGCATTCTCCAGGCTTTTGCCACAGTGTGGGCAATCCCCCGAAAAACCGTTTTTCAGCGCCCCCAGGCAGTGCGGGCAAAGTATCGTCATCCAGTACCTCCCCTTAGCGCGGCGGCAACCGCCAACTTATCGGTCCAGGTCTTCCTCGTTTTCAAGCGCTGTCCAGACGTTTTGCACATCGTCGTCATCCTCCAGCGCATCCATCAGCTTGCCCATGCTCACCATCTGCTCCGGGTCAGATAGGGCGGTGGTGGTGGTGGGAATCATCGCGATATCGGCCGAGATAAAGGTGTACCCCTTCC
>JAQUSS010000089.1:1330-10813 GCA_028710135.1 Gemmiger sp. | reverse complement strand
TGGTGCAACAGGTGATTGATGCTGCGGGGGTTGCGTTTGCGGCCCCCTCTGCCAATATTTCGGGGCGGCCCAGCCCTACCAACGCCGCCGATACGTTGGCGGATATGGATGGGCACCTCCCCCTAATTTTGGATGGGGGAGAGAGCAGCGTGGGGGTGGAATCCACCGTGGTGGCCGTGACGGGGGAAAAGCCCATGCTGCTGCGGCCAGGCTACATCACCAAAGAGCAGCTGGAGGCGGTGCTGGGCGAGAAGGTTTTGGTTTCCCCTGCCATTTTGGAAAAATTGCAGGAGGGGGAGATTGTTCGCTCCCCCGGCATGAAGTACAAGCACTATGCCCCCAAAGCGCAAATTACCATTTTGAAGGGCAGCTTTGCGCAGTACCGCGCCTACCTTGCCAGCCATGCGGCCCCCGGCGTTTGGGCACTTTGCTTTGATGGCGAAGCGAAAGATTTGCCGGTACCCTGCATAGAGTATGGAAACGAGAACGACCCCGCCACCCAGACCCACCGCCTTTTTACGGCCCTGCGGGAGCTGGATAAGGCCGGGGCAAGTGTTGCCTACGCCCGCTGCCCCGGGATGGATGGGGTATCCATGGCGGTATATAACCGGCTGATACGGGCGGCAGCCTTCCGGGTGGTGGCGTTATAACGATGAAAATTGTAGGGTTAACAGGGCGTTCCGGCTGTGGCAAATCCACCGTGATGGCGCGCTGGGCGGCTTCCGGCTGCGCTTTTGCGGATGCGGATGCCCTCTCGCGGGAGGTTTTGCTGCCCGGCTCCCCCTGCATAGCGGCCTTGAAAAAACGCTTCGGTTCTGATATTGTAGAAAAGGACGGGGCGCTGCGCCGCCGCTTGCTGGCAGACCGTGCCTTTGCCACACCGGAGGGTACCAAAGCGTTATCGGAAATCACCTTCCCGGAAATATGCCGCCGCATTCGGCTACAGATAGAGAAAGCGGCGGGGGAGGGCCACGACCTTTTTGTGGTGGATGGTGCCGTGATTGTGGGCACCACCTTCCAGCAGGAATGCGATGCGCTGGTGGTGGTTACGGCCCCCTATGACGAGAGTGTGCGCCGCATCTGCGCGCGGGATGGCATTGCCCCCGCCATGGCCCGCCGCCGCCTGGATGCCCAAACCCCGGAGGCCGTGCTTTGTGCCGCCGCCACCCGGGTTATTGCCAACGATAGTACCCTGGCGGTGCTGCAGCACCGCGCCGACCAGGCTTTGTCTGCCTTGAGAGGGGAGGAGTATGAAAGCCAGAAATTTTAATAACAAGCAACCCCAACGCAAGGGCGCAGCGCCCACCGCCAAAAGGCCGCGCCTGCTGGCGGTTTTGGCCGCACTGATTTGCCTGGTGCTGGCCGGCAGCCTGCTGTTTGCCTTTCAGCATGACCGTATCGAGCAGTGGGAGTACCCCCAAAAATATAGCGAATATGTGGAATATTATGCCGGGAAGTATGCCCTTGACCCGTTGCTGCTCTATTCCTTTATCCGCACCGAGAGCAATTTTTCGCCGGGGGCAGAGTCGAAAGCCGGGGCACGGGGGCTGATGCAAATTACCGAAGTGACCTTTGACTGGATCAAATCCAAAATTGCCCCCACCGAGGATTTGACCTTTGACGATTTGTACGACCCGGAAACCAACATCCGCTTTGGTAGCTATTTTGTTAGCTATTGCCTGCTGCGTTACCAGCAGGATATTGCCACGGCAGCCGCCGCCTACCACAGTGGCTGGGGCACGGTGGATGGCCTGCTGGCCGATAGCAAGTATTCGCCCGATGGCAAGGTGCTTACCACCTTTCCCTACACCCAAATGCGGCTATATGTCCATAAAATTACCACAAGCTATGCACAGTATCAAAGTATTTACCCGCAGTAGCGGTAAATTTTAAAAATAGGAGATAAAATACCATGACGAAAAAAACCGAAACCAAGCTGGAAGATTTGCTCTATAAAAACGAAACCGTGGCCGATGTAAAGCCCAAAGCAATGAAGGCGGCCGATGAATTTTGCGAGGGCTACAAAAAGTTTTTGGATAACAGCAAAACCGAGCGGGAAGCCACCGCTTACAGCGAAGCCCTGCTTAAAAAGGCGGGCTACACCCCCTTTGTGCCGGGCAAAAAGCTGAAGGCCGGCGATAAAATTTACAAAATTAACCGCGATAAGTGTGTGCTGGCCGCCACCATCGGCAAAAAAGAGTTGGAGAAAGGCTTCCGGCTGAACATTGCCCACGTGGATGCCCCCCGCCTGGATTTGCGCCCGGTGCCCACCTATGAGGAAAAGGGCCTTGCCTACTTCCGCACCCACTATTATGGCGGTGTGCGCAAATACCAGTGGCCCACCATCCCGCTATCGCTGCACGGGGTATTGTACCGGGCAGACGGCAGCAAGGTGGAGCTGAACATTGGTGAGAAGGAGGGCGACCCTGTTTTTTGCATCACCGATTTGCTGCCCCACCTTTCGGCCAAGCAGAACGAGCAGAAGCTGAACGAGGGCATCACCGGTGAGAACCTGAACATCCTGATTGGCTCTACCCCCATCCCTGATAAGGATGTGGAGAACCGCGTTAAGCTGAATGTGCTCAAGCTGTTGAACGATGCCTACGGCATCACCGAGCGTGACTTTACCTGTGCCGAGATTGAGGCCGTGCCTGCCTTCAAGGCACGGGATATCGGCTTTGACCGCGCTATGATTGGCAGCTACGGCCACGATGACCGGGTGGACGCATACCCTGCCCTGATGGCCGAAATTGAGAGCAAAAAGCCCGCCTACACCAGCGTTTGCGTTTTGACCGATAAGGAAGAAACCGGCTCCGACGGTGTAACTGGGCTAAACAGTATGTATACCTTCCACTTTTTGCAGCAGCTTTGCGCGGCGCAAGGTGCCGATGCCATCACGGCCTTCCAGGCTTCCAAGTGCCTTTCGGCCGATGTCACCGCTGCCTACGACCCCAGCTTTGCCGATGCGTTTGAGCCGAACAACGCCACCTATGCAGGGCGCGGCATTGCCATTTATAAATACACCGGCTCCCGCGGGAAATCCTCCACCAACGATGCCTCGGCGGAGCTGGTATCCTACCTGACCCGGCTGATGGACAAAGAGGGCATCGTTTGGCAGATTGGCGAGATGGGCAAAATTGATTTGGGCGGCGGCGGCACCGTTGCCAAGTATGTTGCAAACCAGGATATCGAAACCATTGATATCGGGGTGCCGGTACTTTCCATGCACTCCCCCTACGAAGTGGTGGCCAAAAGCGATGTGTACATGGCCTATTTGACCTTTAAGGCGTTTTGCGCCGATGAGGCGTAAAGCCGATAACATACCCCTAAAATAGCGAAAAAACAGGCGGGCGAACAGTGGTAAAGCTGTTCGCCCGCCTGTTTTTATAGCAAAGGGGTTGTTACTTGTTGCTTGTTGCTTGCTGTTACGCCTTACGCCAGGGTATCCAGCTCCTTCATCCAAAGGGCATTGCAGGCATCGCTGGGCATACGCCAATCCCCACGGGGGGAAAGGGTGACAGAGCCCACCTTTGGCCCATCCGGCAGGCAGCTACGCTTAAACTGCTGGGTGAAAAAGCGCTTGTAGAAGTTGCGCAGCCAGTAAAGCAGCATTTCGGGGGTATAGCGCCCATCAAAGGCCGCCAGCGCCAGATGATAAATTTTGGCAGGGCCAAAGCCAAAGCGCAAAACATAATAGAGGTAAAAATCGTGCAGTTCATAGGGGCCTACCAGCTGCTCAGTCTGCTGCGCAATGGTGCCATCGTCGGCAGCGGGCAACAGCTCGGGGCTTACGGGGGTATCCAAAATATCCAGCAGCACCGCCCGCAGGGCGGCATCCTCCGCCGTATCGGCAGCGTAGCGAACAATATGGCGCACCAGCGTTTTGGGTACCCCGGCGTTCACACCGTACATACTCATATGGTCGCCATTATAGGTGGCCCAGCCAAGGGCAAGCTCGCTCAAATCGCCGGTGCCAATCACAAAACCGCCATGGCGGCCCGCGTAGTCCATCAGCTCCAGGGTGCGCACACGGGCCTGGCAATTTTCAAAGGTGACATCATAGTTGGTGGGGTCTTGGCCGATATCGGCAAAATGGCTGTTGACGGTATCGGTAATATTGATCTCCGCAAACTGTACCCCCAGCGCCTGGCACAAAATCTCGGCGTTCGAGCGGGTGCGGGCGGTGGTTCCAAAGCAGGGCATCGTCAGTGCAATAATATCCTGCGGCGGGCGGCCCAGCACCTTGCAGGCGTTCACGGCCACCAGCAGCGCCAGGCACGAATCCAACCCGCCCGATATCCCCAGCACCCCGCAGCGGGCGTGGGTATGCTCCATCCGCTTTGCCAGCCCCTCGGCCTGGATGCGCAAAATCAGTTCGCACCGCTCGGCCCTGGCGGCGGAATCCCCCGGCACAAAGGGCGTGGGGGAGATGGCGCGGCTTAACACCGTGGCGGCAGGCACCAGCGAAAATTCTACCACGCGGTAGCCTTCACGCCGGGGGGCAAAGGTGGTGTTGCGTAGCCGCTCTTGCAGCATACGGCCAACATCCAGCTCGGTTTCGGCCAGGGCGCTGCCAAAAGGCTTGGCCTCGGCCAGCAGTGTGCCGTTCTCGGCAATCAAATCATGCCCCGCAAAGGTCATATCGGTGGTACTTTCGCCATGGCCGGCATCCGCGTACAGGTACCCGCACAGCAGCCGGGCGCTTTGGTTGCAAACCAGCTCCCGCCGGTAGGCCGCCTTGCCCACCGTTTCGTCACTGGCGGAAAGATTGGCCACCACCGTGGCCCCCGCCAAGGCATGGGCGCAGCTGGGGGGCAGGGGTGCCCACAAATCCTCGCAAATTTCTACGCCCAGCACAAAGCTTGGCATCTCTCGGCAGGCAAACAGCAGGGATACGCCAAACGGTACCTCGGCCCCGGCAAAATGCAGGGTGCGCACCGGGGCCGTGGCATCACCGGGGGCAAAATGCCGTTTTTCGTAAAATTCGCCGTAATTGGGCAGCCAACTTTTGGGGATAAGCCCCAAAAGCGCCCCCTCACAGATAACGGCGGCGCAGTTGTACAGCTTGCCATCCACCGGCACCGGCAGACCTGCCACCACCACCATATTCAGCCCCCGTGTGGCTTCCATCACACGGCAAAGGGCGGCCTCGGCACCATCGGCCAGTGTTTCTTGCAAAAACAAATCGCTGCAGGTATACCCGGTCAAGCAAAGCTCGGGCAGGCAAAGCAGCCGTACCCCACGCTGGGCGGCGGCCTGCATCCCGGTAATGATTTGCGCGGCATTATAATCACAATCGGCCACGCGCAGGGCGGGCGAAAGGGCCGCAACCTTTAAAAAGCCAAAATTCATCCTTCATCTTCCTTGTCTGTCAAACTCTATCTTGGGGTTCTACTGTAATCATAGCACAGCGGGGCGGGTGCCGCAACACATCCGTGTTTTTGGGGCAAAATTTGCTTTTGCGCCGGCAATGCCGTATACTAAAACTAGCTATCTATCAAAAAGCAAAAACAAAATGCCACGTTTCAACACGTATTCTCTGGATTGATAAGGAATATTCATCTATGAACGTAAAATCAAAAAACGCCTTCCGCCCGCTCTGCCGGTTTGCAGGCAAGCATAAATTTCTCTCGGCCATCTTTTTGGTGGAGGTGTTGGTGCTGCTAACCCTGGTTGCCGGGCTGTTCCGCCCTGTGTTTACGCTGCACACGCCGGCAGGGGAGATGGCAAACCTCCAACAGGGGGTGCTGCTGGAGGCCACCGGCCCCGCGGGGGAGCGCACACTATCCCCCCAGCAGGAAACTGCCACCGCCTTTGCTGGCCTTGCCGCGGTGGCGGAAAATGGGCGGGTGCCCTGGCTGCAATCGGCTCCGTTTGCCCTTTCGGCGGGGCGGTATACCTGCACCGTGCGCTTTACCTCCGATGCCGGGCAGACCGATACAGCCGGGGTAACCACCTTTCTTTCAAGCGATGCCGCCACGGTATCGCCCGATGTGCTGCTGAAAGGGGATACCGGCGTTGCCACCGGCACGGTGTGGCTAAACAGCGCCACAAAAGATTTGCGGCTAACCATCTATGCCCAAACGGCCAGCCTGCGGGTGACCGATATTACCGTAACCGAAACCTACGCCTGGCGTTTGGTGCGGTTGCTGGAATACTTGCTGGCCTTTTTGCTGGTAGATTTGCTGCTGCTGGCCCTTACCCCCAAAAACCGCTTAAGCCTTGGTACCAACCAGCGGCTGGTGCTGCTGGGGCTGCTGGGCGTGGTGGCGGTGGCAAGCCTGCCCGCATTTTCGGGCTTTGTGTCCTATGGCTTTGATTTGGAGTTCCATCTATCCCGCATCAGCGGCATTGCCGCGGGGCTACAGGGCGGGCAGTTCCCGGTGCGCATCTACCCGGATTCGCTCAACGGTTACGGCTACGCCAGCCCGGTGTTTTATGGGGATATCCTGCTCTATTTCCCGGCGCTATTACACCTGTTGGGGTACCCGCTCTACGCGGCCTACAATGCCTATCTGGTGCTGCTGAATGTTTTGACGGCAGGCATCACCTTTTTGTGTTTGCAAAAAATGTTTGGCAGCCTTTCGCTATCCATGGTGGGCACCACGCTGTACACCACGGCCTCCTACCGAATTTTTAACCTTTATTATCGCCCGGCCCTGGGCGAAAGCTCGGCCCAAACCTTTTTGCCCCTGCTCGTCTACGGTTTTTGGGCGCTTTTTTCGGAGAGTGCCACCGAGCGCCAGCGTAAAAACGCCTGGCTGCCCCTGATGCTGGGCTTTACCGGGGTCATTCAAACACACGTTATCACAACGGAAATTGCCGCTTTGGCATCCCTGACACTGTGCCTGGTGCTGGCTGGGCGGCTGCTGCAAAAGGGGAGGCTGTGGGCACTGCTAAAAGGGGCGGGGGCCACCGTTTTGCTGAACCTATGGTTTTTGGTGCCGTTTTTCAGCTATATGCAGGGCGATTACGCCTGCACCGCCACCGATACCGTGTTTGCCATGGATAAGCACAGTATCCCCCTTGCCAAGCTGTTTAGCCTTTGGGGGGAGGATATGGAAGATATCCGCATTGGTGCGGCGCTGGTGGCCGGGCTGGGGCTATATATCTTCTGCCGCGTTTATTGGCCCGAGCTTTCGGCCAAGGCCCGCAAGCTGGGGTTGGCCTGCGCGGCAGGGGGGCTTGTGGCTGTTTTTCTTGCCAGCGAAGCCTGCCACTGGGGCGGGCTTGAAAATTGGGTTGGCACCACAGCCGCCCATTACCTTTGCGCCATCCAGTTCCCCTTCCGCTACTTAACGCTTACCACCGTGCTTTTTTGTTTTGTATCGGTTTGCGCGGTGGCCCTGCTACGGCAAAAGCTGGGGCAGCGTGCCGCTTTGGCCGCCGCCTGCCTGCTGATGGGGGTAAGCTGCCTTTCCACCTGGTTAGACGGTGGGCAGTATATCCGGGGCTTATACGGAAAATCCGTCATTGCGCAGGGGAGCGAGCTTTCCAGCGGGGAGAAAACCAGTGGGCTGGAATACCTGCCCACCGCATTTGCGGCGGACCTGCACCGTGCCGAGGTGGCGCCAAACCTGGGGGTGAACATTACCAGTGCCGAGCGCCTACCCGTTGGCTACACCGTTACCGCCCAAAATACCGGGGTGGAAAATGCAAGCATCGAGTTCCCCCTTACTTACTACCCCGGCTACCGTATAACCAAAAATACCGGTGGCGATTTGGCCGTTGCCATGGCGGAGGATGGCACCGTGGCGGTTACCCTTGGCCCCGGCTACACCGGCAGCTTTGCGGTGGCTTTTGTGGAGCCGTTTAGCTGGCGGTTGGCGGAGGCTGTATCGCTGGGCTTTGGGGTGCTGCTGGTGCTGGGCAGGCTGCTGCCTACCCGCAAGCGGAAAAAGGCGGTGCCCGCCGCGCAGCCAGCGCGGCAATAACAATAAAAAATAGCCGGGAGGCTATTTTTTTAGCCAGTTGCCCCGGTTGCCGCGCAGCGGCGAGGGGCAAGGCGAATCGAAATAAGTTGTTTTTTATTGCGAAGCAATAAAAAATAGCCGAGAGGCTATTTTTTAGCCAACTGCCCCGGTTGCCGCGCAGCGGCGAGGGGCGGCAAAATCCTAATACAGCGCAACCAAAAACAAAGAAACGCGAAAAAACAGGCAGCCATATTTGCAGGCTGCCTGGTTTTTCATGACATTTAGTAAGATATAGTTGACATTTTAAATACTATATGCTACTATACACAGGGGGTGATGCTATGGCAAAAAACTTACAGCTCAAGGCCGCGCGTGCGGAAAAGGATATGACCCAGCAGGCGCTTGCGGCAGCGGTGCAGGTATCACGCCAAACCATCAACGCAATTGAAAAGGGCGAGTATAACCCCACCATACGCCTGTGCAGGGCCATCTGCCGCGTATTGGGCAAAACCTTAGATCAACTTTTTGGGGAGGAATCATGATGGGAACGCTGAAAGAGAAAGCCGTGCAAGCCGCCAACAAGTGGCTGGGCCCAAGCACCCTGGACGAAATGCAGGAGCTTAAAACCCTGAAAATTTATCGGAACGGGATGATTTTTACCTGGCTGGCGCTGATGGTTGCGATTGTGGCGCAGTTGTTGGCGGGGGCGCGGCTCCCACAGATTGCAGGCGAGTGGCTTATTTTTATGGCGGTGGATATCTATATTTTAGGGGCCATGATCAAGGCCGGGATATGGAGTACGCGGCGCAAGCTCAAAGCCGATTGGCCCACCTCCTTGTGGGCAAGCGCCATTGCATCGGTTTCAACGCTGGCGTTTGGCTGGGCAACATCCGGCACCCTATGGGGCGGGTTGTTGACGGCCGCCATCACCCTGGTGCTCTGCCTGGTTTGCTTTGCGATCCTATTGCAGGTTTATAAAATTCGCCAAAAGAAGCTCGAACAAGAACCGGAGGAAAAGAATGATGGAGAATAACCAACCAACCAAATTGCTTGCGGATAAATCGATGCGTGTTTATCTACTGGTGGCCTTTGGGCTGCCGTACCTGATGGCAATTCCCCTTGGCATCAGCCAACGGGCAGGCAACCCCACCGATGTTTTTGCCAATGAGCAGATGCTTTACCCGGCAGCGGGTGTGATTTTGGGGTTGCTGCTTTACAGCAACGCCAAAGAAACCTTGCCTAAGCGCTTTTTTATCGCGTACCTGGCGGTAACGGCCGTTGCGGCCATCATGGCGGTGGGCAGCGTTTTTGCACCCGCCCTGCCGTGGACTGCCTTTATCAGCTACCTGTTGATTGTGGGCAGCGTGGTTGGCGGAATTTTGCTGCTGACCGAAAAGAAGGAGAAGCGCACGCCCCATGGCCTGCGGGGCAAAAACTGGAAGCTTTCGTTCCTGATGATTTTGCTGTTCTTTGTTCTTTACGCCGGGCGGGATATTGCCAGCGTTGTGTTGGCCGGGCAGTGGGGCGAGTTTGCGACCTATCTACAAACCGGTTCCCCGTTCATTCTGCT
>JAQUSS010000089.1:0-1320 GCA_028710135.1 Gemmiger sp. | reverse complement strand
TCTTTGGCGAGGAATACGGCTGGCGCTACTATTTGCAGCCCCGTATGCGGCAGCGGTTTGGGCCTTGCCTGGGCGTTATTTTGCTGGGGGTGGCATGGGGGCTGTGGCACCTGCCGCTTAACCTGTTCTTCTACAGCCCGGAAACATCCCTGCAAAGCATTGCCGCGCAGCTTATCACCTGCATCTGCCTGGGTGTGTTTTTTGCCTTTGCCTACATCAAAACGCAAAACATTTGGGTGCCGGTTATTTTGCATTACCTCAACAACAACCTGATTCCTGTGTTTACCGGCACGGTGGATATCAGCAACCAGGTTTACGGTTGGGGGGATATCGGTGCGGCCTTAGTTCTAAACGGGGTGGTGTTCCTGCCGTTTTTGCTCTCCTCGGTTTTCCGCAAAAAGCAGGTAGACCCGGCCAATCAGACAGAGCAGGCAGACGCGATAACCGAAGAATAACCTTTCATACGTTTTCAGAACAAAAATAAAAATAAAACCGGCGCGGCCATTTGCAGGCT
Source organism: Gemmiger sp. (assembly GCA_028710135.1). Lineage (GTDB taxonomy): Bacteria > Bacillota > Clostridia > Oscillospirales > Ruminococcaceae > Gemmiger. The sequence goes on along the minus strand of JAQUSS010000089.1, from coordinate 806 downwards.
GCGCCGGTTTGGGTTGGTTTGTGGGTTTGTTCTTTTTTGGTGTAAAGTACACTCGCTTTACAGTGCAAATTGCTTTGCCAAGGCCGCCAGGGCGGTGTCCTCGTCCTGCTGTTGCACCAGCAGCGAGATATCCAAATCGCTGGTGGTAATCATGGCAATTTCAATCTTTGCGGCCTCCAGGGCGGCCAGGGCGCGGGCCGCCACGCCGCAGCTTGTAACCATCTCGGCCCCATACAGGTTCAGCTTTACATACCCGCCCGATACCAGCGGCGGGGTGGGGCAGGCCAGGGCCGATACCACCCGCATCACAGCCGCAAGGCTGCCATAATCGGTGGTAAAGCTAAAATCCACCGCGCCGCCCCGGGCAACGCTTTGGCAAATCATATCCACCACAATGCCTGCCTCGGCAAAGCGGCCCAACAGGCTCGCAGGCCCTTGCGCCCCGCCCGAAAGCCGGGGGAAGGTTGCCAGCATCACATTTTGCTGGCTGGTTAGCTTGGTAACACCATACATAAAATACGCCGCCTTTCTATCCCTTGGTTATAACATAAAATGCAGTTTTTACTCCCAGCTTATAAACTGCGCATCCACAGAGTTTTTGAAAACATCCTCAATATACGCCCGGCTCAAGGTGAAATTGCCGTGCTGCGCGCCCAGTGCATCGGTATAATCGGGGTAAAGATAGGCGCGGATATCTTTATACCCGTTCTCGTACTGGGTGATAACCGGGTGGAGCTTTGGCTCCTGCAGGGCAAGGGTGGCGCGGCCATCCGGCTGGGTGGTTTTTTGGAACGTGATATCCAAAA
>JAQUSS010000088.1 GCA_028710135.1 Gemmiger sp. | reverse complement strand
CTCTGCTCTTGCCGAACCTGGAGGGAGCGGAAAGGTTACCCGGGGGCCACAGCCCCCCACGGGCGGCATTGAAAACGCCCTCAATCATTGTGCAACCCCGCGGGCCACCATAAACATCCACCCCCTGTATTGTAGGGCAAGGGCTCTGCTCTTGCCGAACCTGGAGGGGGCGGAAAGGTTACCCGGGGGCCACAGCCCCCCACGGGCGACATTGAAAACGCCCACAACCATTGTGCAACCCTGCGGGCCACCATAAACATCCACGGCAAGAGCAGAGCCCTTGCCCTACGGATCCCTGGCGGGCCCACGCCCCCACCGGGAAACCTGCACCCCCGCCGGCCACCCGCCCCATCAAAAAAGCACGGCGCGTTACCGCGCCGTGCTTTTTATGGTGTTGCTACCTTATGCCTGGATGGCACCGGTGGGGCAAACGCCCTCGCAAGCACCGCAATCGATGCAGGTATCGGCGTTGACTTCGGCTTTGTCGCCCATGGTGATAGCACCAACGGGGCAAGCGTCAACACAAGCGCCACAAGCTACGCAGCTCTCGTTAACAGAATGAGCCATGTTGAACTCCTTATCTCCGCGCTTTTTAAAATTGATTCCGAAATGGCCCTGCACGGATGGCCCCTTCGGCATACGCCATTACGGCGTTTAAGTTATTTTAACATCCCTGGGGCCACTTTTCAAGTGGTGGGGTATAAAAACACAGTTGGTGGGGTTATTCCGCTTCGGGGTCGGGCGGTTTGGGGGCGCGGCGGCCACCACGCAGGTAAACGCACTCCTCCCGCTTGTAGGTTTTGGGGGCTAGGCTCTCCACCGTGCCCCGCACCTTCAGGGTGCCGGAAATCACGTTCGCTTCCAGCACCACGCCCTCGCCATCCGGCGTGCGCACAATGCTGCCCGGCTGCGGGGTGATGCCGTTCAGGTACTCGTAGCTTTTTTGCTCGTACGAAAGGCAGCACATCAGCCGCCCACACGCGCCGCTGATTTTGGCCGGGTTGAGGGATAGCCCCTGCTCCTTGGCCATCTTGATGGATACCGGCTGGAAATTTTTTAAAAAGCGGCTACAACAAAACGGCTGGCCGCACATTCCCAGCCCGCCCAGCATCTTGCTCTCGTCCCGCACGCCAATTTGGCGCAGCTCGATCCGGGTATGGAACTGGGCGGCCAAATCCTTCACAAGCTCCCTAAAATCTACCCGGCCATCCGAGGTAAAATAGAACACCAGCTTGGCACGGTCCAGCGTGTATTCCACATCCACCAGCTTCATTTTAAGTTGGTGGCGCAAAATTTGGCTCTCGCAAACGCGGTAGGCGTCCTTCTCGTCGGCGCGGTTTTGCCGCATCCGGCGCACATCCACCCCATCTGCCACCCGAATCACCGGCTTCAGCTCCTTATTAAAGCCGCCGGTGGGCACATCGTGCAGGCCGGCCGTAACCTCGCCACACTCAATGCCCCGCGCGGTTTCCACAATCACATAGTCGCCCGGCTCGGCCCGCAGCTCCCCGGGGTCAAAATAGTAGGAGCGTCCGCTCTCCTTAAAACGTACCGAAATCACTTTCATGCTTTTTATTCCTTTATACTCGTATCAAGCGGGCCAAACGCGGCGGCCGGTTGGCCGGGCGGCTTGGCAAAAATTGGTTTTGGCCGCTTGTTATGGTGGTTCTGTTCAAACCGCCTGCCCCTAGGCGGTAACCGCCGCGCCAAACACCGTTAGCAGCAGCTTTAGGTTGCCGTTGCCCTTTAAAGCGCGGGCGGCATCCTCGGCGGCGTTCAGCAGCCGGGCGGCGCGGGGTGCCGAAAGCCCGCCAAACCCCGGGCGGCGCAGCGCCCCGCTGGCAAGGTAGCTTGCCTGGCGCAAAAGGGCGCGGGCGGCGGCACGGTCTTTTTCGGCCCCAGCCAGCAGCGATAACGCCTGGAAGGTATCCCCTTTTTCGGCGGCCTGGCAAAGGCTTTGGGCGGTGTGCAGGGCGGTTTTGGTTTCCTCGTCCGCCACGGCGGCCAGGGCACTGCCAATATGCCCCTCGTACAAAAAGGCCAAATCCTCGGCCTGGGCGGGGGGCAGGTTTTTTTGCGCCGCGCACAGTGCCGCGGCGCAGCACAGGCGGGATACCGGCGATACCGTGTGCAGGGCGCACCGGCTGCGGATGGTGGGCAGCACGGTGGCCGCGCTGGTGGCCGTAAGCAGGAACAGCACTCCCTCAGGCGGTTCCTCCAAAATTTTGAGCATGGCGTTGGCCGAGCTACCGTTTAGGTTTTGCGCGCCGTAGATAAACAGCACCCGCCCCGCCGCATCGGCGGAGAGGGCCGAATGCTGGATATTTTCCCGCGCGGCGCGTATTTTGGCAACGGGGATCTGGCCGGAGGCACCCTCCCCCCGCAGGGAGATACACTCGGCATCCTCCTCGCGCAGCACAGCCTCGGCATGGGGGCCGCCCGCGGGGTAGAGGTAATCGGCCGCAAGGCAGCGGGCCGCAAAGCCCGCGCCGCAGCCGGGTTCCCCCACCAGCAACAGGGCATGGGCAAGCCGCCCGGCCGCCAACGCCGCGCTTAAATCTGCTTTTAGGGCCTCGTTACCGGCCAAACGGTCAAGCATCACAGTTTTTCAAAACGCTCCACATTGGTAACAAACACGGTGGCGCCGCCCACGGTAACCTCAATGGGCATGGCACTTTCAATGCCAAGGCCGATGGAGGCGGTGCCGGGCACAATCTCGGTGCGCTGCTTGCAGCATTTGGCAATGCAGGCAATGCAATCCTCCACACGCTCGTCCTCGGTGCCAATCATCAGGGTCATGTTGCCAGCCATTAAAAAGCCGCCGGTGGTGGCAAGGCGGGTAACATAAAACCGCGCCTTGAGCAGCTCGTTACAAACGGCCTTGGAATCTTCCTTATTTACGATGGCGGTAATCATTTTCATAGTGAATAGCCTCCTGTAGTATGTTGTAGTTCTGGGAATGCTCTGGGAATCTTCTATGAATATTGTATGCCTTGGCGGCAAAAAAAACAATCTTTATTTCATCCGGTTATTCCAATCTCGGCGGCGCTTATAATCCCGCAGGGTGGTGCGGCACCAATACCATAGCTCGGGGCCAAAAAACAGCAAAAACCCAGCCAGGCCAAACACCAGGCAAAGCTTGGCGGCAACCCCGCCCACCAAAAAGCGCACAACCCAGGTTGCCAGCGCCACCCAGCCCAGCCACTTCATTTTAATAGGCAGGATGAAAAACAGCAGCACCTGTTGGTCGGGCCACATCCAAGCGTAGGCAAAAAACAGGCTTAAAAATAAGCCCGAGGTGGTGGCGCTGCCCGCAATCAGGCAGCTGACCACCGCGCCCAGCACCCCGGCAAGCAGGTAGACGGTAAAGCGGAAATCGCCCCAGGCGCGGGTGAGGGCATTGCCGATCCACCAGCTAAAGTAAATTTCAAGGATCAGGCTAAAAATTTGGGGGGTGAGGGTGGGCACAAACAGGAAGCTGACCAGCCGCCATATCTGCCCGTGCAGCAGCCCGGTGCGGGTGAGGGTTAGCAGGCTATACAGGTCTTTATTAATGAACATAATCAAGACCCAGGCCAAAATTTGCCCGCCCAAAATGATGTTTATGAGGTTTGGGATACCGTAGCGGCCATATTTACGCTCCAGCTTATCAATCCAGCGCATTGCAGGTCCTCCATAGCTTATTGTTGTAGGGTGCCCCTAGCGGGGCGGTTGCTTTTATTGTACCATGTTCCCCCACGCAGTTCAACAATTTGTTGAACCTGGGGTTTTCCACAAGGTTTTCCCCATTGTCGAAAATTTACAAGGGGGATAAACAAGCGAGTTTTTAACAGTTTCAACCGAGTTTTCAACAATTGCACCGCCCAGCCGGTTTATACAGTTTGTAAAACCCACCGCTACGCCAAAAGCCGAACCACCGCGTTCACAATTTGTACATGGAAAATTCGACCATTTTTAATTATTTTTGCAGGCGGTGTGGCAGGCCCCCGCCCGTTGCCCCGCCCCACCAAATGTAGGGTGGCGGCGGGGCGGGGGGCACAAGTGTGCGGCAAACGGCGCGCAAAAGCGACCCCCGCCAAAGGCGGCAGGGGTGCGGCTTTGCGGCGGGGGTGCGGCCCCCTATAGATTTCAGAACTTTGTGTTAAGCCGGGTTGGATGACAAAAAAGCGCCCCACCCAAAATTGGGCGGGGCGCTGAAACATTCGGCTGTTTTTAGGGGGCGAGGCGCTTACTTGTAGAGCTCTACCAGCTTGGTGAGGTGCTCGTAACGGGCCTCGGCAGATTTCTGGTTGGCATCAAACAGGGCGGTTGCGCGCTCGGGGAAGGCGCGGCTCAACCGGCTGTAACGGGTTTCGTTGTTCAGGAAGTCCTGATACTTGGCCATATCGCCCGCCTTGGAGGTGAGGGTGAACGGGTTCTTCCCCTCGACCTTGAGGGCCGGGTTGAAGGTGAACAGGTTCCAGTAGCCAGCCTCAACTGCCTTCTTCATCTCGTTCTGGCAGTTGGTCATGCCACCCTTAACGCCGTGCAGCTCGCAGGGGGCGTAGCCGATGACGATGGAGGGGCCGGGGTATGCCTCGGCTTCGGCAATGGCCTTGACAGCCTGGGCCATGTTGGCGCCCAAGGCGATCTGGGCAACATAAATGTAGCCGTAGGTCATGCAGATTTCGGCCAGGCTCTTTTTGCTGATTTCCTTACCGGCGGCTGCAAACTGGCAAACCTCACCGATGTTGGAAGCCTTGGAGGCCTGTCCGCCGGTGTTCGAGTACATTTCGGTATCGAAGACCATAACGTTTACATCACGCCCGGCAGCCAGCACATGGTCCAGCCCGCCGTAGCCGATGTCGTACGCCCAGCCGTCGCCGCCGAAAATCCAGAAGCTCTTTTTGCCCAGGAACTGCTTGTCGGCCAAAATTTCCTTGGCGGCCTCGCAGCCGCAGGCTTCCAGCGCTGCAATCAGGGCTTTGGTGGGCTCCTCGTTGGCTTTGGTGTTATCCTTGGTGGCAATGTAGCTTTCAATGGCGGCATCCAGCGCAGCGTTGTTCCCCTTCAGGGCAACAACCTTCGCCATCAGGTTCTCGCGCATGGTTTCGTAGCCAACCTGCATACCAAAGCCGTGCTCGGCGTTATCCTCAAACAGAGAGTTAATCCAAGCCGGGCCGTGGCCGCTCTCTTTGCTTACGCAGTAAGGGCTGACCGAGGCGGTGCCACCCCAGATGGAGGAGCAACCGGTGGCGTTGGAGATAAACATCTTCTCGCCGTAAAGCTGGGTGATCAGGCGGGCATAGCTGGTTTCGGCACAGCCTGCGCAGGAGCCCGAGAACTCAAGCAGCGGCTGGTTGAACTGGCTGCCCTTGACGGTGGTTTCGGCCATCATGCCGGGCTTTTTGCGGATATTCTCAACACAGTAATCGAAGGCGGCCTGCTGGTCAGCCTGGGATTCCTGGGCCTTCATCTCAATGGCCTTGGTGGGGCAAACGGTGATGCACTCGCCACAGCCCATGCAGTCCAGCGGGCTGACGGCGATGGTGAACTTGTAGGCGCCCGCCTTGGGCTTGAGGTCGGCCGATTTGAGGGAGGCAGGCGCTGCGGCCAGCTCCTCAGCCGAGAGGCAGAAGGGGCGGATGGTTGCATGAGAGCAAACAAACGCACACTGGTTACACTGCACGCACTTTTCAGCATCCCATGCCGGCACGGTAACGGCGGTGCCGCGCTTCTCGTAGGCAGAAGCGCCCAGCTCCCACTGGCCATCGGGGTTTTTCGCAAAGGCAGAAACCGGCAGGCTGTCGCCATCCATACGGGAAACCGGCTCCATCACGTCGCGCACCATCTTTACCAGCTCGGGCGCACCGGCCAGGGCCTTGGGGGCGGCATCGGGGGCGGGGTTCTTCCAGGAAGCGGGAACCTCCACCTTATGCACGGCATCTACGCCGGCATCGATGGCTTTCCAGTTCATCTCAACAACCGCATCGCCCTTTTTGCCGTAGCTCTTCTTGGCGGCGGCCTTCATGAAGTCCAGCGCATCCGCGATGGGCATTACATCGGCCAGCTTGAAGAAGGCAGACTGCAAAATGGTGTTGGTGCGCTTGCCCATGCCAATTTCAATGGCTTTATCAATGGCGTTGATGGTGTAAAGCTGCACGTTATTTTCAGCAATATACTTTTTGTCGGCGGCATTCAGGTGCTCGTCCAACTCGGCATCCGTCCACTGGCAGTTGATCATGAAAACGCCGCCGGGCTTAACGTCCTGCACCATCTTCATGCCCATGTGGATGTAGGCGGGGTTGTGGCAGGCAACAAAGTCAGCCTGGTTGATGTAGTATGGGCTGCGGATGGGCTTATCGCCAAAGCGCAGATGGCTGATGGTTACGCCACCGGTCTTTTTGGAGTCATACTGGAAGTAGGCCTGGATGTACTTATCGGTATGGTCGCCAATGATTTTGGTGGAGTTTTTGTTTGCGCCAACGGTGCCGTCACCGCCCAGGCCCCAGAACTTGCACTCTTTGGTGCCGGGGGCGGAGGTGATGGGCGCGGGCTTAACCTCAGGCAGGCTGAGGTTGGTGACATCATCGGTGATGCCAACGGTAAAGCGGGCCTTGGGGGCATCGCTTTCCAGTTCCTTATAAATGGCAAACACGCTGGACGGCGGGGTGTCCTTGCTGCCCAGGCCGTAACGGCCACCGGTCAGCACAACATCGTTCATGCCGGCTTCGCGCAGGGTGGTGCAAACATCCAGGTAGAGGGGCTCGCCCAAAGAGCCGGGCTCCTTGGTACGGTCAAGCACAGCCACCTTTTTGGCGGTTTTGGGCAGAACCTTGAGCAGCGCGGAGGAAACCCAGGGGCGGTACAGACGGCAAAGAATCAAGCCGACCTTCTCGCCTTTGGCGGTCAGGTAATCGACCACTTCCTCGGCAACATCGCAGATGGAGCCCATGGCGATGATGACACGGTCGGCATCGGGTGCGCCGTAGTAGTTGAACAGGTCGTAGTTGGTGCCCAGCTTCTCGTTGACCTTCTTCATGTACTTTTCAACAACCGCGGGCAGCGCATCGTAGGTAGCGTTGCAGGCTTCGCGGTGCTGGAAGAAGATATCGCCATTCTCGTGGCTACCACGGGTTTTGGGGTGCTCGGGGTTGAGGGCCTCGGCGCGGAACTTGGCCACGGCCTCCATGTTGCACATTTCCTTGAGGTCCTCAAAGTCCCACTTTTCAATCTTCTGAATCTCGTGGGAGGTGCGGAACCCGTCAAAGAAGTTGACGAAGGGAACGCGGCCCTCAATGGCAGCCAGGTGGGCTACCGGCGAGAGGTCCATAACCTCCTGCGGGTTCGACTCTGCCAGCATGGCAAAGCCGGTTTGGCGGGTGGCGTATACGTCGCTATGGTCCCCAAAAATGTTCAGGGCCTGGGTAGCAACGGTACGTGCCGACACATCAAACACGCAGGGGAGCTGCTCGGCTGCGATCTTGTACATATTGGGGATCATCAGCAGCAGGCCCTGGGATGCGGTGAAGGTGGTGGTGATGGCACCGGTGCCAAGCGAACCGTGAACTGCGCCCGCGGCGCCCGCCTCGGACTCCATCTCAACGACCTTCACCTGGTTCCCGAAGATGTTCTTCAGGCCGGCGGCAGACCACTGGTCAACCGTGTCCGCCATGGGGCTGGAAGGCGTAATCGGGTAGATGGCTGCCACATCGGTGAACGCATAGGCTACGTGCGCCGCAGCGGTGTTGCCATCCATGGATTGTTTTGCTCTAGGCATTTTTCTTCCTCCGTTTACAATATTCAGCACCCGCGCCCACCGGGGGCCGCCTGCCCCAACCGGGGAAAATGACGTTTTGCCCCCAAATTTGGGCGCGGGAACAGTACCTAAGAAAAGGCGCTTGTGCTTGTATATATTTTACCAAAAAAGACCCCCTTTCGTAAAGCCTATTTGGTGAGAATGTTGTAGATATTTTCGTGTCGCTTGTGTGCAAAATGCCAAGTAATGCCCCTATTTTTTCCAGTTTTAGGCCCTTTGTGTGGTTTTTATAGGACTTTTGGTGACTTTTATCGTACTGCAATTGACAGCACCCCCTGTTTGGAAGTAAAATACAGGCAGAAGATTCTGTCATTTTTCACAACCGCACCGGCGCGGGGGCCATTTTTTTGATTTTTTTAAAGCGCCGGGCCATTTTGCCCCGAATATCTGGCCCGAATATCTGCCCCGAATATCTGAAAGCTGAAAGTTTATTTTTTAACAGCCCCAACACTCTACAAGCCTTTTTGCCCGAAACACGCAAACACGCATTCGCATTTTTATAAAGAAAGGGTTTTTATCATGCCACATTCCGAAACCTGCCTGGAAAGTAAAGAGCTTTATAGCGGCAAGGTCATCCGGGTAACGCTGGATACCGCCCGCCTAGAAAACGGCAAAACCTCCCTGCGGGAGGTGGTGCACCACCACGGCGGGGCCTGTGTGCTGGCCGTGACGGATGCCGAGGAAATTTATATGGTGCGCCAGTTCCGCTATGCCTTTGGGGAGGAACTGTGGGAGCTGCCCGCCGGCAAGCTGGAGGCGGGCGAGGACCCGTTTGAGGCCGCCAAGCGGGAGCTGACCGAGGAGTGCGGCATTACCGCCGAAGCCTACACCAGCCTGGGCGTTTTGTACCCCACCGTGGGCTACGACACCGAAAAAATTTATACCTGGCTGGCCCGGGGCATCCACCCCGCCAAGCAGCATTTGGACGAGGACGAATTTTTGGATGTACACAAGGTTCCGTTTGAAAAAGCCTACGCCATGGTGATGGATAACACCATTAAAGATAGCAAAACCATTGCCGGCATTTTAAAATACGCCGCTTTGCGCAAGGGGTAAGGCTGGCCTGCGCGCCCTGGCATATTTGCCATATCCTGGCATATTTTGCCGCACCCCGGCACGTTTTTCCACATCCTGGCATATTTTGCCACATCCCGGCACATTTTTCCACATCCTGGCATATTTTGCCACACCCCGCGCAGGGGGGGTACGCTTGCCCGGCATATTTTTCCACGCCCTAGAACACCCTTGAACGCCCTGACACGCCCGTTGCCATATTTTGCCTGCTCTGCTACATTCTGCCCATTCCGCCACATTCTGCCGATGAAAAGGAGGCCCACGCCATGCCCAGCCTGCCTGCCCGCCGCGTTCGCCTGGCTTTTTGCGACCTTGCCGGGGATTGGAACGCCGAGGATAACTATTTTACCCGCGCGCTGCGCCGGGGCGGCTACCAAATTGATGCCTGCCACTCCCCGGCCGAGCAGCCCGATTTTGTAATTTGCGGCACCTTTGGCCACGATTTTTTGCAGTATAGCTGCTGCCGCATCCAATTTTCGGGCGAGGATAATTGGCCCGATTTAAATTTGTTTGATTACGCTATGGGCTTCCCCCTGCTAAATTATGGCGGGCGGTACCTGCGGCTGCCGCTGTACGCGCTGCGGGATAGCTGGCCGCTGGCCCTGCAAAAGCACACCCTGCCCGCCGCCGATTTTGCCGCCCGCAAAAAGTTTTGCAACTTTGTGGTCAGCAACGATTTTTCGGCCGTGCGCAACGAATTTTTTGCCGCGCTATCGGCCCACCGGCAGGTGGATAGCGGCGGGCAGTATGCCAACAACCTGGGCGGCCCGGTGGCCGATAAGCTGGCCTTTCAGCGGCAATACAAATTTTCGATTGCCTACGAAAACAGCCGCGACCCCGGCTACTGCACCGAAAAAATTGTGGATGCCTTTGCCGCGGGCACCGTGCCCATCTACTGGGGCGACCCTGAAATTAAGGGCGAGTTTAACCCCGCCGCCTTTATCTGCGCGGACGATTACCCCGATACCCCGGCCCTGCTGGCCGCATTGGACGCGCTGGATGCCGACGATGCCGCCTTTTTGGCCATCTGCCAGGCCCCCATTTTGCTGCCCGAGAGCCGCGCCGCCCGCTACCAAACCGATGAAGCCGCCTTCCGGTTTTTGGACGGCATTTTCCAACAGGGGCCGCATTTGTGCCGCAACCAAAGCTGCTGGGGCAGCATTTACGAGAATGACCTGCGGTATTACCACCGCCTGGCCGAAACCGCCAAGCAGCCGCTATTGCAACGCCTGTTTGGGCGAAAGGCATAATTTTTTAGATTTTTTTAGATTTTAAAATAGGGAAGGGGGCATTTGGATGGCGGAAACGGTTGAGATGAAAATTATTGCCCGGCTCCACAGTGATTTTGCCACAAAATTTGGGGTGCCGCGCCAGAGCGGCCTGGTGGATGCACTGCGCGCCACCGTTGTGTTTGAGCCGGAATACCGCAACCCCGATGCCCTGCGCGGCCTGGCGGATTTTAGCCGCATCTGGCTGGTTTGGCAATTTTCGCAGGCGGTGCGGGCAAGCTACAGCCCCACCGTGCGCCCGCCGCGGCTGGGGGGCAACACCCGGATGGGGGTGTTTGCCACCCGCAGCCCGTTCCGCCCCAACGCCATTGGGCTTTCCTGCGTGGGGCTGGCAGGCATTGACCTGCACGCCCCCAACGGCCCAATTTTGCAGGTGACCGGGGCCGATTTGATGGATGGCACCCCCATTTTTGACATCAAGCCCTACCTGCCCTACGCCGATGCCTACCCCGATGCCGCCGCCGGTTTTACGGCCGGGGTGGCGCGGCAACTGTTGCAGGTGGATTTTGCGCCCGCGCTGCTGGCCCGCCTGCCCGCCGAAAAGCAGGCAGCCGCCATCGGCGTGCTTGCCAACGACCCCCGCCCCCCGTACCAGAACGACCCCACCCGGGTGTACGGTTTTACCTTTGCGGGGTTTGAGCTGCGCTTTACCGTGGCGGGCGAGGTGTTGACGGTGGTAGATTGTGTGCCCGCCACCGTGTAGCCACCGATTTATGTTGCAAGCCCATGTGGCGCGCGGCAAAAATTTTGCCATGGTGCAATTGGTTGCCTCAGCCCCCGTAGGGCCACCATACATGGTGGCCGACCCCCGGGTGGTGGCAGGGTTCATGGGTTGCCCCGACACGGGCACAATGCCGTTTTTGCCAAACCCCGTTGCCTCCGTAGGGCCACCATACATGGTGGCCGACCCCCGGGTGGTGGCGGGGTTCGTGGGTTGCCCCGACACGGCGGGCGGTGGAATTGTGCCCCGATATGCCG
>JAQUSS010000087.1 GCA_028710135.1 Gemmiger sp. | reverse complement strand
CCCAAAGGCTTGCTATATGGCGGTAAAGCATATAGAATGTAACGTGTATTTTTATAGGCTGGTGGCAATAACATATGAAATATGTATTTATGATCAACCCGGTGGCGGGCAGGGCGGATGCCAGCGGCGCGCTTATCCCAAAGATTCGCGCGGCCGCGCAAACGCTGGGCCTCCCCTGCAATATCGTGGTTACGACCCACCCCGGCCACGCAGGGGAACTTGCGGCAAGCTACGCGGAAGCAGGGCAGGAAGCCTGGCTTTTTGCCTGCGGCGGGGATGGTACCCTGAACGAGTTGGTGCAGCAGGCCGTGGGCCACCCCTGCCTTTCGGTGGGGTGTGTGCCCTGTGGCAGCGGCAACGATTTTATCCGCAACTTTGGCACACATTCTGATTTTTGGGATATCGAAGCCCAGCTTGGGGGCACCACCATGGCGGTGGATGCCATCCAAACCGGCTACGGCTACAGTGCAGCCATCTGTGCGGCGGGGCTGGATGCCAAGGTGGCCTACAACATTCCACGCTTTCGCCGCTTGCCGTTTTGCGGCGGCAGTATGGCCTACAACCTTGCCATAGCAAACGTGTTTTTTGGCAAGCTTGGTACCCCGCTGGAAATTGAGGTGGATGTCAAGCAGTTTTCCGGGGAATACATGATGGCCGCCATCTGCAATGGCAGGCAGTATGGCGGCGGGTATACCGCGGCCCCCTTTGCCATGATGGACGATGGCCTGCTAGATATCGTGCTGGTAAAGCCGATGCCCCGGCATAAAATCCCCGCGATGCTTGCCCTTTACAAAACAGGCGCGCATCTATCGGCGCAGGGCACGGTGGTGCCGCAGTTTGCCCCTTATATGCAAAGCTTGCAGGCACAAAGCATTCGCCTGCGGGTGGTGGGTGGCCCGCCGATTATCGTTACCTTGGATGGCGAGTGCGCCCCCCGCATGGAGCTTGCCGCCCGCGTTGTGCCAAAATGCCTTTCGGTTATTTTGCCACAGAACGTTTTGGATAAGCCGTTGGCCGTTCGGCTGCCGGCAAACAGCCCCCTTTAAGGGGCATATACATTCACACCGCAATAAAAACCAGACAAATACAGAAATTCATCAGAGGGCCAACGTGGCCCGGAGAGGGAAAGTTATGACGGAGAATAAGGTGAAAATCAAAATCACACGGGATGTTACCCATCTGCCGGCCATCGCCTTGCGGGGGCTGGTGGTGTTCCCCAACAATGTAGTACATTTTGAGGTAGGCCGCGCAATGTCCATCGCCGCCATTGAGGCTGCAATGAACGGAAACAGCAGCATTTTTTTGGTTGCGCAAAAAGATACCAACACCGAAACCCCCATCCTTACCGAGCTTTACACCTATGGGGTTGTGGCCGAAATCAAGCAGGTTTTGCGGGTATCGAGTGACCTTGTCAAGGTTCTGGTGGAGGGTAAAAGCCGCGCCCGCTTGCTGGAGCTGGAAAATAACGGCAAATACCTGCAAGCTTCGGTGCGCAACGCCCCGGTGCGGGGGCTTAGTGTGGATAAACGCACCCGCACCGAAGCCTTGGTGCGCAGCGTGAAGGAGTGTTTTGAGGAATACCTTTCTCTGAGCCCCCAACTCTCCAAGGATGTAGTGTACAACATTGTTTCAAGCGATAGCCCGCTTTATTTGAGCGAGTATATGCCTGCCAACCTTCTGTTTAAGTACGAGGATAAGCAGGTGATCCTGAACGAATCCACCCTCAACGGGCGGCTGGAAAAACTGCTGGTTCTTTTGCACCGGGAATGCGATATCCTTTCCATCGAGAAGGATATTGATGATAAAGTAAATGTGCAAATGGACAAAAGCCAGCGGGAATACTACCTGCGCGAGCAGCTTCACGCCATTGGCGAGGAGCTTGGCGATGGTGAGGATACCCATGCCGAGGCCGACGAGTACCGCCGCCGCATTGAGGAACTGAAGCTGGAACCCGAAACGGTGGAAAAACTGCGCAAGGAGTGCGACCGTTTGGCCCGTATGCAGGGCAACGCGGCGGAATCGAGCGTGATACGCAATTACCTGGATACCTGCCTGGCGCTGCCTTGGCAGATAACCACCACCGATAACCTGGACCAGGAGCACGCCGGCAAGGTGCTGGATAAAGAGCATTATGGCCTGGATAAGGTTAAGGAGCGCATCCTGGAAATTTTGGCGGTGCGCAAGCTGAACACCGATGTGAAAGGGCAGATTATCTGCCTAGTAGGCCCCCCGGGCGTGGGCAAAACCTCCATCGCCCATTCGATTGCCGACTGCATGGGCCGCAAATTTGCCCGGATGAGCCTGGGCGGCGTGCATGACGAGGCTGAAATTCGCGGCCACCGCCGCACCTACATTGGCGCTATGCCGGGGCGGATTATCAGCGCGTTGACCACGGCAAAATCTGCCAACCCGCTGATTCTTTTGGACGAGATTGACAAATTGGCGGGGGACTATAAGGGCGACCCCTCCAGCGCCCTGCTGGAGGTACTGGACCCGGAACAGAACAAGACCTTTAAAGATAACTACCTGGATATCCCGTTCGATTTGAGCGAGGTTTTGTTTATCACCACCGCCAACAACGCCGAAACCATCCCCGCGCCCCTGCTGGACCGGATGGATGTCATTGAGCTGCCCAGCTATACCCGCACCGAAAAATTTAACATTGCCAAGCGGCACCTGTTGCCCAAGCAACTGAAAAACAATGGCTTGACCGGCAAGGTTACCTTGGCCCCTGCGGCCCTTTACGAGATTGTGGATAGCTATACCCGGGAGGCGGGCGTTCGCAACTTGGAGCGTACCATCACCCAGGTGCTGCGCAAGTGCGCCAAAAAAATAGCCTCGGGCGAGGTGGAGAAGGTTCATGTGACCCCGGCCACCGTAAAAGAGCTCCTTGGCCCCGAAAAAGTGAAGCCTACCTTTATCTCCCGCCAGGACGCAGTGGGCATTGCCAACGGCCTGGCTTGGACGAGCGTGGGCGGCGAGATGCTGCCGGTGGAAGTGCAGATTATCCCCGAGGGTACCGGTAAAATTGAGCTGACCGGCAGCCTGGGCGATGTGATGAAGGAGAGTGCCCGCCTGGCGGTCACCTATGCTCGCGTCCATGCGGCAGAGTATGGCATTGCCCCCGAAACCATCAAGAACACCGACCTTCACATCCACGCCCCCGAGGGCGCGGTGCCGAAAGATGGGCCTTCGGCGGGCGTTACCCTGACGACGGCGCTCATTTCGGCCTACTCCGGCATTCCGGTGCGGGCCAACCTTGCCATGACCGGCGAAATTACGTTGCATGGCAACGTTTTGCCCATCGGCGGCTTAAAAGAAAAGAGCATGGCCGCTTACCGGGAAAAAATTGCAACGGTACTTATCCCCCAGGATAACGCGGGGGACTTGTATGAGGTGGATGCCGAGGTGAAAAAGGCCATCCGCTTTATTCCGGTGTCGGATTTGGGCCAAGTGCTGAAAAACGCACTGCTTGCCCCGCAAACCGGCGCAGCCCGCCCCGCGGGGGAGAGCGAAAAGCCTGCCCGCTCCAAGCGCCAGCGGGAAAAGGCACTGCTGCCCACCGCCGTTGCGGCCCCGGCCCCCAACCCTGCCAAGGAACCTGCGGCCGTGATGTAAACGCGGTAAAGGATGGTAATGATGAAGTATAATTTGAGTGAATTTCAGGCATCCTACGGCCTTTCCAGCCAATTGCCGGAGAGTGACCGCCCGGAGTTTGTATTTTCGGGCCGCTCCAACGTGGGGAAATCTAGCCTGATTAACCGCCTTTGCAACCGCAAAAACCTGGCACGGGTCAGCAGTACACCGGGCAAAACGGCCACCATCAACTTTTACCGGGTAGATGGCTGCTATTTTGTGGATTTGCCGGGCTATGGCTACGCCAAGGTTTCAAACGCCGAGCGTGACCGCTGGGATGAACTGATTAACAGCTACTTTGAGGAGGATCGCGCCGTGTCGGTGCTGGTGCAGCTATTGGATAGCCGCCATGCCCCCAGTGCCGATGACCACCAGATGCTGGCCTACCTGCGCTACCACAACATTCCTTTTGTAGCCGCGCTGACCAAGTGCGATAAGCTAAAAAAGGCGGAGCAGGAGGCGCAAATGCTTGCCTTCAGCGCCTGCCTTGCCCCCTATGGCTGCCGGAAAATTTTTATGACCAGCGCCGATAAAGGGCAGGGAATGGATGAACTGCGGGCCTACCTGGACGAATGCCTTGCCGAGGCGGGGGGCAACGATGCCCTATAACGAGTTTGCCTATTTTTATGACGAGTTTAACGGCGCCGCGGATTACGATGCCCTGTTTCGCTATATCCAAAAGGAACTGGCCGGGCAGGGCATCACCCAGGGCATTTTGGCCGATTTGGGCTGTGGAACCGGAGATTTAACCCTGATGCTGACCCAGGCAGGGTACGATGTTATCGGGATTGACCTCTCGGAAGAGATGCTCTCGGTTTTGCGGGATAAGGCGGACGAGCTGGGGGTATCCGGCCAGCTTTTGCTGCTGCGCCAGGATATTTTGTCGCTGGAGCTGTATGGCACAATCCGCGCGGCTGTATCCACCTTTGATACCTTTAACCACATTGGCCCGGCTAAAAATTTTGAAAAAGCCGTGGCAAACGCTGCCTTTTTTATGGAGAAGGGCGGCGTATTTCTGTTCGACCTAAACACCCCCTACAAGCACAAGGAAGTTTTGGGCGATCATACCTTTGATTTTGACGCACCGGATGCCAGTTGCCACTGGCAAAACCACTACGACCCCGAGGCAGGGCGGGTGGATATCCAAATTGATATCCATGATAAAGAAGCGAACGAGGATTACCACGAGCGCTTCCCCGAATATACCTACCCGCTACCCTATGTGGAAGAGGTTTTGGCGCGTTACGGCTTCCGGCTGGCCCGGGTGGCAGATGGCGAGGATTTTGGCCCCTGCCGCCCCGATAGCCAGCGCTGGATTTTTACCGCCGTAAAACAATATACACAAGAGATGGCCTAAACGGGCACATCCACCAACGGCTGCGGCGGGGCTGTGCGCTGCGTGGGCGGGGAACCTAGGGTAAACGGGTAAACACACGAAGAGCCCCCTGCGGCGCTGCCTTAGTGGGGCAGCAGCGCGCTTGCGCCGGCAAATGCGTTGGCTTTAGGCTGTTTGAGCTGTTTGATAAGAAGGGAAAGGCCAGGATGGCAGATATAAAACAAACCAATTTAGAAAGCGCAACGCAGGCAAACCATAACCTGCTGCGCGGTATCTCCGAAAACGGGGGCATCGTTTTTTATGGTGTGGATTCCACCGCCATTGTGGCGGAGATGGAACGCCTGCACAAAACAAGCGCAGTTACCACAGCGGCACTTGGCCGCTTGCTGACGGCGGCTGCCATGATGGGCGGTATGCTAAAAAGCCGGCAGGATACCATCACCCTGCAATTGCGTGGCGGTGGCCCTGCGGGGCGGCTGCTGGCGGTGGCAGATGGCAACGGTAACGTGCGCGGATATGTGGAAAACCCTGTGCTGGAGCTGCCCTTGCGGGAAAACGGGCACCTAAACGTAGGCGCTGCCGTGGGCAAGGATGGCACCTTAGATGTAATTCGGGATATGGGCCTGCGGGAGCCGTACGTGGGCCAGGTGCCGCTGGTATCGGGGGAGATTGCCGAGGATATCACCTCGTACTTTGCCACCAGCGAGCAGACCCCTACCGTGTGCGCGTTGGGGGTGCTTGTCAACCCGGATTTGAGCGTACAGTGCGCGGGCGGGTTTATTGTTCAGCTGTTGCCGGGCGCTACCGAGGAAGAAATTTCTCTGCTGGAAAAAAACATCCAGGGGATGCAAAGCGTTACCACCCTTCTCTCGGAGGGGAAGAGCGTTCAGGATATGCTGGGGATGGCACTTGCAGGTTTTGCGCCCGATATTTTGGATAGCGAAACGGTGGCCTACCACTGCAATTGCAGCAAGGAGCGGGTGCAGGCGGTGCTGCGCAGCTTGGGCCGCCCCGAGGTGGAAAAACTGCGCGATGAGGACCCGCTGGCCGAGGTGAACTGCCAATTTTGCAACCATACGTACAAAATAGATTTAAATTCTCTGCTTGAAAATTGGCAAAATCCAAAAGCTGAGGAATAAACAGAAGGATTTGCGGAAAAACAAAAAAGCAAAATAAAAAAAGCGAAAAAGGTATTGACAAACGCCGCAGTATGCGGTAAAATAACAAACGTCGCCCGGAGAGAACACACACACAAACCTCTCCACCTGCGGCCGTAGCTCATCTGGTAGAGCGCCACCTTGCCAAGGTGGAGGTAGCGAGTTCGAGCCTCGTCGGCCGCTCCATATGGAAGTTTAGCTCAGCTGGGAGAGCATCTGCCTTACAAGCAGAGGGTCAGCGGTTCGAGCCCGTTAACTTCCACCATTTGGCCCGGTAGTTCAGTTGGTTAGAACGCTAGCCTGTCACGCTAGAGGTCGTCAGTTCGAGCCTGATCCGGGTCGCCATTATGCCTCTGTAGCTCAGTCGGTAGAGCAGGGGACTGAAAATCCCCGTGTCATTGGTTCGATTCCGATCGGAGGCACCAAATCATCTGGCACCTGTTGCCCTAGGCAGCAGGGTTATGCGGCCGTAGCTCATCTGGTAGAGCGCCACCTTGCCAAGGTGGAGGTAGCGAGTTCGAGCCTCGTCGGCCGCTCCAACAAACATACAAAAGCCGGTCAACCACCGGTTTTTGTATTATTATGGTGACGTGGCCAAGTGGTAAGGCAAGGGTCTGCAAAACCCTCATCCACCAGTTCAAATCTGGTCGTCACCTCCAAGATAAGTTGACAAGTTTTCTTACGAGAGCTTGCCAGCTTTTTCTTTGTCCATGCAGATTTAACGGTACTTGATCGATGAAATAACGACAAAATATAGAGGTTTAACACCGATACAAACAAAATAGTGGATGCTTTCAGGCGCAATGGTTTTTAAAAGCTGTTGCACCTTTTCAATAAGGGCGCACAGAACCGTATGATTTAGAAATCAACGGTGGAAAAGTGCCGTACAGTATGCTATAATAATCACGAATGCGATTATTATGGAGCATATGCCCGACGCCTAGCCGTTCTGGCATTGCCAGCCCGGCAACGGCTTGGAATGGGCAATTATCGCATAATTTTACTGAACTTTATGTTGTAATTAAGGCATTGCAAGTCATTGTAAGATGCAGAAAAATCTGGCCAGGAAAGCTACTTGCAAAAACGAGAAAAGAACGAGTTGCAACGGGATTCATTTGGATCTAAGGAGAAGCATCGATGAGTACAAAAATGGAACGTGCATTGCAAAGCGCGGCGGCTTCCTCTCGTATAGAGGGGTACAAGGTTAGCGCACTTCACATGGAAATAGCTAGGAAAATTTTGGACGGCTCCCTTTCGATGGATGCCTACCTCGCCCAGCTCAAAGCAAAAGCGGCGAAGTGCTAAGATGGCTTATTCCGTTGATGCAAGCTCGGATAGCTGTTATCCTGGCACCCATGTTTTGATAAACAAGTTGGACATCCGTGTTGGAGAAGTTTCACAGGAAGCGGAAACAATGCCATTTTTGTGAATAGTAAAAGGGGATACACGATGCGCAGAAACGATAGAGAGATTACCGATACCAAGCAAATTGATGAGATTATGGAGCGTTGCGTTTGCTGCCGTTTGGGCTTTTATGACGCGGGGCAGGTGTATATTCTCCCCCTGAACTTTGGGTATGCCCGGGTAAACGGGGATACCGTACTCTATTTTCATGGGGCAAAAGAGGGCAAAAAAATCGATTTGATTCATGCCACGCAGTCGGTCGGGTTTGAGATGGATACCGCTTACGAGCTGTGCGTGGGCGAAACCGCCTGCACCTGCTCTGCAAAATTTCAAAGCATTATCGGTACGGGCAACATTTCCTTTGTGGAGGATACCGCCGAAAAAGCGGAAGCCCTGCAAGCCATTATGCGCCACAACACCAGCAAAAGCGATTGGCAGTTTTCAAGCGACATGGTGGAGGCGGTTTGTGTGTTTAAAGTGGTTGTCAGCGCGTTAAGCTGCAAATTCCACGCCTAACCGGCGCGGCTGTGTGCGGCGCGCAGCTGTGAAATTGAGCCCGAGCAAATGGCGGCCTCTGCACAGGGCCGCGGCTGCGGGCGGCCGCGCGGTTCCAATACTTTTGCTGGCACCATCTTTTGCTAGCGCCATCTAAAACAATACCCCCAGCGTAAAGAGCTTTGTTTTGCACTCTTTGCGCTGGGGGTATTTTATTTATATTGGGGGGATGCCGGTGTGCGGCGCGTGGCACCCCAAATTCAAAATGGAAAGGGATTAATATTTAAGGTGTGCAAGGGAATCCTGGTAGGGAGTATCGAGGGCGGATTTCATCGGGGCCTCGCTCTTGTACTTTGCCAGCATGGCGGCGCTGCGGGCCGGGTCTGCTAGGGTGCCGGCGCCTGCAATGCAACCGCCGGGGCACGCCATGCCCTCCAGCAGGTAGCCGTTATATTTGCCTGCCTTTGCCATGGTCATCAGCTTACGGCATTCGGTCAGGCCCTGGGCGGAGGCAACCTTTACTTCGCGCTCGGGGTCAATCTTGTGGATGGCGTTCACCACGGCCTGGGCCACACCGCCCGCCACGGCAAAGCCGCGGCCATCGGCACTGGCATCATCAAAAGTATCGTTGGGGTCGTTAGGGATGGCGGCCAGGTCAATCTGCTTGGCCTCAAACAGGCCCATCAGCTCCTCAAACGTCACCACAAAGTCTACCTCGCTGCGAACCGTGCGGCGGCTGGCTTCCAGCTTTTTGGCGGCGCAGGGGCCTACAAAGCAGATGCGGGCATCTTTATCGGCGTGTTTAATCAAGCGGGCGGTCAGCACCATGGGGGTCATGGTCATGCTGATGCACTCTGCCTGCTCCGGGAAAAGCTTTTTCGCCATCACGCTCCATGCGGGGCAGCAGGAGGTACCCATGAAGGGAATCTTCTCGGGCACTTCCTTCATAAAGTCGTTGGCTTCGTCAATGGTGCAAAGGTCCGCGCCAACCGCAACCTCCGATACACCCGCAAAGCCAAGCTGCTGCATAGCAGCACGCAGCTTGGCGGGGGTCATGCCCGGGAACTGGTTGATGAAGGCGGGGGCCACAATGGCAATTACCCGGTCGCCCTTTTTGATGGACTGAATAAGCTGGAACACCTGGCCCTTATCCACAATGGCACCGAAGGGGCAGTTGACCAGGCACATCCCGCAGGAAACGCACTTGTCGTAGTTGATCTCGGCGCGGCCGTATTCGTCGCTCTTGATGGCATCCATCCCGCAGGCCTTGGCACAGGGGCGCTCCACCTTCACGATGGCATTGTAGGGGCAGGTGTTGACGCAGCGCCCGCACTTGATGCAAAGGCTTTGGTCGATATGGCTCTTGCCATTGCGGAAGGTGATGCACTTTTTGGGGCATACCTCCTGGCAAGGGTGTGCAAGGCAACCCTGGCACATGGCCGTTACTTTCACGACCTTTTCCGGGCAGCGGTTGCAGGCAAATTTGATTACGTTGATTAGCGGCGGCTCGTAGTACTTGTCCGAAATTACGCTATGCTCCAAATCCTCCGTGGCAGGTACGCTCTCGTCCAAGGGGCGCAGAGAAAGGCCCATCGCCAGCCGGATACGCTCCGACACAATGGCTCTCTCCAGAAAAATGCTGCTGCGCAGTTGGCCAACCTCGCCGGGGATGATTTTGTAGGGCAACTCACGAACCTGCTGCGCATAGTCCGCATAGGCGTTGTCCTCGTAGGCCATCCGTGCCACCTCGGTAAAAACCTTGCGGCGGATGTCCGTTACAGGGGTATAAATGCCTCTCATGTTTGCAATGCTCCTTATCGCTTTTTGGGGCCGCATGACCGTGCCGTGCAGAACGCGAAAACCGGCAAATCGTGACGATACAGCTCCTGATAAAAATATATCAAGAATTTGCCGCTTTTACAATAGTTTTTCCACAAAATTTCCAAAAAAACAGGAGCCGGTCACAATTTCCGGCCCCTGTGGTGGTATTATGCAAAAAAATCACAAAGTTTCCTGGTTTGGCAAGGCTTGCGCGCGGGTGCGGTGGCCGTCCCATTCGCCCAGTGTTACCGGCACGATATCGCCGGTTTTGTAGCCGGGTGCAGTAACCGCCACCGGCAGGTACTGCCGGGTGTAGCCGCTGAAAATGGTGCCCGATAGGGGCGTTTCCAGCAGCACCTCGGCATTGCTGCCGGCCATGGCGGCGGCAACCTCGGCCCGTATGGCATCGGCGGCGGCGCTCATTCGGCGGCTGCGGGCTTCCTTCTCCTGCTCGGGGATTTGGCCCTCAAAATCAAACGCGGGGGTACCGGCACGGCGCGAATAGGGGAATACGTGTACCTTCAAAAAGCGTTGGGCGCAAACAAAGGCCATGCTTTGGGCGAAATCCTCCTCGCTCTCACCGGGGAAGCCGACAATCACATCGGTGGTAAAGCTGGTTTGCGCTGCCCCAAAGGCGGCCCGCAGCTTTTGCACCACCGCAGCATACTGCTCCGCCGTATAGGGGCGGCGCATGGCCCGCAGGGTTTTTGTGCAGCCGCTTTGCAGGCTTAGGTGGAACTGGGGGCAAAGCTTGGGCAGGGCGGCCATTCGGGCAATATCCTCATCGGTCAGCATATCAGGGTCCAGGCTGCCCAGGCGTATGCGCGCAATCCCCGGCAGGGCGCAGGCGCGTTCCAGCAGCTCGGTCAGGCTGGTGCCGGTATCGGTGCCGTAGCTGGGCAGGCTGATGGCCGTCAGCACCACCTCCCGGTAACCGGCGGCGGCCAGCCGCGCAAGCTCGGCCAGGATGCTTGCCTCCTGGCGGCTTCGCACCGGGCCGCGCGCGCGGGGGATCACACAGTAGGCGCAGCGGCGGCCACAGCCATCCTCCACCTTGACAAAGGCGCGGGTATGCTCCTCAAACTTTTCCATGGGCAGTTCCTCAAAGGCTTCGCCCTTTTGGTGGGGGCGGATATCCACCACCCGCTCAGCCTCGCCGGTTTGTATTTTTTGGATATCGGCCAAAATTGCCCGCCGGTTGCCCGAGCCGGTAATCACATCGGCCTCGTGGATCTGGGCGGCTTCCTCGGGGAAGGCCTGCGGGTAGCACCCTGTCAGTACCGTGGCGGCTCCCGGGTTTTCGGGCTTGGCGCGGCGGAG
>JAQUSS010000086.1 GCA_028710135.1 Gemmiger sp. | reverse complement strand
TTTTTCACCTCGGCAGGCAGGTCAATGCCGGTGGCGGTGCGCAGGCCAAACGCCTCAAAGTAGTTGCAAAAATTTTCCTTGCCCAGGCGCATCCCAATTTGGATAAAACAGGGGTTGCAAGATACCCCCAGCCCCTGTTTAAAGGTTTCTTGCCCGTGGATATGCCCGTTGGCACAGCGGAACCGGGTGCCCGCCACCTGGATGGAGCCCGCACAAACAAAGCTGCTATCCTTGGTGCAGGCCCCGGTATCCAGCGCCGCCGCCGCAGTAACCAGCTTAAACACGCTGCCCGGCTCGTACAAATCGCTCACGGCCTTGTTGCGCCACTGCGCTTGCTGGGCAAGCTGTAGGGCGGCGCTGCGCTCCTCCCCTGCCAAGGCGTTCACGGCGTTGCGGGTTGCCTCGTCCACAATGGTGCGGGGGTTGTTGGGGTCGTAATCGGGCTTGGTGGTCATGGCCACAATGGCCCCGGTTTGCACATCCATCACAATGCCCACCGCCCGCGCCGCCACCCGATGCTCCTGCACGGCGGCCAGCAGCGCACTTTCCAGGTAATGCTGGATGTTGGCATCAATCGTTAAGGTTAGGGTGTTGCCCTGCACGGCCTCCACCAGGACGTTATAGTTGGTGGGCATATCGTACCCCCAGGCGTTTTTGGCCGAAAGCATCCGCCCGTTGGTACCCGTAAGGGCCGTATCGTATTTTAGCTCTAGCCCCGAAAGCCCCTGGTTATCCACATCGGTAAAACCCAGTAGGCAGCCCATAAAATCCCCCTCGGGGTAAACGCGCTTGGTATCCTGCAAAATCAAAATGCCCTGGGCCTCGTTTTCAATGCACCACTGCCTTACGGCATCGGCCATCTCCTTTTCCACCCGGCGGCGGAGCAGGCAATCGTTCGAGCTGCGGTTGGAAAGCTGTTCCAGCGTTTTATCGTAATCCAGCTCCAAAATGCGGCTCAATGCCTCGGCGGCGGGCTGCACCAGCGCGTCTGCCAGCTCCCGCGGGGAGGCACGTATTGTCCACACCGTTTTGCTGGATGCCAGCACCGTGCCATCGACGGAAAATATCTCCCCCCGCGCGGCAGGCAATATGGTATCCCGCAATTGTTGGCCGGCGGCCCGCCCCGCATACCCGGCGGCATCCACAAGCTGCAAATTGTAAAGCCGCCACAGCAGGGTGCCAAAGCAGCCCACCGCCAGCCCTAGGCAAAGCAGCCGGGTGCGCAACCGCATATGGCGGTCTTGCATCGGCGTAAGATAGCGCTTTTTCTCCTTCTTTTTGCCCCCGGCACCCGGCCGCGCACCAAAAAACGGCATACCCTCACCCCCACAGCCAAGGCTATGCAGCCTTGCGGGGCAGGTATGCCGTTTTTGCCGTTTTTTATGGTGCCGGGTGCCGTTTCTGGCCAGGTTACGCGGGTTTTGTATGCTTGCGTTTGGGTTTTGGCTTGCGAGCTTTTACAGGGTGGCCGCCATCATATCATCCACTAGCTTGGCGATATCGGCGCGGTTGGTGGTGTGGGCGCGCACCAGTGGGTCGTGGCAGAAGGCTTCCACCACCAAATCACGGTCGTGGGTGAGGGCGGCGCGCAGGATACGGTCGTGGTTTTCCACATGGGGGCGCACCAGCGCGTGGATATTTGCGGGCAGGCGGCCCGCCTGCACCGGGCGGATGGCATCCCGCTCAAACAGGGCGTTGGTTTCCACCACCGCATCGGCGGGCAGGTTTTCGACCTGTAGGGCGGTGTTTGGGATGTTGACGTTGCTAACCATCCGCTCCAGCCCGCACAGCGCTTTAATCAGGGCAATGCCCTCCTCCCCGGTGGGCTTTAGGGGCACTTCCTCCTCCCCGCGCACCAGCCGGGCAGAGCGGGCCAGCCGCTCCTTCAGCTCGTTTTTGCGCCAATCCACCGTTGTCAGGCCAAAATCCCAACTGGTTACGGTGGCGGGGTCCTTCAAATAGGTATCGCCCGGCATAAATTCGGCCAGGTGGCGGTCGCCCGCGGCGGCAATTAGGCCGTAGCGGTTGAACAAATCAAACTTGACGCGGTGCTTGCAGCAGAAGCTGGCGTTCATCCAGTTGGCATCCCGCTCGGCGTAGCCCTCGGCAAAATGCTGCGCGATGTAGGCGCGGTAGATGGGGAACAAGTCGATGCCCTGGTAGCTGGCATAATCGAACCAGGTAAAGTGGTTGATGCCCAGCACGTTTACGTGGATATCCCGCCGGTCGATGGCGGGCAGGCCCAGCACCTCGGCCGCAATGCCCGCCAGCACCTTTTGGGTGCCAAAAACCTCGTGGCAGCAACCAAACGCCTTGATTTGCGGGAAGGCATAGTAGAGCGTTTTTACGCAGAGCGACATTGGGTTTGTATAGTTGATGACCCAGGCATCCGGGCAGCAGCGGCGGATGCCCTGCGCAAATTCCACGTACATGGGGATGGTGCGCAGCGCGCGCATCATGCCGCCAGGCCCGGCGGTATCCCCCACCGACTGATAGATGCCCAGCCGCTCGGGCATATGCACATCCACCGCCATCTCGTCAAAGGTTTTGGGCAGAATAGAAATCACCACAAAATCGGCCCCCGTCAGGGCTTCATCGAGGGTGTTTTTGGTTTCGTACTTCCACTTACCCACCGCACCCGGCGCGGCGGTGATATGGTTGCCAATCACCTCGTTATGCTGCGCGGCGGCGTTATCGATATCGTACAGCCGTATCACGCCGCCCATCACGGGTTCCAGCGCAAGGTCGGTCATAAAGGTCCAGGCCCAGCCCCGGCTCCCCCCGCCGATGTACGCAATTTGTACATCCTGCATTTTTCCATCTTGGTATTTCATGGTGGTTCCTCCCTAAAATTATGGCGTTGCCTTCGTTTTCTCTATTGTAGCGGGCGGGGCGAGGCGATACTACCAAAATTTCATGTAGTTTCAAAAATCACCGCTGTTTTTTTGCCTTTTTTCGTGATGTTGGCCAAGCAATCCATCGTTTGACACAATAGCAGCCGTCACATTTTAGGCAATCCGCCTTTTTTGCGGCCCCGCCCTTGCGCCGCGGGGCCGCGGCTTTTATAATAGAGCCAATTGCCACAAAGGAGGGTTTGCCATGGAGCCATCGCACCACCCCGAGCAGGAGCCGCAGATTGATGCTGCCCTGCAAACGCGGGGCGTGTATGTAGAACAGGCGGTGCGCACACCGCGCTATGCCATGTCCACCGGGCATTACCACACCTGCTGCGAGTTATTTTACCTGAAAAGCGGGCTGTGTACCTATGTGATGGAGGGGCGTAGCTACCACCTTTCGGCAGGGGACCTTTGCGTGGTACCTGCCGGGGCGCTACACGCCACCCGGTACGAGGGGTTGACCCCCTGCACCCGCCTGATTGTGTTTTTCCGCCCCGATGCCCTGCCGCAGGATTTTTGCGCACGGCACCCGGCGTTGCTGGCGATGGCGGCAAAATCCGGCAAGTTGATTTTGCCGCCGCCCCTGCGGGCGGAGGTGGAGGGGATTTTGCCCGCGCTGCTGCGCGAGAACGAGCTGCCCGGCCGCTACTCGGGCGAATTGCTGCTGTTGGGCGCCATGCAACTGCTGTTGCTGCTGGAGCGGGGCGGCATCCGCCAGGCATCGCCACCGGCGGCCACCGCCCACACCGATGCCGGCGATATGGAGCAGGCGCTGAAATACATTGCCCTAAACTACCAGCAACCCCTGGATTTGAAAACGGCGGCGGCCCAGTGCAGCCTTTGCCCCACCTATTTTTCCCGCAAGTTCCGCCTTGCCACCGGCCTTACGTTTAAAGAGTACCTGAACCGTGTGCGGTTGCAGCAAGCCACCCGCCTGCTGGTGAACACCAGCGACCCTATCACCCAGGTGGCTTTGGGGTGCGGGTTTAGCAGCAGCAATTATTTTAAAGATGTGTTCCGCAAGGCCACTGGGCTTTCGCCCCGGGCGTACCGCCGCCAAGCCCAGGCAAGTGCTATCCCCCGCTACCCCGCCCAGCCGGGGGCCGGGGTTTAGCGCCCTGGCCCTACCCCACTGCCCGCCTGCTGCCCGCTGCCCGGCAGGCAGGCCAAAAGGCCCTTGCCGGGGGCAAGCAAAAGCGCCGCCACCTTGCGGTGACGGCGCGCGCCGAATCTAACAGATAAAATTCGATAAAAGTTTAGCCTTTTTGCGGTTTAAACCGGCCTACCGGCATAGTTTCGGCAGGCATGGCAGGGCGCGGCCTTACACGGGCGGTGTTTCCTCAAAATCGCAAACGCCGTCATGGTCCCTATCCATATGCTCGTGGTCCTCGCCATAAAATTCTTTGCCGACCACATTGCGCTGCTGGCGGCTATTTTCCACCGCGCTGGAAATTTGGCTGCGCACCTCTAGCGGCGCGCGGATATTTTTCAAAACAACCTCGGGGTTGGTATCCGCCTTGGTTTTCAGCACGATATCCCCGGTGCCAAACAGCTTGCCCAGCAGGGATTGCTTGCAGGTTAAATCCACAATACGGTAAAGGAGCGTTTCCTCCACCTGGGTGTTGAGCAGCCCGGTATGCACAATCAGCCGGTCGTCCTCAATCGAATATTTTGTAAAGCTGAACGGGAACCAGAGATAATGCTTCCGGTCCTTCCACAATACTTTCTTTTCTTGTTGTGGCATGGTATTTGCCCCCCTTATCCTTATTCTCTACCATCATAATACGGCGGGGCAAAAAATGCAAGAAAACCGGGCGAATATTTCTCGGCTTACTTTTGCTTTTGGCCGTAGTAGGCGTTGGGGCCATGCTTGCGCAGGTAGTGCTTATCCAAAATGCGCTGGGGGGCCGGGGCGGCGGCGGGGTCAATCTGGCAGGTAAACAGGGCCATGCGGGCAACCTCCTCCAGCACGACGGCATGGTACACCGCCTGGGCCGGGGTTTTGCCCCAGGTAAACGGGCCATGGCTGTGGCAGATAACCGCCGGCACCGCCATAGGGTCAAGCTCGCGCGTGGCAAAGGTTTCCACAATCACCTTGCCGGTGTTTTTTTCGTAATCCTCGTCCAGCTCGGTGGGGGTTAGGTGGCGGGCGCAGGGCACCGGGCCATAAAAATAATCGGCATGGGTGGTGCCGTAGGCCGGGATATCCCGCCCGGCCTGCGCCCAGGCCACCGCATAGGGGCTGTGGGTATGCACAATGCCGCCCAGCGCGGGGAAGGCTTTATACAGCTCCAAATGGGTTTTGGTATCGGAGGAAGGGTTGAGCGCCCCCTCCACCACCGTGCCATCCAGGCGCAGCACCACCAGTTTTTCCGGCGTTAAATCGCCATATTCTACCCCGGAGGGCTTGATGACCACCAGCCCCTGCTCCCGGTCAATGCCCGAAACATTGCCCCAGGTATAGGTAACCAGGCCACGGCGGGGCAGCTCCATATTGGCTTCGTAAACGGCTTGCTTGAGTTGTTCCAGCATTTTTTTACCTCGTTTTACCTTTCAAGCGGGTTTGTTGCTTGCAACACAATAAAAAACTTCCAACGTTGCCCGGCACCTTGCCGCTGTGCGGCTGCCGGGGGGCGATGGCCCAAAAACAGTTATCGGTTATTTATGATTTTACCACAACTTGCCACAAAAAACTTATATTTTTGCCCTGCTTACGGCATGGCCTGCACGGCGGCCTTCTCGGCCTCCAGCGCGGCGCGGTAGCGCTGCAAATAGGTGGCAAAGCCCGCCACATCGGCAGGGGCCGGGGCCACCACGCTGCTTTTTGCGTTGGCAAACACCATATCGGCCAGGTAGCGCTCCAGGGTTTGCCCGGGCTGGCGGTTTGCCATGTAGGCGGCCAGCAGGGCCATCCCCCAGGGGCCACCCTCCCCCGCGGTTTCCATGCAGGCAACCGGCACGTTCAGCGCCCCGGCCAACAGCTGCTGGCCCACCACGGGGGTTTTAAACAGCCCACCGTGCCCCAGCAGGGTGGTTAGGCGCACCCCCTCGCCCGCCAGCATATCCATCCCGATTTTTAGGGTGGCGATGGCGGCGTTCAGGTGGGCGCGCATAAAGTTGGGCAGGTTTAGCGCGGCATCCGGCATCCGCACAAACAGGGGGCGGCCCTCCTGCAAGCCGGTTACCGGCTCCCCGGCAAAGTAGTTGACCGCCGCCAGCCCACCGCAGCCCGGCTCCCCCTTTAGGGCGGCGCGGTAAAGGGTACCGTACAGGGTATCGGCATCGGGCTTTTGGCCGGTTAGGGCCTGCGCGGCCTCGCCCAGCAGGCCCACCCAGGCGTTTAGGTCGCTGGTGCAGGTGTTGCAGTGTACCATGGCCACCGGGGCACCCGTGGGGGTTGTGACCATATCCAGCTCGGGGTAAACCTTGGAGAGCGGTTTTTCCAGCACAACCATGGCAAACACGCTGGTGCCCGCGCTCACGTTGCCGGTGCAGGGGGCCACGCTGTTGGTGGCGGCCATCCCGGTGCCGGCATCGCCCTCGGGCGGGCAGAGGGGGATGCCCGGCTGCAGCACCCCGGTGGGGTCCAGCAGGGCCGCGCCCGCCGGGCTTAATACGCCTGCCCGCTCGCCCGCCGGCAATACCCTGGGCAGCACGGCTTTGAGCTTCCAGGGGTAGTTGGCCGCCAAGGCGTCAAAGCTTTCAACCATATTGGCGTCAAAATCACAGGTGGTGCTATCAATCGGGAACATCCCGGCGGCCTCGCCCACGCCCATCACCCGCTCGCCCGTAAGCTGCCAGTGTACGTAGCCCGAAAGGGTTGTTAAATAGCCCAAATTTGCCAGGTGGGCCTCATTATCCAGCATGGCCTGGTAAAGATGGGCAATGCTCCACCGCTGGGGGATGTTAAAGCCAAACCGCTCAGTCAGCGCCTGGGCGGCGGGGCCGGTGGTGGTGTTGCGCCAGGTGCGGAAGGGGGCAAGCTGGGCGCCATCTGCCCCAAAGGGCAGGTAGCCGTGCATCATGGCCGAAATGCCCATGCCGCCCACGGTGGTTAGGGGTTGGCCGTAGCGCGCGGCCACCTGGGCAGCCAGCGCCGCGTAGGCCGCCCGGATGCCCTGCCATACCTCGGCAAGCGGGTAAGTCCAGTAGCCGTTCTCCAGCCGGTTTTCCCAGGTGTAATCCCCACTGGCCAGGGAAGTATGGTCGGGGCCGATCAGCACCGCCTTGATACGGGTGGAGCCAAGCTCAATGCCCAGGGCGGTCTGCTTCCAATCCATGGTTTGCATGGTGCATCGCCTTTCTATGTAAATTTGTGTTTTATTTCCAAATTGACGTGACCGCCAAATCGGCTTACAATACGTATATAGTACAGGTACTGTGCCGGTTTGGCAAGTGGTGCAAAATACGTAGCGGGGGGTGACGGCCCATGCGGGCTGTGTTTGATAAGGGCGAATTGCTGGTTTTGCTGCAAGATTTTTATGTGCTGACCGGCATCCGCACGGTGGTGTTTGATGCGTGGGGGGTGGATATACTATCCTACCCGGGGGAGCTGCCCGCCTTTTGCCGGATGGTGCGCCAGGCCCCGCAGGGCGAAACCGCCTGCCTGCTTTGCGACCAAAACGCCTGCCGCCGCGCCCAGCGGGAAAAAAAGACCATCCTCTACCCTTGCCACGCCGGGCTGATTGAGGTGATTACCCCCATTTTGGTGGAGGATGCCACCGTGGGGTACCTGCTGTTGAGCCATATTGTGCAGGGGGCCGATGGCGAGGCCGAGTGGGCCGCCGTGCAGCAGCGGTGCAGCGGGTACCCGCTGGATTTTGCGGCGCTGCACGCCGCCTTTGGGGCCTTGCCCCGCACCCCCTACACCACCCTGCGCTCCGCCGCTGATTTACTTTCGCTGGCGGCCAGGGCCATCTACCTGGATAGGCTGGCGCGGCTGGCCCCCGGCAGTATGCAGGACGCTTTAAGCCGCTATTTGAGCGAGCACCTTACCGAACCGCTATCGAGCGAACGGCTCTGCCGCGAATTTTCCATCAGCCGCACGGCCCTTTACCACCTGGCAAAGGAAACCTACGGCCGGGGCATTGCCGAGCATATTGCCCTGCTGCGCATCCAGCGGGCCATCCAGCTATTAACCACCACCCGGCTTTCCACCGCCGAAATCTGCCGTCAGGTCGGCTTTGCCGACCCCAACTACTTTTTCCGGGTGTTTAAGCGGCAAACGGGGCTAACCCCCAAAATGTACCGCAACCAATTTCAGGCGCTGCCGTAGGGCGGGCGTTTTATGGCGGCCTTGGGGCGGGTACCACCTTTTTTAGTATAGCGGGTTGCGGCCCCACAAAACAGGTACAACTGTTCGCTTTACTGGATTTTTGTTCATTTATTTCCCCCGCATTGCAACAGCAGCCCGCCCCCGGTATGGCTACCGTGGGGCGGGCTGCTGTACTTTATAACGGGTGCCGGGGCTGTGTTGGCCTGCGGGGCGTGTTCTCAGCGGTTTTTCCAGGTGCTGCGGGAGAATAACACCAAAATCGGGAAAATTTCAAGCCGGCCCGCCAGCATATCGGCAATCAAAATGAGTTTTGACACGCTGCTGTAGGCCGAAAAATTGCAGGTAGGGCCTACTGCATCCAGCCCGGGGCCGATGTTATTGAAGCAGGAAAGCACGGCCGACAAATTGGTTTCGGTGGAAAAGCCGTTGGCCGAAATCAAAATAAAGCTAAACACAATGATAATCACATACGCCGATAGATAGGCGTTGGTGTTTGCCAGCACCTTTTCATCCACCGGCTGGCCGTTCATGCGCACCACCTGCACCTTTTGGGGGTGCAGCACCTGGCCGATGTTGCGCCGCAGCACCTTGAACAGCAGCGACACCCGGCCACACTTGATGCCGCCGCCCGTGCTGCCCGCGCAGGCCCCCACCACCATCAGGCTAAGTAAAATTGCCTTGGAAAAGCTGGGCCACAAATCAAAATCGGTGGTGGCAAAGCCGGTGGTTGTCATGATGCTGGCCACCTGGAAGGCCGCATGGCGGATGGTTTCGCCCAAAGTGGCATAGTAGCCGCGCAGGTTTGCCACAATCAAAAGCGCGCTGCCCACCGCAAGGCCCAGGTAAAGGCGCAGCTCCTCGTCCTTAAAAACGCTTTTTACCTGGCGCATCAGCAGCAGGTAATAGCAGCCGAAATTTACCCCAAACAGCATCATAAACACGGTGCAAACGTTTTGCAGGTAGGGGCTATACCCGGCAATGCTATCGTTTTTAATGCCAAAGCCGCCGGTGCCGGCCGTGCCGAAGGCCGTACACACGGCATCGAACAGGGGCATATGCCCCAACAGCAAAAACACGATGTTGAGCACCGTAAGCACCACATACAATAGGTACAAAATGGCGGCGGTTTGCTTCATGCGGGGCACCAGCTTGCTGACGTTTGGGCCGGGGCTTTCGGCGCGCAAAAGGTGGACGGTAAAGCCGTTGTTCCGCCCGCTTACCGGCACCACGGCCAGCAAAAACACCAGCACCCCCATGCCGCCCAGCCAGTGGCTGAAGCTGCGCCAATACAAAAGCCCACGGGGCAGGGCCTCCACATCCGTTAGGATGGAGGAGCCGGTGGTGGTAAAGCCGGATACCGTTTCAAACAAGGCATCCACAAAATGCGGGATTTCGCCCGAGATAAAAAAGGGCAGGCAGCCCAGCAGGCTGAGGGCAACCCAGCTAAGGCCCACGCAAACCAGCCCCTCGCGCGCATAAAACCCGGGCTTTACCTTGCGGCAGCAAAAGGCCAGCAGCCCCGCCAGCAGGGCAATCAGCACCATGGCGCTAACAAAGCCGAACGCCGCCGCACCATCCCCATCCGCCAGGCAAATGAGCAGGGCGGGCAGCATAAACGCGCCCTCCACCGCCAAAATTTCCGCAATCAGGCGGCCCATCATCTTGAAGTTCATTCTTATTCCTCAGTCACTCAAAAATATCGTTTAACTGGCGAACCAACGAGTCTTTGCCGGTAACCACAATCAGGGTATCCCCCGCCTGGAACGTGGAATCGCCGCTGGGTATCTCGGTTTTGCCCCCGCGGGAGATGCAGACGACCAGCACGTTGGGCCGCAGGCGGATGTTTTTCAGCGTTTCGCCGCAGTGCAGGGTGGTATCATCCGCCAAAAACTCAATGGCCTCGGCCTGGCCATCCGCAATAAAGTGGACGGCTACCGCCGCGCCGGCCTGGTTTTGCATGGCGCGCACATACCGCACAATGGTATCGCAGCAAAGCTCCTTGGGGCAGATAACGCTGCCCAAGGGCAAGCTATCCAACAGGTTGCTGTTATCGGTTCGGCCCAGCTTGGTGATGATTTGGGGCACGCCGCAGCTTTTGCCGTAGATGGAGATAATCATGTTCAGCTCGTCCAGGCCCGTCATGGTAACCAGGGCATCGCACTGGGATAGCCCCTCGCTCTCCAGCAGCATCTGGTTGCTGGCATCGCCGTGCACAATGCAGGTGGTGGGCAGCAGCGAAGCCAGCTCCACGCAACGGTCGTAATTTTGTTCAATCAGCTGGACGGAGATATCGCTTTTTTCAAGCTGCTGGGCCAGGTAATAGCTGACCCGCCCACCGCCCACCAAAATAACCCGGTTGACCTTGCGGGTGATCAGCCCCAGGTTTTTAAGCAAAACCGTCAGGTTACTGGTGGGGGCCGTTACAAAAATACGGTCGTTGGCACGCAATATAAAATTGCCGTCCGGGGCCACGGCGGTGCCGCCCCGCAGCACCGTGCAAACCAGCACCCGGCACTTGACGATATGGTTCATCTCGTTGAGGGATACATCGCAAAGGCGGCTGCCCGGCTCCACCCGCAGCTCCACAATTTCCACCCGGCCCTTGGCAAAGGTATCCCGCTTTAAAAATGCCGGGTAGTTCAGCAGCCGTTCAATCTCCACCGCCGTCTGTTTTTCGGGGTTGACCGCCAGCGAGAGGGCAAAAACATCCCGCATGGCATAAATTTGGTCGGTGTAGGCCGGGTTGCGGATGCGGGCAATGGTGTGCAGCTTGGGGTTGATGCCGTGGGCCGTTAGGCAGCAAAGAAGGTTGATTTCGTCCGCACTGGTGGCCGCAATCAACAAATCGGCCTCCTTCACGCCCGCTTGCAGCAGCACCTCCATTGAGGCACAGTTGCCATGCACGGCCATCACATCGTACCGCTCCATGCTGGATTCCAGCACCTTTTGGTTGTTATCAATCAGCGTAAGGTCGTAGCCCTCGGCAGTAAGCTGGCGTGTCAGCGTGGCACCAACTTTGCCATCGCCCGCAATCAATATTTTCACAGGTAACCTCACAGTTATAAATTTGTAGTTTTAGCGCAAAAAAATGCACATCGCATATGTATTATAGCACTTCCCTAGGGAAAGGCAACCGGCTTTATTTTTTTGCGGT
>JAQUSS010000229.1 GCA_028710135.1 Gemmiger sp. | reverse complement strand
CTGGGTACCGGCATGGTGGTAATCGGCCTGGCATCCCTAATTATTGGCGAAACACTGTTTGGTTTTGCCCGTGGCGGGATGTGGGTCAAGGCCCTGGCGGCGGTGGCGGGCAGCATCATCTACCGTTTTATCATTGCCCTGGCGCTGCGGGCCAACGTCCCCTCCGAGAGTTTAAAGCTGATTTCCGCCTGTATTGTGGCCTTGGCCATTGCGGCACCGGCCCTGAAAAAAGGGTTCCAATTTGAAAGAAGCAAGCGCGCCGCCGCCAAAACGAAGGAGGGCCGCCACCATGCTTGAACTGGTTAATATCTGTAAAACCTTTAACCCCGGCACCGTCAACGAGAAAAAAGCCCTTTGCGGCATTGACCTGCGCCTTGCCCCCGGGGATTTTGCCACCATTGTGGGCAGCAACGGGGCCGGTAAATCCACCCTGTTCAACGCCATTGCGGGGGCCTTTGTGCCGGATACCGGCAGCATTACCCTGGGCGGGCAGGATATTACCTTTATGCCCGAATACCGCCGCAGCAAAAGCATTGGGCGGATGTTCCAAGACCCGTTGAAGGGCACCGCCCCGGGGATGAGCATTGAGGAAAATTTGGCCCTTGCCTATCTGCGGGCATCAGGGCACAGCTCCCCGTTCTCCCGCATTTCCAAGGCCGACCGTACCCTGTTTGCCGAGCGGCTATCCCAGCTGGGGCTGGGGCTTGAAAACCGCATGAAGCAGCCGGTGGGCCTGCTTTCGGGCGGGCAGCGGCAGGCCCTTACCCTGTTGATGGCCACCTTAATTACCCCCAAGCTGCTGCTGCTGGATGAACACACCGCCGCGCTGGACCCTGCCACCGCCGAGAAGGTGCTTGCCTTAACCACCCAAATTGTGGCCGAGCATAAAATCACCTGCCTGATGATCACCCACAATATGCACGCCGCGCTGGCGCTGGGCAACCGCACCCTGATGATGGATGGCGGCCGGGTGGTGCTGGATGTGCAGGGGGCCGAGCGTGCCCGGATGACGGTGGATGGCCTGCTGGAGCAGTTTGCCAAGGGTGCGGGCCACACCTTAGATAACGACCGCATTTTGTTGAGCAAGCAGGAGGGGCTGTAAGCGTAAGCCGGCCTTGCCCGTTTGGCGCGCCCCCGCCGGCCACCGCCCTGCCACACACGATAGGAGAACGCCATGGGTGTTTTAGCCAGCCAACTGGCCCACAACCGCTACCCCGGCTGGGAACCGTTTTTTGAGGCCGAGCAGGCCAAACCCTATTTTGCCCGGCTGGATGAATTTGTTACCGCCCGCTATGCCGGCGCCGTGGTGTACCCCCCGCCGCAACAAATTTTTGCGGCCTTTGCCACCCCACCGGCGGCGGTGCGGGCCGTGATTTTGGGGCAGGACCCCTACCACGAGGAAGGCCAGGCCATGGGGCTTGCCTTCTCGGTGCAGGCGGGGGTGAAAGCGCCCCCCTCCCTGCGCAATATTTTAAAGGAGCTGGAAAGTGATACCGGCACCCCGGCCGGCGGGCAAACCGATTTGACCCCCTGGGCCAAAAATGGGGTGTTTTTGCTGAACGCCGTGTTGACGGTGGAACAGGGCGCGGCGCTGGCCCACACCCGCCACGGGTGGGAGGAATTTGTAGCGGCTGCGTTAAGCTACCTGTGCGCCGCCGCCGATACCCCCCTGGCGGTGGTGCTGTGGGGGGCATTTGCCCAGCGCAACAAGCCGCTGTTTGTGGCGGGGTGCCAGGGCCGCCCGCTGTTGGTGGTGGAATCGGCACACCCCAGCCCGCTTTCGGCCTACCGGGGCTTTTTTGGTTCCCGCCCGTTCAGCCAAATCAACCACTTTTTGGCCCAGCATGGCAGCCCCCCCTTGGATTGGCGGCTTGCGAATTAAACTTACAGATTATTCATAGTTTTTTGATAAATTTCCCCTCGCTTTTTGTGCATTTTCCTGCTATAATAAAGGCAATGAAGCGGCAGAACCTGCCGGCTAATGCCCATGGCAGGTACGCCGCCATGAAGGAGGCTACGCAATATGAACGTTATTTGCACTGGACGCAGGGTTACATTAAAGCCCAGCTTTATGGAGCTGGCGGAAACCCGGCTTGCCAAGCTGGACAAGTTTTTCCCCGGCGAGGCCGAGGCAAAGGTGACGGTAAATGTAGAAAAACACCGCCAAACGGTAGAAATTACCGTGCGGGATAACGGGTTGACCGTGCGCGCCGAGAAGGCGGCCGAGCGTATGGAGGATGCCCTGCTGGAGGCTGCCGACCTATTGCAGCGGCTGGTTGTTAAAAACCGCAAGCGGCTGGGCGATAAGCTGACAGCCCCCGCCGAGTGGCCGGTGCCCGCCCCCACCGAGGAGGAGGAAACCTACCAAGTTATCCGCGAAAAGCATTTTGCCGTGCGCCCTTGCAGCACCGAGGAAGCCATTTTGCAGATGAACCTGCTGGACCACAGCTTTTTCCTCTACCGCAATGCGGATAACGGCCAAATTCAACTGGTATACCGCCGCGCAGATAGCGGCTACGGGGGTCT
>JAQUSS010000085.1 GCA_028710135.1 Gemmiger sp. | reverse complement strand
GGTCAACCACCACCTCCACCGTATGCTTGATGTTTTTTTCAAGCTTGATTTCCTCATCTAGCTCGTACAGGTTGCCATCAATTCGCACACGGGCA
This sequence comes from Gemmiger sp., assembly GCA_028710135.1. Taxonomy (GTDB): domain Bacteria; phylum Bacillota; class Clostridia; order Oscillospirales; family Ruminococcaceae; genus Gemmiger. Next base: position 11,357 of record JAQUSS010000085.1, on the reverse strand, counting down.
AAGCCGCCACGGCGGGCCGCATCCAGCTCTTTTTGCTGGGTGCCCTTGCGGGCGCGAACGACCGGGGCCAACACCTGGAACCGGGTGCGCTCGGGCAGCTTTAAAATTTCGTCCACCATCTCGTCCACGGTCTGCTGGCTGATGGGCCGCCCGCAAACCGGGCAGTGTGGCACACCAATGCGGGCATACATCAGGCGAAGGTAATCGAAAATTTCCGTCACCGTGCCCACCGTGGAGCGGGGGTTGTGGCTGGTGGTTTTTTGGTCGATGGAAATGGCCGGGGAAAGCCCGGTAATCTCATCGACATCCGGCTTTTCCATCTGGCCCAAAAACTGCCGCGCATAGCTGGAAAGGCTTTCCATATACCGGCGCTGGCCATCGGCGTAGATGGTATCAAACGCCAAGCTCGATTTGCCCGAGCCCGAAAGCCCGGTCATCACAATCAGTTTGTTGCGCGGAAGGGTTAAATCCACATTTTTTAAGTTATGCTCCCGCGCGCCCTTGATGACAATACGGTTATTGGGATCAATCTCTATTTTACTCAACTTTTACGCTTCCCCCTGCCTCTTCTTTTTTTATCTGCCGTGCGGCGCTGCTCGGTGTCCATGGTGGTGGGGTCCTCGCCCCGGTTCAGCCGCTCAATTTGATCCCGCAAAAATGCGGCGTGTTCAAATTCCAGCAGCCGGGCAGCCTCCCGCATTTCGCGGGTAAGGCGCTCCACCGTCTGTTCACGCTCCACCCGGCTCATCCGGTGCTGGCGCTGCTTTTTATTTTCGTCCGACATACTAATTTCCAGCCCGCCGCCAATCGCTTTCACGATGGTGGTGGGGGTAATGCCGTGGGCCACGTTGTAGGCATTTTGGATGTCGCGCCGGCGTTCCGTTTCCATAATGGCCCGTTCCATGCTCCGGGTAACCTCATCGGCATACATAATGACAATACCGTTGGCGTTGCGGGCGGCCCGGCCAATGGTTTGGATTAGGCTGGTTTCACTCCGCAAAAAGCCCTCTTTATCGGCATCCAAAATAGCAATCATCGATACTTCGGGCAGGTCAAGGCCCTCGCGCAGAAGGTTGATGCCCACAATCACATCAATGCCACCCATCCGCAGGTCCTTAATCAGCTCCATCCGTTCAAAGGTATCCACTTCGTGGTGCATATATTTGGCGCGCACGCCGTGGTCTTCCAGGTAATCGGTCAAATCCTCGGCCATTTTTACGGTCAGGGTGGTAATCAGCGCGCGCTCCTCGCGGTCGATACGGGCGCGCACCTCCCCCAGCAAATCCTCAATTTGGCCCTCCACCGGGCGAACAAGAATCACCGGGTCAAGTAGGCCCGTTGGGCGGATCACCTGCTCGGCCACATGAACCGAATGCTCCCGCTCGTAGGGGCCGGGCGTGGCGCTGACAAACACCGTTTGGCCGACCTTACTCTCAAATTCCTCAAACCGAAGCGGGCGGTTATCGAAGGCGGAGGGCAGGCGGAAGCCGAAATCCACCAACGTTTTTTTGCGGCTGAAATCCCCGCCGAACATCCCGCGTATCTGGGGCAGCATCACATGGCTTTCATCCACCATCAGCAAAAAATCATCGGGGAAATAGTCCAGCAGGGTGGTGGGGGTGCTGCCGGGGGCGCGCCCCGAAAGTACCGCCGAGTAATTTTCAATTCCCTTGCAGGTGCCCACCTCCTGCAACATTTCCATGTCGTAGCTGGTTCGCTGGGCAATCCGCTGGGCTTCCAGCAGCTTGCCTTCCTCGGTAAACTCCTTGACGCGGGAATCCATCTCGGCCGAAATTTTGGCAAGGCCCACCTGCATTTTTTCAGCATCCACAATATAGTGGCTTGCCGGGAAAATGGCCACATGGCGCACAATATTCCGCCGCTCCCCGGTTAGGGGATCCATTTCGCTGATACGGTCAATCTCATCGCCAAAAAATTCCACCCGGATGGAAACCGAATCCATATAGGCCAGATAGATATCGACAATATCCCCGTGTACGCGGAACTTGTTGCGTACAAAGTTCATATCGTTGCGCTCGTATTGCAGCTTGACAAGGCGGCGGCAAAGCTCGTCCCGCGCCATCGTCATGCCAGGGCGCAGGCTGATGACCATGCTGCGGTAATCAATAGGGTCGCCCAGCGAATAAATGCAGGAAACACTGGCGACGATCACCACGTTGCGCCGCTCCGAAAGGGCGGCTGTGGCCGAATGGCGCAGCCGGTCAATCTCCTCGTTGATGGCGCTATCCTTCTCAATATAGGTGTCGGTGGAAGGAATGTAGGCTTCGGGCTGGTAATAGTCGTAATAGCTTACAAAATACTCCACCGCATCCTCGGGGAAAAAGCCCCGCATCTCGGTGCAAATTTGGCTGGCAAGGGTTTTGTTGGGCTCAAGAATCAGGGTGGGGCGGTTGCACTGTGCAATGATATTGGCCATGGTAAAGGTTTTGCCCGAGCCGGTTACCCCCAACAAAGTTTGCGCTTTATCGCCGTTTTGTATCCCCTGCACCAATGTTTCAATGGCCTGCGGCTGGTCGCCCGTAGGGCGGAAGGGGGATTGCAAGTGGAATGTATCTGACATAGTCCATCCTCGTTCTGTCGGCTGTATTCCGTTTTGTGTAAGGCGGTTCAGCAGCGTTTGCTTCAAAATATGCCTTGGAATGCCACTTTTTCATACAACCATACGTTGTATAACGATTATAGCACACTCTTTTTTAATTGTAAATGCAAACAAGGGGTATCTTGCCGTTATTTTGCCAAAAAAGTAGATTTTTATTGCTTTGCAATAAAAATCTACTTATTAAAACCCGCCCCGCCCCTCGCCGCTTTGCGGCAACCGGGGCAGTTGGCTAAAAAAATAGCCAAAGGCTATTTTTAGCCGTAAAGCCTTTTAACAGCCAAAAAAGCTTCCCCTGTTTTTTACAGGAAAAGCTTTTTCGGTAACATACGAAAATAAGTTTAAGCGTTATAGTTTGCCAAAAAGCGCTGGGTGCGGGCCTCCCTGGGGTGTTCAATCACCTCGGCAGGTGTGCCCTCCTCCACCACCAGCCCGCCATCCATAAACAAGATGCGGTCGGCCACATCACGGGCAAACGCCATCTCATGGGTCACGATAATCATGGTGGTTTTTTGGTCTGCCAGGGCACGCAGCACCCGCAGCACTTCGCCGGTCAGCTCGGGGTCAAGGGCGCTGGTAGGCTCGTCAAAGCAAAGGATATCGGGTTTTAGGGCCAGCGCCCGCGCAATGGCCACTCGCTGTTGTTGCCCGCCCGAAAGCTGGTGCGGGTAATGCCCAGCCCGCTCGCTCAGGCCCATCTGGGCCAGCAGGGCGTTTGCTTCACTTTCCAGCCGGGTATGAATCTGGCGGCGGTTCTTTTGGTAATCGGGTTGTTCCTGGGCCAGCAGCTCCCCCGCCAGCATAACATTTTGCAGGGCCGTATACTGCGGAAACAGGTTGAAGTTTTGAAAAACCAGCCCAAAATGCAACCGTTTTTTCCGCTTTTCGCTCTCCCTCTGGGTGGCGGGGTTGGCGGCATCCCATAGCTGCTCACCGTTTACAGTGATGGTACCGGCATCCGGTGTTTCCAAAAAATTCAAGCAGCGCAAAAGCGTTGTTTTGCCCGAGCCGGAGGAACCGATGATGGCCAGTGCCTCCCCTTTTTCAAGCGTGAGCGAGATATCCCGCAGTACCTCGGTACCACCAAAATGTTTGCCGATTCCTTGTACCTCCAACAGTGCCATGGATATCCCCCCTTTTACCGAAAATAGTTCAGCTTTTTTTCAAGCCAGGAAAACAGCAGCGTCAATGCCCCCACAAAAACCAAGAAGAACACTGCCGTCGAAAACAGCGGCCAAATTAGCCCCTTGGAGGTATATTCCTTCGCCATCATGATGATTTCTTTGCAGGCGATGATGTTGGCAAGGGAGGTATCTTTTACAAGGGTAATCACCTCGTTGCCCATGGGGGGCAAAATCCGCTTGACAAGCTGCAATAGGGTAACCTTAAAAAATATCTGGCGCTTGGTCATCCCCAGCACCTGCCCGGCTTCAATTTGCCCTTTGGGCAGCGATTCAATGCCGCCACGGTAGATTTCCGAAAAATAGCAGGCATAGTTGATGGCAAAGGCCACCACCGCCGCCGTTAGCCGGCCAAAGCCCCCGGCAGGCCAGGGGTTTTGCCAGCCCAGCAGCCCGGGGCCAAGGTAAATTACAATAATTTGCAGCATCAGCGGGGTGCCGCGTATCACCCACACAAAGCCCTTTACCACAGTTTTTAGGGGTAGAAAGCGGCTCATGGAGCCAAACGCAATCACCAGCCCCAGGGGCACGGCAAACAGCAGCGTTAGGGCGAACAGCTCAAAGTTCAGCCAAAAGCCCGCACCAAGACGGCCTAAAATGACCATCGTTTCATTCATAACACACCTCGACAGATAACACCCGTTACCCCGCAACCCAGCTATTTTTATTCAGCCAAATCCAGGCCGTACTTTTCCGCCAACGTGGCCATGGTGCCATCGGCAGCCAAGGTGGTAAAGGCAGCGTTCACGGCATCGCGGGTATCGCTACCCTGGCGGAAAGCTACACCATACTCCTCCACCGAAAGACGGTCTTTAATGGCAAGGTCGGCATAATCGGTGCCTTCGCCAATCATGGCGTTGGCAAGGGTTAAATCCAGAACCGCGGCATCGGCGGTACCGGCCTTCACTTCCATCAGGCAATCGGTTTGCACGCCCTTGGCAATGTACTCTGCCTGGGCAAGGTTTTCATCCCCTTGCACGGTTTCCTCACCGGCGGAGCCCATCTCGGCCACAACGGTTTTGCCAACCAGGCTGGCGGTATCGGTGTACGCCGCATCCGCCTTCATCACCACCACCTGCGCATTTTGCACATAGGGCTTGGTCATGGCCATGGTGTCCTCACGGTCTTTCGTGATGGTCAGGCCGTTCCAGATGCAGTCAATGCTTTTGCCGCTCAGTTCCACTTCCTTGGTGTCCCAGTTGATCTCCACAAACTCGGCCTCAACGCCCAGCTCCTTGCACACAGCCCGGGCAAGCTCGGTATCAAAGCCGGCAAAGTTCCCCTGTGCATCGGTATAGTTCATCGGCTCGTAGACGGTATAGCCAATCACCATTTTGCCCTTGCCCTGGATATAGGCAAGGTCGCTATCGGCGGCGGCCTCCGTGCTTTCAGCGGTGGCCTCCGCAGTGGATGATGCGGCTGTCGGCTCCGTGGACGATGCGGAGCTTGCCGTTGCGGTTGTGCCGCAGCCGGCCAGCGAAGTGGCCAAGCCCATGGCCAAAAGTAAGCTAAGTAATTTTTTCATCGATTGTTCCTCCTCTATTTTCCCTCACGCATACAAAAATGCGACTATTTATACATAATAATATACATTCCCGCGGAATGCAAGTGCAAATCCGCTTTTTTTGCGATTCTGACGCGTTTCAGTATTGCACATCCCCGTTTTTGGGGTCATAATAGGGCATACGGCCCGTTTGCCGCATGGATACGCTATCGCCATCCGCCACAATGATATGGTCAAGCAGGTCAATCCCCAATAGGCCCAGTGTTCTGGCCACCGTAACGGTGGTGGCAAAATCGATTTGGGAAGGTACCGCCAGCCCATGCGGATGGTTGTGCGCCAAAATAGCGCAGGTACACCCCGCCGCTACCGCCGCGCGGGCCATCCGGCTTAAATCTGCCTGCACCCGGTTGGGGATGCCCTCGGTTATTTTAATATCCCGCAAGGGAACAAATTTTTCATCCAGGGCAATCAGATACATAACCTCCATGTTGAGGCCCAAAAACAGTGGCTCCACATATTGGATGGCCGCCGGTGTTTTTTGGAGCGAGGGGCGCTTGGCCCGCTTTTTTAGCGCATAATACCGGCTGAACCCCAGCATGGCGTGCAGCATCCGGGCGGCTGCCGGGCCTACCCCCTCCACCTTGGCAAGCTCCTCCTCATCGGCCTCCAGCACATTGCAAAAGTTGCCAAAATGCTCAATCAAGCGGTGGGCGATGGGGTTGGTATCCTGGCGCGGTATGGCATAAAACAGAAGGTATTCCAGCGCTTCATGCTCGGCCAGGCTTTCAAGGCCTGCCGTGCGCACCCGCTCCCGCATACGGTCGCGGTGGTTGGCATGGATGGGTTTTGCGGTTTTTTTCTCGGGCAAGCCTGGCATCTCCTTCCCTGGTAACATTACAGCCGCTACAGCCGCTTTCGCGGTGGGCAACCGTTTAGCGGCCCCGCCATGGGCCTTGTGGGGCACTGCTATTCACTATTATAAGCTATCGTTAAAAATTTGGAAAGTAAAAGAGGGCATCTATGAAAAATTTTGTAGCCGGTGAGAACGAGAACGGGGTGCGCCTTTCCCGTTTTGTGGAGGGTGTGACGGTGGAGCTGCCCCGCAGCCTGCTGTACAAAGCCTTCCGCAACAAGCGCATAAAAGTAAATGGCAAGCGGGCAGAGCCGGATACCCGGTTAAACCAGGGAGATTTGATTGAGCTGTACATCAACGATGAATTTTTCCCCGCTGTGGCCACATCGGCGGCCCCCAAAACGCCGCCCCGCCGCCAGCCTGCGGTTACCGTGGTGTATGAGGACGCCAATATCGCGGTGCTCTATAAGCCCGCCCACCTGCTTTGCCACAGCGACCGTACCGGCGATGCCAACCTAGTGGATGCCTTTATTGCCCGCCAGGAGGAGAAGGGCGAGTACGACCCCCACGCCGAAAGCCGCTTTGCCCCAGCCCTGTGTAACCGGCTGGACCGTGGCACCGAAGGGCTTGTGCTGGCAGCCAAAAGCTATGCCGCCCTGCGGGATTTAAACGCCATCATCCGGGATGATTTGATGAAAAAAGAGTACCTGACCATCACGGTAGGTGCGCCCCCTGCCGGGCGGCACATTGCCTGGCTGCAACACAATGAAAAAACCAACAAGGTGCGCATCCACGCGCGGGAGAGCGAAAACTATAAGCAAATTATCACCGAGGTTACGGTGATACGCCAGGCCGGGCCGTTTGCCCTTTGCCGCATTGGCCTGGTTACCGGGCGCACCCACCAGATACGCGCCCACCTGGCCTATTTGGGCCACCCGGTTTTGGGGGATATCAAATACGGGAACACCAAGCTCAACGCCCAAACCGGGCTAAAAACCCAGGCCCTTTGCGCACAGCGCCTTACCTTTGGGCGGATACCGGCCGAAAATACCCTGAGCTACCTTTCCGGCCAGGTCATCAAACTGGCCGAGCCTGCCATCCTGCGCCAATTTGAGGCCTTGGCGGGCAAAGCGCCAAATAGCCAGCCGTAACGGCAGAAAAATAGCACCCGCGCAGCGCAAAGCGCAGGGGCGCAAAAAGCCCCACCCCAAAAGAAACAACAAATAAACAGCCTGCCACCTTGAGCGAAGCGAAGAATTTTTATCTGAAAACTTCTTCGTCACTTCGTTTCTCAGGATAGCAGGCTGTTTCTATTAAAGCTCGCCCCGCCTCTCTCCGCTGTGCGAAAGTGTGGTGGATGGCTAAAATTATCCGCGCGTTATTCCAACGTGCGGGTTGCCACCACATCTACCCCGGTGCCGGCGGCGTTTTTCACCACCACCTGCCCAAGGGTTACGGGGGCGCGCAGCGTTAGGCCATCCAGGGTGGCCATCACCTCAAAAATTTTGCCTTTGGGTATTGGCGCGGCGGTTTTTACCGGGCAGCGGGGGTAGGCCGCCCCCCGCACGGCCACCGTGCTGGTAACAACGCGGGTCGGGGCGGTGCATTCGGCTCGGCCATATTCTGCCCCGCGGGGGCAGGCATTGCCGGTTACCGCATAATCCTGCGTTTCATCCACCTGCAAATGGCAGCCGCGCGGGCAGCAAATACAAATCAGTTCCTTCATTCTGCCACCTCCTCGGCGCTTACGGTAATGCTGCCCATCGCCTTTTGTAGCAGGCTTTTGGGCAGTTGTATCCGCTCCATCTCACCGGGGGCCAGCCGCTCCCGCGGGTAGGCGGCAAGCTGCACACCGCCACTGGTTACCAGGATGCGGCTTTTTTTCATCGGTGCGCGAACGCGGAAAAACAGCTCGGCGCTCTTATCAATTTTGCCGGGGCGTATCCGCTGCGGCACCGTGTAGCCGATGGCTGCGCCCGCATCCACCGCAATATACGGCTCGTCATCTGCCGGGCAGCCGCCCGCCAGATACGCTGCCGCCGCACGGCCCGCCAGCTCGCTTTCCGCCGTGACATAATCCACCAGGTCATGTACCTGCAATACGTTGCCACAGGCAAAAATGCCGGGGCATTCGGTTTCCCGGTTTTCGTACACCACCGCCCCGTTGGTGTGGGGGTCGATGGGGATGCCCGCAGCGCGTGTCAGCTCGTTTTCGGGGACTAGGCCGACCGATAATAGCAGGGTATCGCACGCAAAATCTTGTTCGGTGCCGGGGATGGGGGCACGGTCGGGCCCAACCTGGGCTACCGTTACCCCGCTCAACCGGTTTTTGCCCCGTATCTCGGTGATGGTATGGGATAAATAAAGCGGTATATCGTAATCTTGCAGGCACTGCACAATGTTGCGCGTCAAGCCGCCGGAATAGGGCATCAGCTCCACACAGGCCAGCACCTTGGCTCCCTCCAGCGTCATGCGGCGCGCCATAATCAGCCCGATATCGCCCGAGCCCAAAATAACCACCCGCTTGCCGGGCATCTGCCCCTCTATATTCACATAGCGCTGGGCGGCCCCCGCCGTAAATACCCCGGCAGGGCGGGTGCCGGGTGTGCCAATGGCCCCCCGCGTCCGCTCGCGGCAGCCCATGGCCAGCACCACGGCCTGGGCGGTAAGCTCCTGGTAGCCCATTTCCCGGCTGACAAGGCGCACCTGTTTTTCGGGCGTTACCTCCAGCACCATGGCATCGGTTAAAACGCTTACCCCGGTTTCGGCCAGCTTTTGCACAAACCGGCCTGCGTACTCGGGGCCGGTCAACTCCTCGCCAAAATGGTGCAGGCCAAAGCCATTGTGGATGCACTGGTTCAAAATGCCGCCCAAATCACGGTCGCGCTCCACCACCAAAATTTTGGTAAGCCCCTCTTCCCAGGCGGCAATGGCGGCAGCCAGCCCTGCCGGGCCGCCCCCCACCACAATCAATTGATAATCTGTCATACTCTTTATTCCCCCTTCCCCTGTTTGGTTTGGCCCAGCAAAATATTGCTGCCCGCCTTATCCTGCGGTATTTTTTCAGGGGGAAGGCCACTCTCCTTCGCCAAAAGTTCCAGCACACGGGGGCCGCAAAAGCCACCCTGGCAGCGGCCCATCCCCGCGCCGGTGCGCCGCTTTACCCCATCCACCGATACCGGCGGGATGGGGGTATGGATGGCATCCAAAATTTCGCCTTCCGTCACGGTTTCGCACCGGCAAATTACCCGGCCATAGGCGGGTTTTTTGGCGGCCAGGGCGGCCTTTTCAGCGGGGGGCAGCGCTGCAAAGCGGGTAACCCGGCGGGTATTATCAAAATACGCTTTTTTTGGCGCAGCAAAGCCGTTTTCTTGCAGCAGCCGCACCGCTTCCAGGCCGATGGCAGGTGCCGCCGAAAGCCCCGGCGAGCGTATCCCTGCCAGGTCAATAAAGCCGGGCACCGCGGTCTCAATAATAAAATCAGGGTCGTCAGTATTGGCGCGCACCCCCGCAAAGCTGCGGATGGTTGCCCGAAGATTAACACTGGGGATGCTTTTTTTGGCGGCGGCCTCCAGGGCGGTTATCCCGGCAGCGGTGGTGGCGGTATCCTCCCCCGCCACCGGCTCGGCGGTGGGGCCAACAATGCAGTTGCCATGCACCGTGGGTGCCACCAGCACCCCCTTGCCTGCCGCCGTGGGGCACTGGAACACCACATGGTTGACCCGCGCCCCCTCGCTTTTATCCAAAAGGTCATACTCGCCACGGTTGGGCTGGGTGGTAAAACGGTGGGGCGCAACCAGGTTGTGCAGCGCCTCGGCCCCAAGCCCGGCCGCGTTGACGATATAACGCGCCGATACCGCGCCGCCGGTGGTTTCCAGCGCCCAGCCCGCCACTGTTTTTTCAATGCCGGTAACGCGGGTGTTGCGGCAAAGCGTTACTCCGTTTTTCACCGCCACCTCGGCCATGGCAAGGGCATAGTCCCAGGGGGAAACAATGGCGGCGGTGGGGGCGTAAAGCGCCCCTACGGCCTCTGCACTCAAATTGGGCTCTAGGGCGCGGGCTTCCGCCCCGCCAAGCAACTGCAACCCCGGCACACCGCTTGCCTGCCCTTGGGCAAGCAACGTTTGCAGGGTGGGCAGCTCCGCCTCGGTAAAGGCAACCACCAGGCTGCCGCAGGCTTTGCGGGGCACATCCAGTGCCTCGCAAATTTCTGCCGCCAGGGCCACCCCCTCCACATTCAGCCGGGCCATTTTGGTGCCGGGCTTAGGGTCGTACCCCGCGTGGAGGATGGCGCTGTTTGCCTTGGTGGTTCCCGTTGCCACATCGTTTTCAGCCTCCAACACCACCACCTTGGCATCGTAGCGCGCCAGGGCATAGGCCGTGGCTGCGCCAATTACCCCACAGCCAACGATTGCTACATCATACATTTGCCACTCCTCATTTCTTATGTATCGCTTTTTGTGCGGCGCACGGCATCCTGCCAGCCCGCGTACAGCTTGGCGGCGGTTTCGGGGGGCATTTGGGGTTCAAACAGGCAGTCTAGCGTCCACTGTGCCTGTATCTGCGCCCGGTCGCGCCAAACCCCGGTGGCAAGCCCTGCCAGGTAGGCAGCCCCAAGGGCCGTTGTTTCCCGTATCATCGGGCGGCGGGCCGTAACGCCGGTGATATCCGCCTGGAACTGCATCAGCAGCCCGTTGGCCGAGGCCCCGCCATCCACCTTTAGCTCCGGGATGGGCAGCCCGGTATCGGCCTGCATGGCGCGCAGCACATCGGCACTTTGGTAGGCGATGGCCTCCAGCGCTGCCCGGATAATTTGGTTGCGCCCGGCGCCCCGCGTCAGCCCAAAAATTGCACCGCGCGCGTACATATCCCAGTGGGGCGCGCCCAGCCCGGTAAAGGCAGGCACCACATAAACCCCGCCGCTATCCGGGACCTTGCGGGCAAAATATTCGCTATCGGCACTCTCGCGGATAAAGCCAAGCTCATCCCGCAGCCACTGTATCACCGCGCCACCCACAAAAACGCTGCCCTCCAGGGCATATTCCACCTTGCCATCCAGCGCCACCCCAATGGTGGATACCAGCCCGTGCTTGCTATCGTAAATTTTATTGCCGGTGTTCATCAGCATAAAGCAGCCGGTGCCATAGGTGTTTTTCACGCTGCCGGGTGCAAAGCAGGTTTGGCCAAACAGAGCCGCCTGTT
>JAQUSS010000084.1 GCA_028710135.1 Gemmiger sp. | reverse complement strand
CCTCCTCGAATCATGTGGCGGGAACGGGTGCTTTTTACACACTACAATACTACCATAGTACCCTGCCCATGTGGCGTTTTTGTGAAAGGAATCTAAAAATCTTTTAAAATATCGCCACATTCCCCCCTTGGCTTGAACCCGCCGCCATTCTGCGCTACAATACTAGGGTGGCGGCGGTTTGCCGCGCCACAAGCGGCCCCAATACAAAGCGCGTACCGGCGCGGGCCTGCTTTTGCTTTTTAGCCGGTTGCATAAAAGATACGGGGGATGGAAATATGCTCTATTGTATTGCAATTTTGCTGGTTTTGCTGGTTTTGTTGGGGGCGGCCCTGTGGGCGGTTTGGCCGGGCAAGGCGGGCGGCACCCTGCGCCAACCTTTTTTGAACCGCAACTTTGCCCACCGGGGCCTCTTCAAGCAAGACCAATCGGTGCCCGAAAATAGCCTGCCCGCCTTTGAGGCCGCCTGCCGCGCGGGCTACGGCATTGAGCTGGATGTGCAGTTTACCAGCGATAAGGCCGTGGTGGTTTTCCACGATGACACCCTTGACCGTATGACCACCGCCAAGGGCTGGGTGCGGGATGTTACCCTGGCCCAGCTGCGTGCGTTGCCCCTTGCCGGCACCGCCGAAACGGCCCCCACCTTTGCCGAAACCCTTTCCACCGTGGCGGGGCGGGTACCCCTGATTATTGAAATTAAAAGCCGGCACGAATACAGCGGTGCCTACCTGGACGAACTGTGCAAGGCCACCCTGGCCACCCTGCAAGATTACCCCGGCGATTATTGCATCGAGAGCTTTGACCCCCGCGTTGTGGGGCGCATCCGGAAGCTAGCCCCCGGCGTGCTGCGCGGCCAGCTTGCCGATAGTGCCCGCAGCTACCACGATGAGGGCGCAAACTGGCTGTATGCCTTTGCCATGTCCCGCTGTTTGGGCAACCTGCTGGGCCGCCCCCAGTTTATTGCCTGGTGCCCCGCCCCCCGCAACCGGTATATCCGGCTGCTGGCCCGCCTGGGCACCATGATGGTGTACTGGACGGCCCTGCCCACCGACGATGCCGCCGCTTTGCAGCGGGAGAATAACGCGGTTATCTTTCAGTGGTATACCCCCCTGCCCCGCTGGTAAACGCCGCCTGTTTTTTGCCTGCCCTGCTGCCATTTACGCATGGAAACGCGCCCCCCTGCATACCGTAGTTACAGAGAACGGTGAAAAATGGAGGGGGCTGTGCTTATGTTTCTTTTTACAATTTCCAAGCCGGGGCTGCGGCAGGCAGCGGCGCTTACGCTCTGTGCTGTCTGCCTGACGGGCACGGTGGCGGCGGCGGTACATTTTGCGGGGCAAAGTGTTTCGGCCAATGCCACGGCGGAGGTAGGTACCATTGAAACGACCCAGGATATTGCCACCTATTTTAACGGCTACGGCTTTGAGGTTGACCTCTCGGGCGCGGCGGTGGATAAAGTAAAAATCCCAAAAAAGTGGGACGATAGCTTTGCCGCCTTCAACCAGGTGGTGGGCGAAAGCGGGCTGGATTTGGCCGGCTACAAGGGCCGCACGGTTGAAAAGTGGACGGCGCTTTGCCCTGCCCGCTCGAACGGGGAGAAGGACTGTTACTGTGTGCTGCTGGTGTACAAGGCCAAGGCGGTGGGTGCCTATTTGTTGGAGAAACCCTCGGGCGAGGTTACCGGCTTAATCACCGCCGCCAAAACGGCCGCCGATGCCGCCGCCGAGAACGAAACGGCCGAAACCTCTGCGCAGGCGCAGGGGGAGGCGGAAGCAGCGGCAGCGGCAGAAATTGACCCCGATGCCGCGCAAACCTCGGCCGATGCCCCCGCCGATGCCGCCTGGCCAACCGAATAACCCGCCCGCCGGGGCCAATCAAAACAAAAAACAAAAAAGCAAAAAGCATGGCACCACCATTTTTGGTAGTGCCATGCTTTTTTATGCCAACGCGGCCAGCGGCGCGGCGGGTTGCGGTGCCGCCGCCCGCGCGTGTTTGCCGGTTTGTACCCCGGCAGCTATTCGCTATGCCACCGCTGCCTTGGCAGGGCATACAGCACCCCGCACAGCAGCAGGGCCGTGGGGTTGGTGGTAAGGTGGAAGCTTTGCACCTCCATAAACGAGTAGACCAGCATCACGGCCAGGCAAAACAGCTGCGGTATCTGCCCGTTTTTGGCCAGGCCATACAGGGCAACGGCCACCGCCACCGCCCACAGCAGGGTTACCACCGGGCCAAATTGGTAAAGGCTGAACACAAAGCTGTTATCCAGCGGGGGCCAATCGAGCAGGGTTTGCCCCGCAATTTTGATGGGGTAAACCCGGTAGGCCACCCAACTTAGGGAGAGGCGGTTTGTCAGCAAATTGTCCAGCCGGGCCAGCCAGGCGGGGCCAAAATCGCTGTTCCAGGGGCCAATTTTTATGAGGGGCAGGGGCAGCAGGTAGCTTGCCGCCGCCACCAGCCCCACCAGCCCTGCCGCCAGGCCGGGCAGGGCGCGCCTGCCCCACAGGCGCGCGCGGGGGCGCAGCCGGTACACGGCCAGCAGCACACCCAGCAGCAGGCAGGCCAGGCCCGCACTGCGGCTGGCCGGGCCAAGCAGCAAAAACACCCCGGCCCCACAAACCAGCCCAATATCACCCCAGCGCAGCTTGTTGGCCCGCAGCAGCGCGTACGCCAGCACCAGCCCAAACAGCAGCCCCCCAAAGGTGTTGGGGTGGCCGTAGCCGTAGGCGGGGCGCTCTGCCCCCACCCGCTCGCTAACCAGCGCGGGCACGGCAAGGCCCACCCGGTTTAGCAGGGCCACAAAGGCCATTGCGCCGCCGCCCATCCCCACATAGGTGCGCAGCGCCGGGGCAAGTGGGGCATCCTTGGCGGCCATCACCGCCAGCACCAGGCCAATCCACCAAATATTTTGGCTGTTCAAAAACACCCAGCGCGCAATAAAAAACACGCTGCCCGCCACCGCCAGCTGCCGCCAGCTATACTTGGTGCCCAGCAATATTTTAAACCCAAAGCAAAGGCAAACCAGCCCATCCAGCAACGGGGCCAGCACCCCCGCCACCCAGGGCCAGCTTTGCCGGGCCAGGCTGTTGCAAAAGCAAACGTTCAGCTCGTACCCGCCAATGCCCAGCGCAAACAGCACCGCCCCGGCCTTTTGCCGCAACGCGCCGCCCGCACTGCAAAACAGCAGGGTTTCTTTCTGCCACAGGGCGGTGGCGGTGCGGCGCAGCCGCCCCTTACCCGCCCCCGCGGCCCGCCAGCCGGCCACAGCACCCACCGGCGCGGCTGCCAACAAGGCCAGCAGTAAAATATTTACAAACAAATACAAGCGTTTTGCCCTCCTGTGGCGTTCATTAAGCACCCCTGCAACACTTCTGCAACATCCCTGCCAACGCGGCCCCCGCCCGATGCAGGGCGCGGGGGCTTGCCCTATATTGCCAAAATGTTGGCAAAGCAGTGGCAAAACGTTGGCAAAACCGCAGGGTTTCGCTTTGTTTCCCAAACGTTTTGCCGGCACCGCGCGGCCAACCTGCCGCCAGCCTTGGCAACTATGGTTTTTGGGGCGGTTTCACAGCCCAGATAGCTTATTATACCCCGCCCCCTTCTTGTTTGACAAGCGTTTGGGCGGATGGTACACTTTTATATACATAGATTGAACAAACCGTTCGTGAAACCGTTTGTGGAGAGAGTGGTGCAAATGCAGGCCAAGGACTATCAGGCAATTACCCGCTGGTTTAACGCCCGCCCCCCTGCCAAACAGGCGCTGGGGTTGGCGGCCAAGGGGTCAGCCGGGCTGGTTTACCTGCTGTACGGCGGGCTGGTGGCCGGGCTGTTTTTGGCGGGCGACCCCCGCTTTTGGCGGGTGGTGGCAATACCCGCCGTCATTTTTTTGGCGGGCACCGCCCTGCGGGCCGCCATCAACCGCCCCCGCCCCTACACGGCGCTGGGGTTTGCCCCCCTGTTCCCCAAAAATGCCACCGGCAAAAGTATGCCCAGCCGCCACAGCTTTAGCGCCGCCTGCATTGCGGTGGCCGCCGGGTATGTGGCCCCGCCGCTGGGCATTTTGGGGGGCGCACTGGCCCTGTGCGTGGGGGCCTGCCGGGTGTTGACCGGGCAGCATTACCCCAGCGATGTGGTGGTGGGGCTGGTTTTGGGCGGCGGGCTGGCCCTGGCCGGGTTTTACCTGCTGTAGCTTGGCAATTTGCCCCGGTGGCGCCGCAAGGCCCCCAAGCCACCCCAACGTTCTAGCAAATTTGCCAAACGCGGCGGCAGCGCCACGCCGGTGGCCTTGCGTTTTTGTTTTATCCGGTTGCGCTTTTGGCAGCGATTAATTTTCACTGTACAGCACCGATTTTTACCGCATCAAGCCGGTTTCACCGTATAAAACTGGTGCGGCTGGTTGCCTCGGCGGTGGGCACCGCCACCCCGGCGGCTTTGCCCGCCGCAATGCAGCGCAGCAGCCAAGCCATGTTGCGGCCCAAGTTGCGCATGGTCTGCATCCCCTCGGCATCCTGGGCAGCCTCGGCAGCCGCATTGTTGGCGCCGTGCACCATCGGCCAGTAGGTGGCGCTTACCAGCGGCATCTCAAAAAATTGCGGCACCTTGGCAAGGGCATCCAGGCTGGTGGTGGTGCCCGCCCGCCGGGCGCTGGCAACCACCGCCGCCGGTTTGTGGCGCAGGTTCTGCCCCGCCGCCATCGAAAGCCGGTGCATAAAGCCAAGCATACTGGCCGCTGGCTCGGCATAGTGTACGGGCGCGCCAAACACCACCCCATCGGCCTTCTCCAGCAGGGGGATGGCATCGTTCACCGGGCCGCCAAAGGCGCAGCGGCCCGTTTTTGCGCAACCGCCGCACCCCACGCAGCCCCCCACCGGCACCTTGCCGATGTGGAAGATGGTGGTATCCACCCCGTCAGCCTCCAGTTGATCGGCCACCTGCCGCAACGCGGCGTAGGTGCAGCCAAATTCGTGCGGGCTGCCGTTTATCAACAATACATTCATCCAAATTACCTCCGTTCGTGGTGCCCCTTTTCTTTTGGGGTACTGTTTTCATCATAGCATATGCGGCAAGCCCCGGCAAGATTGCCGGGCAAGAAGGGAATCCAAAATGGCAGAAAATAATAAACCGAGCCAAACCTGCCCGCTGGCAGCAAAAAAATGCGGGGGTTGCCCGCTGTTAGCCCTACCCTACCCCCAGCAGTTGGCGCAAAAGCAGGCCCAGGTGGAAAAGCTGCTGGCCGGGTTTGCCCCGGTAGCGCCCATTCTGCCGGCAGACGAGCCCTGGCATTACCGCAACAAGGCCATTGCCACCTTTGCGCCGGGGCCGCGCGGCAAGCTGATTTGCGGCATCTACGCGGCGGGCACCCACCGGGTTTTGCCGCGGGTCGATTGCCTGCTTCAGGCCGATATTTTGAACAAAACCATCGCCGCCGTGCTGGTTGCCGCTAACGGCTGCCACTGGCCCGCCTATAACGAGGATACCGGCGAGGGGCTGGTGCGCCATGTGTTGGCCCGCTGCGCCCAGCCCGCCGGGGGCGCGGTGCAGGTGCTGGTAACGCTGGTAACGGCACAGGTGTTGCTGCCGGGCAGCCGCAACTTTGTGGTGGCTTTGCGCAAGGCGGCGCCCTGGGTAACCACGGTGGTGCAAAACATCAACCCCGCCGACACCAGCGCGGTGCTTGGCGGGGAGGAAAAGCTGCTGTTTGGCCCTGGGCGGATACAGGGCGTTTTGCAGGGGCTGCAATTTGCCATTTCCAGCCGCAGCTTCTACCAGGTAAACCCGCCGCAGACTGAAAAATTATACGCCAAAGCGCTTGAATTTGCTGCCCTGACCGGCAAGGAAACCGTGCTGGATGCCTACTGCGGCATCGGCACCATTGGCCTGTGCGCCGCCGCCCACGCCCGCCAGGTGGTGGGGGTGGAGCGCAACGCCGCCGCCGCCAGGGATGCCGCCGCCAATGCACGGCGAAATAAAATCACCAACGCGCAGTTCATCTGCGCCGATGCCACCCCCTGGATGGCCCAGGCCGCCGAGGAGGGCTTTGCCCCCGACGTGGTATTTCTTGACCCCCCGCGCGACGGCACCACCCCCGCCTGCATCGCCGCCGTAACGGCCATGCACCCCGCGCGCATTGTGTACGTAAGCTGCAACCCCGAAACCCTAGCACGCGACCTAACCCTTTTCACCGCCGCCCACTACCGCCCCACCCGCCTCCAACCCGTAGATATGTTCCCGCATACGGGGCACTGCGAGTGCGTAGTGTTGATGTCTAAGGTCAGGTAAATTAGTGTGAAAAAGGCCTGATTTCAGGTCTTTTTTGCTATCGGGAGTAGGAAAACATTCAATCCGAGGTCTAAACATAATCCTCTGCGGAAACAGGGCAAAAGGCAGGAAACAGAAAATGGTTGCCCCAGCAATCGTTGTAAAAAATGTCTTGAAGCAATCTTCAAGGTGACAGTGTAGGGGTCATTGTAAGGAAGTTGCAACAGCAGAACATCAAGACTTTAACTGGAAAAGATAAGCGGTCAAGGAAAGCCATTGATGAAATGCTTAGTAATGAGAAGTATACCTGCAATGTCATTTTGCTAAAGAAGAGCCTGCATGGCAAACGATTTTTATCAAAGAAAAATCACCCTACTATTATTTCAGAGGAGATCCTCAAAGCTGTTCAGCTTGAAAAAGGACGCAGGAGCAATATCGTTGTGAGCGAAGATGGTGTTAAGAGGAAAAGCTCCAAGTATAGTGTGAAAAAACAGGTATGTGTTAGGAGAAAAATATGGGAAGTACAAAAGGAAATAAAAATGAGAATAATTTCACTGGAGTAACAAATTTTAATGGACCTGTACAATTTGCGGCAGGAGACATCAATAATGGAAACTTAGCTACAGAAAAGAATACAGCAAAATATACACCTAAACCTATGTGGAGAAGTCCATTTACATTAGCTATATTATCTTGGGTGAGTGTGATTATTGGCATTTTAGGATTGTTTCCTGTTACCTGGTTAATAAGGAACGCATTGAATATTTTTAAAGGAAATTTTCAGTTGGAGTCAAATTCTTCTACGCAAATTGATTCTATTGTATTTGCTGTATTAGTTATTTTGTTTGTTTTATTCTTTAGCCTTAGAAGAATTGCAAAGAAACAAATTAGAATTCCTTTGATTTTTAACTATGCGATTAATGGTTATGGAAAAAGGATTACAATAGAAAAGATAAATATAGATGAATGCCCACAGTGCGGCGGAAAAATGAGATACTATAATAAACCTGTAGAATGGATTGATACGCATTATAGTGACGGAAGAACAAAGCGTGAAGTAACAAAAAGAATTCCGGTTCTGGAATGCAAAAGAAATCATGAACACTGTTATTCGGTTGACCCTGCAGAGGATAAAGTTAAATAGATTTTTTATTTGTGTTGAAAATAGCCTACTTAAAAACAAGCTTCTTTCAAGAAAGAACATAGATTTTTAGAGGGATTTCGGGATTTTTAATTTCACACACAGAATAGCCCAACTATGCCACGTTGAGTGCATCAGTTTGCTGACCAGGTTTGCGAAATCGTATTCACCGCGCCGAACGATAATGTGTAGGGGCGGATACTATCCGCCCGCATGAGCCGCCCGCATACCATAGGCAGTTTCTGTTGCCCCTCTCCCCTACTCGGTTGGCTCGCCTTTTTTAGAATCGATGAGCGTATTTACAGAAAAATACAGCATTATAGCGCCGGCACTGAATAACGCGCCACCTAAAATATCCGTAAACCAATGCACGCCCGATAACAAACGCCCCATCACCATAAGCACCGTAAAAACACCGCACAACCCGTTCACGATATTTTTCACCTTGCGGTTTTTCAGGAATCGGCCAAATTGCAGCATGGCGGTTGGCATAACACACAGCACAAGCATGGTGGTGGAGGATGGGTAGGAAGCCTCTAACAATCCGCCGATCAAAACCGGGCGATAATTGATAATGTTGCATTCAAAAAACAAATAGCAGGCGAACACCAGGATATAAAAGCCGCCCAATACGATGATGCTGCTGTCTACTTTGGATAGGCTTTTTCGTTGCATCCATTGGCGCAAACCGATGGCTGCAAACCCCAACATAATCGGCAAGGTTAAAATGCTTGCCCAGTCGGTAATCGTGTACAGTGCCCAATGCACGCCAAACAAATTGTGTACCCATCCATTCAAGGTGGCAAACCCCACCGGCGAGCCCTGCGGGCCAATGGGTTTGACATCGATGCATTGCACCATCAACGTGAAGAGAACGAAGCCTATCAGCAGGCCTGCGGATGTGATAAAGTTTTTTGTGTTTGTTGTTTTCATAAAGAAACTCCTTCGCGTAATGTATTGGCAAAGTGCCTACCAATACATTACCCGAAGGCGTTCAAAAAGGTAAGAATTGCTTCGTCACAGCGGTGATACGCTGCGTGTCATTGCCGTTTTAGCAGCAAGATTCCTTTGATTAACAAGAAAAGAAAGGCGAGCATCGCGGCATAGGGCTGTAGGCTGATCATAAAAAGCGAGCAGCTGCAAACGCTTAACGATAACGAGATAACGCGTTTGCTTTTTACCCAGAAGGCCCCCGTGTAGTTTTGCAGTGCCAGTGTGGCAATGCCGCAAAGTATCGTGGCCACCGTAAAAAGGATATAGGGGATTTTTATGTACCAAAAAGTTTCTGTCAAATTGAAAAGGGTAACCTCATAGATGAGGTTGCCTACCTTTTGGCCGAAAAGCGGCAGAAACAAAAACATGGCAACCGCACAATCCAACATTCCAAATACAATATCGTGAAGGTGGTGCAGCTTTTGATGCGTATCTTTTTCCGCCGCCACAAGCAGCTCTTGCCCCGATATCAGCTCGTCAATCGTAATAGAAAAATACCCCGCTATGGCTTTTAGGGAGTCAATGCTCGGGTAACCACGGCCAGATTCCCATTTTGAGATTGCGGTTCTGGATACAAATAGTATCTCGGCAAGTTCCTCTTGCGTTAAATTCTTTTGTTTTCGTAATTCTTGTAGTTTTTGGCTTAGTTCCATGAGAAGTCGTTCCCAACTTTCTGATAAGATGATGTACATTTGCCTGGTAGCAGGCCGCGTGCCGCTTGTATCGCCAAATGCTCATTCGGCGCAGCGCCTTGCCAAGATGAAATAGTGCTTGCTATTGCGTTTTTGTCCGTCAAAATAGCAATCGTCCACATGGCGAATGCTTTGTATCTTAAACCCATCCAATAATGCAAGGATGTCATCGAGCGTAACATAAAAATGCGGGATTCCTTCTTCCGGCCCCTTGTCTGTTTTTATAACGGTATTGCTATCTATTTTTGGATACCCAGCCTCTTGAAACGACCATGTATCCTTTGAACACAGTGACAAGAATATTTCCCCACCCGGTTTTAACACGCGCTTGATTTCGGATAGGATGATTTTCACGCCCTTTGTGTCGGTGTGTGAAATCACATGATACGCAAAGATACAATCAAAGCGATTGTCACCGTAGGGAAGGTTTAGCATATCACAGATGTCGGTGCGGATATCCAAATTTTCCTCTTTTGCCCAATCGACCAATGCATCGATTCCGTCTGCGGATAAATCAAAGGCGGACACGCAAAAGCCTTGCTGCGCAAAATAGATGGGATGGCGCCCCAATCCGCATCCGAAATCAAGCAGATTTTTATAGTTTTCTTCTTTCCAACGATGCGCAATAAAATAGCTTTCCGCACTTGGTTTGCGCCATACCGCGTTGGTTTCTTCCTTCCAGTTCCATGCCTTCGATATGCCCATGCGTTGCCCCCCATTTTTTTAAAACTTTTATTTAAAAACGATTTTTGTGTCCATATTTTTATTGCGCGGGCACCAAATACAATATTCATACTCTGCCATATGGATAATTGTGTTCGGCTTTAGACCCAAACTCCTTTACGCTGATGATTTTGTGTTCCTTATCAAATATTATGATAGATACGCCATCGAAGCCACTGTTTACCTGCTGGTACGCACACGCAAAGTACCATGCAACGATACAGATGTTATCTTGCTCGATAATCTGCTTTATATCCCATTGTAACACGGTTCCGCGTTGGTTCCATTCTTCAAACCAACGGGTAATTTGGTTAAGCCCGAAATATTCCGGGCCATAGCACTCACTGTAAACGGCATTTGTTGAAAAAATGTCCGGAAGCCTTGTTGCGTCTTTTTTTAACCAACAATTAAAATATTCGGTTATCATTTCTTTTTGTTGCATTCGCGTACCTTCTTCACAGGATTCACAGTATATCAATAACCTTACTCCAAAATTTCAAATTCACAAGCTTTTTCGGATGGGATGCCGAATTACGGTTTTCCATTTCTCGGGGGCAACCTTGCGTGCATCCGACATATAAATTTCATGGTGGAGGCGTTTTGCGTTCAAATCGTTCTGATAGCCGTTTTCCGCAAGATACGCGTCCATCAACGCCACCGTGGCAGGCTCCTCGTCAAAGGGCCCTATGTGCATAGCCTGCACACACAAGCCCTCCTCGATGGTTAAAAATTCAGCGGCGGAGCAGTCAAGCTTTTTCTTTTGTTCCGCCGTCTTTACGGCCCATGCAAAATCCTCTTTTGTGATAAAATCGGGTAGCCGTATGACAGAAATCCAACGGAAGGCATCTTTGTTCGCGTAGTCCATGCCCGCCACCGCATCTTGCCACCAAAAGCCCTCCAGTGGTGGAACAACATACTCAAAAAAGCCTTCTATCTTGTAATCGGTTTTATAACTCATTTTCAGGGTGTATGCCACAGCATACAAAACGCCCACGGCTTGCTGGTATGCGCCACCCTCCACATTTGGGTTACCTGTACCGCGCACCGCAATGTAGTTGGCCTTTGGAACTTCCACAATTTGTGGTTTGCTTTTGGGCATATAAAATTCTTTGTATTCCTTTTTAAAATCAAAAGCCATTTTCTTCATCTCCGCTTCTTCATTTCCGCTTCCCCTTGTGATACCCGCGGTTTATGGGGGCGGCTCATGCGGGCGGATAATATCCGCCCCTACATTCCACACCCGTGCATTCCTATCGGCAACACTAATTGTGGCAAAACAGGCACCGTTTTGGCTGTAATCCTACCCCTCTAACCTTATGCGTTTTCGTTTGGGCAGTTTCATGTTGTTACCACAATGTTCCTCCAATACAAACAATCTCTGTTGCAACTTCAAATTTATCATCGTGAACCCTAAAGTTTCCCTTTAGGGTTCACGCGTACATTTTGCAATGAATCTTGTTTTGTACGCGCTTGAAAAACTGAACGGAAACCTCTGCGGTAGGGTTGTAATCCACACTGGTCGCATAAATTTCCAATATCTGACGATAGAATACTTTTTCAGAAGCGCGGATGTCACGGATTCTTTCCAGCAGCTCCTTAAAGTATCCGCCACCGCCCAGCTCTTTCAAGCGGTCATCATCCATTGCAAAGCCTTTTTTGATGTACTCTTT
>JAQUSS010000228.1 GCA_028710135.1 Gemmiger sp. | reverse complement strand
ATGGCAGCTGGGGCTACCAGGTTACCGGTTACTTTGCCCCCACCAGCCGCTATGGCACCCCCAAAGATTTTATGGCCTTTGTGGATAAACTGCACAAGGCGGGCATTGGGGTGCTGCTGGATTGGGTGCCGGCCCACTTCCCCAAGGATGCCTACGGCCTTTACCAGTTTGATGGCACCCCCTGCTACGAGGACCCCAACCCCCGCCGTGGCGAGCATAAAGAGTGGGGGACGATGGTTTTCAACTATGGCATGGGCGAGGTGCAAAGCTTTTTGACCTCCAGCGCCTTGTTTTGGCTGGAGCAGTACCATATTGATGGCCTGCGGGTGGATGCCGTGGCCAGTATGCTGTACTTAGATTATAACCGCCGCGATGGCGAGTGGGAGCAAAACGTTAAGGGCGGCAAAGAAAACCTGGAGGCCATTGCCTTCCTGCAAAAATGCAACACGGCGGTATTGTCGCGCTACCCCCACAAGATGATGATTGCCGAGGAATCTACCTCCTGGCCGCTGGTTACAAAACCGGCGGTGGATGGCGGGCTGGGCTTCAACTTCAAGTGGAACATGGGTTGGATGAACGATATGCTCTCCTACATGAAAACCGACCCCCTGTTTAGGGCCGGGAACCACAGCAAGGTGACCTTCAGCTTTTTCTATGCCTTCAGCGAAAATTTTGTTTTGCCCATCAGCCACGACGAGGTGGTGCACGGCAAGGGGAGCTTAATCAACAAGATGCCGGGCGATTACGAGGCAAAGTTTGCCAACCTGCGCACGTTTTATGGCTACATGATGGCCCACCCCGGCAAAAAGCTGCTGTTTATGGGCCAGGAGTTTGGCCAGTTTACCGAGTGGGACGAGAAAAAACAGTTGGATTGGATGCTGCTTGGGTACGAAAAACACCACCAGCTACAGTGCTATGTGCAGGATCTAAACCATTTTTACACCGCCAACCCGCCACTTTGGCAGATTGATTATAGCTGGGAGGGCTTCCAGTGGATTATCCCGGATGACAGCCAGCAAAGCGTGATTGCTTTCCTGCGGCGGGATGCCAACAACAAAATGCTGCTGGTAATTTGTAACTTTAACCCCGTTCAGCGCGAAAATTACCAGATGGGCGTACCCGTTACCGGGGTTTATAAAGAACTACTCACCTCCGACGATGCCAAGTATGGCGGAACCAATGTCCACAACGGCGCGGTTCACAGCGAGGCAGGGCCCATGCACGGGTTTGACCAACACATCAGCGTAACGCTGCCACCCCTCTCCACGGTATATTTCTCGGTGCCCGCGCCCCGCGGCCGCCGTGCGGTAAAGCCGGAGGAAAAGGTTGCCAAGGTGGCAAAGCTGGCAAAAGCGGCAAAGCCCGCCCCCGCAAAAAGGGCCGCCCCCAAGCGCAAAGCGGCCAAACCGGTGGCGGCTGAAAAATAATGGTACCAAGAAAAAAGTAATCAACGGCGAAAGCCGATAAAGGGGAGAAATACCATGGCAAAAGAAATGATAGCAATGATCCTGGCTGGCGGACAAGGCTCACGCCTTTACGCGCTGACCCAAAAAATCGCCAAACCGGCGGTTCCCTTTGGGGGCAAATACCGCATTATTGATTTTCCACTGTCCAACTGCGTAAACTCGGATATTGATACCGTTGGTATCTTAACACAGTACCAGCCGCTGGTGCTGAACGAGTATGTGGGCAATGGCCAACCGTGGGACCTTGACCGCCTGCATGGCGGCGTACACGTATTGCCGCCCTACCAGCAGGCCAGTGGGTCAGACTGGTATAAGGGCACGGCCAATGCCATCTACCAAAACCTTTCCTTCATTGACCGTTACGACCCCAAATATGTGATTATCCTCTCGGGCGACCAAATCTGCAAACAAGATTACAGCGATTTCCTCCGCTTCCATAAGGAGAAGGACGCAGAGTTCAGCGTTGCCGTTATGGAGGTGCCATGGAGTGAGGCCCCCCGCTTTGGCCTGATGGTTACCGATGAAACCGACCGCATCAGCGAGTTCCAGGAGAAGCCCAAAAAGCCGAAATCCAACCTGGCCTCCATGGGCATTTACATCTTCAACTGGGATATTTTGAAAAAGTATTTGGTGGAGGACGAAGCCAACCCCGATTCCAAAAACGATTTTGGCAACGATGTGATTCCGGCGCTGCTGCGGGATTCGCGGCGGATGTATGCCTACCACTTTAACGGCTACTGGAAGGATGTGGGCACCATCTCCTCCCTTTGGCAGGCCAACATGGAGGTGCTGGACCCCTCCCACTCGGGCATCAACCTGTTTGATGAAAACTGGAAAATTTATTCCCGCAACTCGGGCCGCCCCTGCCAAAAAATCGGCCCGGATGCCGATGTAACCAACTCGATGATTACCGAGGGCTGCGAGGTGGATGGCACCGTGAAGGATTCCATCCTTTTCCCGGGCGTTACGGTGGAAAAGGGCGCAACGGTGGAAGCTGCCGTGGTGATGGGCGGCACCGTTATCAAGGCGGGTGCCAGCGTAAAGCACTGCATTGTGGCAGAAAATGTGATGATTGAGGAGGGCGCAACGGTGGGTGC
>JAQUSS010000227.1 GCA_028710135.1 Gemmiger sp. | reverse complement strand
CCGACGGCGACTACATAAAAAATTGCGCTGCCATCAATTTGGTTGTGGGCGGCAGCAACCACCAGGGTGCGTTATCCTCAACCGTAATGGGCATCGAAACCATCAGCAACAGCTTTGCCTCAAACTGCAAAATATTTTCAAACGTTGGCCACTCCGGCGGGTTACTCTCCTGCATTGGCGGCATTGCCGGGGGCAGAACGTGCGTTATAACCGATTGCTTTGCCGATTGCGAAATTTATGGTACAGACCAAACGGGCGGCTTCACCGGCGTAATTACAGGCAGAGCAGGGGATATTTCGACAACGTTTGACCGCTGCTTCAGCACCGGCTTTGTGGATGGTACAACCAACATCGGCGGTTTTGTGGGCCAGCTTGGTGAAAGTTCTTATCTCGGCATCGTAAACTTTACCGATTGCTTCACCACCTCCCATGCAGGCATGAACTCAACCGGCAACCATGTGGGGGGCTTTTTGGGGCGATCCGACACAGCAGGTAACAATTTTACCAACTGCTATGCCGCCGGTGAGGTTGGCAATGCCGGTACCACCATGGAAAATGGCGGCAACAACGGGCAATATGCCGGGGGCTTTATCGGGTACATTAACGGCAACAAGGCGCAAACCTTCACAAACTGCTACTACGATAAACAAACCACCGCCATGCACGAGCGGCAAACCGGCAACGATACCTACAATGCAGATGGCACCATCACGACGTATGCCAGCGGCATTACCGGCGTGCTTACCTCCAACACCGCAAAAAGTGGCACCGGGCTTACGGACGATACCACCGGCCTTGCAGGCATCAAGAGCGGCAATTGGAACCTTGCAAGAGCCGAGCATTACCCCGAGCTTACGACCTTTAGCGCCCCAGTTGCTGCCGCAAACGGCTGGAGCAGCGAGATGCTGAACGGATACCAGGCGCTGATTGAAAATACCTCCATCACCGCAACCTCCACCGTAACGCTGGAAGCGTGGGATAAAGGCTTGGAGGAAAAGGACGGCACCCTTGTAGGAGGAGCCAAAGCCCCCGGGGCGCTTGTTTACGATACCGTGCGCGATGTGGTTTACCGTTTTTATTTAACGGCCCCCGGTATTACCCGCTGGACAACCACCACAACCCAAACGGGTGCCGATGGCAGCAGTGCAACCTCCACACCTGCCGGGGTGGATCGCAAGGTTTTAACCTTGCAGCACGAGGATAACAAGTGGTTTGCCGATTATTTTACCCCCGGGGTTGAGTGGCTCAAGGCTTATTCGCCAAGTGGGGAAACCCACCGCCGCATCCGGGTAATGCCCACGGCGGGGCTGGAGGCAGGCGATAAAGATGGCCTGAGCAGCCTTATCACCCTTACAGGCTTAAACAAAACTGAATTGTATTACGACCATGCCGATGGTGTGCAGTTTTACTACAGTACCTCAAGCCGTATGATTGATGCGGCAAGCAACACAGTGACGGGGGATATCACCACCGGGATGTGGCCGGATATCACGCAGCCCAACAGCTCCATTTCGCCGCGCCAGCTTGCCACGATACGCGGCGGCTATGGCGGTAGTGACGCAGCAGCCACCGCCGCGGCAGATGCTTTTTTTGCCACGCAAGACGACCAATTTATAAAAAACACGCCGGGGGATGCCGAGTATACCGGCGTGGATATGAGCTATATGGCGCGGAATAAAGATACCCCACTGGATGCGGCACGGAGCGAAAACTCCGCCAAGGGGTCGCTCGCATTTATGTATGCGCGCGAGGTGATTATTGACCCGATTGCAAACACCGTTACCACTGGCTCGATTATGGACTTGACGGAAAATGCGACCAACTTCTTCAAAGAGCAGTTAAACGGCCAAAGCCCGAACGGAGATTTGAAGAATGCCAAGCTATTGTGGCTGTTGGATTATGTGTGGCAGCTGAACGATGGCCGCATTGTGCGCGATACCAAGCTGCTGGAGGTTACGCCCGGCACGCTGGAGGCGTACATCAACACCTACGATACCGGCGCAGATATTGCCACCGATGATATTACCGGCACCACCCTTGATTTGGCAGGCCTTGCCGCGCGCAATGACCCCTACGCCGATACCGATGATGGCCGGGTACAAATGTACGGCAAAACCCCACAGGACGATAACCGGAATGATAACAATTGGGAACCGCAAAGCACGCCACCCCCCGGCACCTTTGACCCGGTGGAGCCGGATACAAACGTGCCAGCGCCAAACTTTGGCGATTTCAGCGGCAGGGTAAACTACAAAAACTTGCAGACCGCGCAGGATAAAATTACCGTGGAGCGCAACGAAAAGGTGCTTGCCACCTGGACGGTGGACCCCGATAAATCCATCAACGCGGTGCGGCTAACCTTTGATTCATCGCTTAAAGATGCAGCGGGTAACGAGGTTTACTACACCGGGGCCACCGCGCAAGACCTGGCAGCCGGTACCGTGGTAACACCCGGCACCCCGCTTACGGTCGAATACACTGCCCGCCAAATTACCCAAAAAGAACCGGGCGTGCTTACCATGAAAAATGTTACCATCCAGCGCACCTATACCATTGAAAAAACAACGG
>JAQUSS010000005.1 GCA_028710135.1 Gemmiger sp. | reverse complement strand
AGGAACCGGACGAGCGCGCCTTCCACCTTTGCAACCTGCGCAAAAGCTACGGCTTCCACCTGGTTGCCCAGGGGGCCGACCCCCTGCCCGCCGCAGCCGATGCCGCCGGGTTTTATACCCTGCGCACGGTAAAGCAAAAAAACCGCGTGGCCTTTTATGTGAACGATTTGCTGATTTTTGATTACCTGGATGATGGCGTAGCCTGTGGCCCCCTGCTGGGCGGGGGGGGCATCGGGTTCCGCCAGCTTGCCCCTTTGCGCGCAGAATACCGCGATTTGCGGGTGTATGCGCTGTAACGGCACCCCACCTGCACAGGAGGTAATGATGAAGCCCATAACGAACCCCATAACGGTTCCCGAGCGCAAAACGCGCAACTATAAAAACCGAATATTTATCCAGTTGGTGTTGCTGGTTTCGGTGCCGCTATTGGTGGTAGGGGTGTTGGCATGGCGCAGCTATGCCGCCGCGCAGCGCAGCCGGAACGACCTTTTGCTGGAATCTATGCAGCAAAACGTTACCACGCAGCTGGAAAATACCGCCATCGGCATCCGCAATTATTACCTGGATGCCGCCAAGGGCGATACCTTCTCCTGGTTGCTGAACGCCAGCGCGGTGCCCTATTCCCAATACAGCAGCTTAAACGCCGCGCAAAAGCTGTTGCAGGGCAGCAGCTATATGGACCAATACATAAAAAGCTACGAATTTTTGAACCTGCGGGAATGCTGGGTGCTGAACAACTACGGCCTGTACCCCTACACGGATGCCCGCAATTATGACGAGATTGCCGCCTTTGTGGCGGAGCAAAGCGCCAACGCCCTCTCGGTATACTGGCTGCACCGGCCGGATGCCGCCACCGCGGGCACCCTGCGCCCCAGCCGCACGGTGGATTTAAGCGGCGAGCTGCTGGTGCTAAAGCTAAGCACCAGCACCTACGGGGTGAAATGTATGCTGCTGGTTCACCTAAACACCGAATATTTTACCCAGCTGCTGCAAAGCTGGGCGGGCGATGCCTACGAGCTGAGCATTTTTGACCGTGAAAATAACCTGATTGCCACCACCGATGCCGCCTTCAGCCAGGCGTACCTGGATGCGGGCATGGCGGCAGGCACGGGGGTTACCGGCCTGCGGGCCGAAAACGCCGCCGGGAAGCCGGTGCAATACAGCATTGTTTCGCAGGAGATGAGCGCAAACGGCTTTGTTTACCTGGCCGGGTACGATGTTGCCGCGGCCAGCGCCGGGCAAAATTTGGCGCTTGTTATCTCGATGATTGTGGCGGCGGCCACCGTGTTGATTTTGGCCATCTGCCGTTGGAGCTCGGCCTTTTTGTACCGCCCCGTGCGGGATTTGATGGGCTCGGTGCAAACCATTTTTGGTGCCAAGGATGGCAGCCAGGATGAATTTAGCTACCTGGCGCTGGGGGTAAACCAGTTGGCCCAAAGCAAAGATAACCTGCAAGAGCTGGTGGGGCTACAGCAAAGCCAACTGCAAGAGCTGTTTATGACCCACCTGGTACGCAGCGAGGTTACCGCCGAGGCCATCACCCACACCCTGGCTGAATTTAACATCCGCCCCTGCGCCTGCTACCGCATGGCCAGTATGCTTTGCTCCCCGCCGGGGGGCGAAACCGAACAGCGGCCAACCGGCCCCGAGCGGGAGGCCCTTGCGCTGACGATTGTGCAGCAGATGCCCGCCGCGCTAAAGCAGCGGATGTTTATCTGCCCGGCCGCGCTGGGGCGGCGGGTTCTGTTTGCGGTGGGCGGTGCCGAGGATGCCGCCCTTACCCAGGCGCTGAACGCCCTTTGCAAGGATATCCACCGCTATGTGGGGGCCACGTTTGGCTGCACCGCCCTGATTGGCGTAAGCGAGCCCTTCCACACACTTTCGCATATGCGCACCGCCTACCACGAATCCACCGAGGCCCTGCGCAGCCGCACCTTTATGCAGGGGCACGAGGGCGATAGCATTGCCTATTACACCCAGCCCCTTGGCAGCGATTTTATGAAAAACGCCTACGATGTGTTGTTGGAGCGCGAGCTTTGCGCCGCCGTGAACGGCTGCGATACCAACGAGACCGACCGCCTGCTGCAATGCTTTATTGACCGGCTATCCAACAAAAAAATTTCCGGGCACGAGCGCAGCTTTTATCTCTACCGCATTGTCAACGCCATTTTATCGGTGGGCAGCAACGCGGGGCTTTCGATGAACGATATTTTTAGCGACCAACGCGAAAATTCGTTTGAGATGCTGAGCCAAATTTATGCCGCCGATACCCTGCACAGCTTTTTGCTGAACGATGTTGCCCTGCCGGTGATTCAACTGCTGAACGAGCACCGCCAGGCCGATTCGCCCGACCTTGTAAACCAGGTGATGCAGCTTATCAAAGAAACACACGGCGATATCACCCTGACCGAATGTGCCGAAAAGCTGAACTACCACCCCAGCTATATTTGGAAGGTGCTGAAAAGCGACCGCAACGCCACCTTTACCGACTATGTAAACCGTGAAAAGCTGGAGATGGCCAAGCAGATGCTGATTACCACCCCCATGACCGTTGCGGCCATTTCCGATACCCTGCACTATGCCAACGTACAGAATTTTATCCGCTTTTTCAACAAAGAACTGGGGATGACCCCCGGCAAGTACCGCAAAGAGTACCGCATTGAAAAGGGCGAGAACCCCGAAGGCCCTGAAAAGGCCCCAAATGCCACAAATCCGGCCCCGCCCGAAGCGCCGCAAAACAGCGCGCCGCCTGCGGGCAACCAAAACGGCGGCACCCCCGAAGGCGGCGGGCGCTAACCCCCCGGCAAACGGCAAAACCGCCACAACCGCCCAAATTGCCAAAATCGCAAAAATTTCGAAAA
Organism: Gemmiger sp.; assembly: GCA_028710135.1. Lineage (GTDB taxonomy): Bacteria > Bacillota > Clostridia > Oscillospirales > Ruminococcaceae > Gemmiger. Next base: position 49,412 of record JAQUSS010000005.1, on the reverse strand, counting down.
TTTCTAAGATGGCCAAGATTGCCAAAGCGGCCCACCGGCAAATTTTGCCGGCGGGCCGCTTTGTTTACTTTAGCAGGCGGCAGCCCTTTTGTTTGTGCATTTTACACAACAATCGAAAAATTTGTGTATTGGTTTTGTAAAATAAGAAAATGAGCATTTGCCTTTTTGTTTTTAAAATACAGCGCAGCTACGCACTATTATCCTAAATTTTCGGCTAGATTTTGATTATTGTAAAGCGGGGGCCGCGCGGGGTACAATCAAACCAACGAAAGCGAAGGCCCCCCGGCAAGCACTTGCCATAGCGGGCCGGTTTACCCGCGTAACCAATAAAAACAGAGGAGGAAAAACTATGGGTAAAACTACCCGCACAGCGGGAGGCACCGCGCGCACCCTGCCCACCCACCAGGGCGAAACCTGGGCACGGGCGCTGCGCAACCACGGCTGGCTATATCTGCTGTTGGTGCCCGGCGTGCTGTACATGATCATCTTTAACTTTCTGCCGATGGGCGGCCTCGTTATGGCGTTTGAAAATTTTAGCCCCTACAGCGGCGATACCATGGTGGAAGCATTTATCAAAAGCCCGTTTGTGGGGCTGGATATCTTCCGCAAATTTCTTACCGGGCCGGATTTTTGGCGGTTGCTGCGCAACACCCTATCCATCTCGGTGGCAAACCTGCTGTTCGCCTTCCCCGCGCCCATCATTTTGGCGCTGCTGCTCAACGAGCTGCGCTGCAAATGGTTCAAGCGGTTTTCGCAAACGCTGGTATACATCCCGCACTTTATCTCCATCGTGATTGTTGCCTCCCTGACGATGCAGCTATTTTCCACCACCGATGGCGTTGTGTACCACCTGTTTGTGCAAATTTTTGGCAAGGGCAACGCGCCCGATTTGATGAGTGACCCCAAGCTTTTTACCGCCATGATTGTTGGCCAAAACATCTGGAAGGAAACCGGCTACGGCACCATCATCTACCTGGCCGCACTTTCCAGCGTGGACACCCAGCTATACGAGGCCGCCAAAATTGATGGTGCCGGGCGCTGGAACCTGATGTGGCACATCACCCTGCCGGCCATCCGGGGCACCATCGTCATCATGCTGATTATGAAGGTGGGCGCACTGCTGAACACCGGCTACGAGCAAATTTTCCTGATGCAAAACTCTATGAACCGAACGGTTTCGGATGTGTTTGATACCTACATCTACACCAAGGGCATTGTGAACGGGCAGTATTCGCTGGCAACGGCAGCCGGGCTGTTCAAATCCATCGTCAGCATGATTATGGTGCTGGGTGCCAACAAGATTGCCAAGCTGTTTGGCGAATCTGGCCTATATTGAGAAAGAGGGAACCGTTATGATGAACCTTGCCAAGCCAAAAAGCCCCGGCATCAAGCGCACCCCCGCCGACCAAGCCGTGCAGGTGTTTTTGTATGTGATGATTGCCGCCTGTGCCGTGCTGGCGGTGCTGCCCTTTATCTATGTGATTGCCGGTTCCTTTGCCACCGAGCGCGAGCTGACCGAGCGCCCCTTTTTCTTGATTCCGCACGACCTTTCCATCAACGCCTACCAGTACATTTTTAAAACTGGGGATGTGTTCCGCGGGCTGAAAAACTCCTTCATCGTGACCATTTTTGGCACCATGATCAATATGTTTGTATCCTGCACCCTGGCCTACCCGCTATCCCGCCATTACCTGAAGGGCCGCAATTTTGTTACCAACATGGTGATTGTATCGATGCTGTTTTCGGGCGGTATGATCCCCGCTTACATTTTGGTGGTAAACATTTTGCACCTGCAAAACACCTTTTGGGCACTTTGGCTGCCGGGTGCCATGAGCGCCTTCAACATGATTATCATCAAAAACTACTTCCAGGGCTTACCGAACGAGCTGGAGGAGGCCGCCCGGATTGACGGCTGCAACGATTTGCAGATTTTTATCAAAATTATCCTGCCGCTTTCCATGCCGGTGTTGGCATCGGTGGGGCTGTTTTACGCGGTTGGCCACTGGAACGCCTACTTTAACGCCATGCTCTACATCAGCGATAGCTCCAAGGAAGTGGTGCAGATTGTGCTGCGGCGGATTGTATTTTTAACCAGCTCGCTTACAACCGATAGCACCTTTGATTGGGGCCTAGCGGGGATGCCACCCTCCAAGGCGGTGAAAATGGCAACCACCGTGGTTGCCACCATGCCCATTTTGGTGGTGTACCCCTTCATCCAAAAATACTTTACGCAGGGCCTGATGGTAGGCTCGGTAAAAGGGTAAGCCCCGCGCCCCGTAACCCCATGGTAGTACCCCGGCGCTTACGCCGGAAAAATAAAGCTACACGCTATTTGGTATTTATTTTAGGAGGAAAGATTATGAAAAAAGCAATTTCTATGCTCATGGCGGGCACAATGGCCGCCGGGCTGCTGGCCGGGTGTTCCGGCAGCAGCACCCCCGCAAGCTCGGCATCCAGCGCCGCCACCACCGACACGGCCTCTTCCACGGCAGCCGCCGCCCCGGCAAAAATTTCGTTCATGCTGCCCTCTTACTACGGCACCGACCTTGCCAACAATGGCTCCGACCAGGTCATCCAAAAATGCCAGGAGTACACCAACACCGAACTTGAGTTCCGCTGGGAGGCAAACGACACCTACAAGGATAAGCTGGGCCTGACCCTGATGGATAAAGACAATATGCCCATGATTTTAACCTGCCCCGGCCTTTTGACCGCCAACGTGATTGATGCCGCCAAAAAGGGTGCCTTCTGGGATTTGACCGATTATTTGAAGGATGCCGAAAGCTACCCCAACCTTGCCCAGGCCAACGAGAACGTGCTGAAAAGCCTGACGGTAGACGGCCAGGTGATTGCCGTGTACCGTGCCCGCGCCATTGGGCGGTACGGCTTCTCCTACCGCACCGACTGGGCGGAGAACGTTGGCATTACCGAGGCCCCCAAAACCATTGAAGACGTTTACAATATGCTGTACAAGTTTACCTACGAGGACCCCGATGGAAACGGCCAGGACGATACCTACGGCCTGGAAATGACCAAATACACTGGCCCGTGGGATATTATGCAAACCTGGTTTGGCGTTGGCAACCTTTGGGTGGAGGAAGATGGCAAGTACACCCCCGTTCACCAAACGGCCGAATATAAAGAAGCCCTGGAGTGGATGCACAAAATTTACACCGATGGCCTGGTGCGCCCCGACTGGGCAACCGTAGATACCAGCACCTGGAGCGATGGCTGCAAAAAGGGTGAATCGGGCGTGTTCATTGATGTTATGGATAGCGCCAAGCGCATTTGGAACTACTACACCGATAACGATGTAAAAAGCGTGACCGACCCCACCACCACCGCCACCATGACGATGGTTGGCCCCATTGCCAAGGATGCCACCAGCGAGGCCCGCACCCTGGCCACCACCGGGTACAACGGCTTCTACGTCATCACCAAATCGGGTGCCAAAACCGAGGAAGACCTCAAGAACTGCCTCCATTTCCTGGACAAAATGTGCGACCCCAAAATGATGGAGCTTGCCGATTTTGGCATTGAGGGCATCGACTATACCCTGAACGAGAACGGCAACGTTGTGCTTGACCCCAACCTGGAGGTTTCGCAGCACGCCAACATTGGCCTGAACCAGACGGTTGCCTACATTCCGAACCTTGCTTCCCCCGATTTGGCCCTTGAAAAGCGGGAAAGCGACCTCAAGCAGGACGAAATGTACGCCTACAACGAGCAGTACGCTGTGATGAACCCCGCAGCGGGCTACCTGGCAAACTCCAGCGTGTACGCCGAGGTTGGCACCGACATCGACCAAATTTTGGACGATGCGCGCACCCAGTACATCTGCGGCCAGATTGACGATGCCGGTTTGGAGAGTGCGTTCCAGCAGTGGAACGACCGTGGCGGCACCCAGCTTATTGAGGAAGTAAACCAGCTTGCCAGCGCCGGGTAACCAAAACTTATAGCTTCTATAAAGGCGCTGCAATGCCGTTTTGCGGCGCCTTTTTTGCGGATACCGCCGGTACCGCCCCCTTATACGCTAAGCCCCCCGCCGCCTGCCCGCCGGGGGTAAGGGCCGCCGCGCCTTAGGCCATACCGGGCCATACCGGGCCACACCGGGCCACACCGGGCACAAATTTATTGGAACCGAGGAACCCACCATGAACCTTACCATCACCAGCGTAAGCCCCCAAAGCATTACCCTAGCCTGGCAGCCCCTGCCGCAAGCGGCGCAATACCGGCTGAAATGGTCTGACCGGGCAACGGCCACCGCGCAGTTTAAAATTGCGGCCACCCTGCCTGCCGAAGCAACCGGCTATACCTTCAAACGCTCCACCCACCGGCCTTATCACCTAATTTTGGAGGCACTGGATGCCACCGGCGCGGTTATCGAATGCACCGCCCCCTGCAAAACCCCGGTTGCCCGGGTATTGGCCCCCCAGTTGGAGGCACTATCCCGCGGGCTGGTTGCGGTAAAGGCCAACACCGGCGTTTTTATCAGCTGGCGCTTTTTTAAAACCGAGGCCGCAGGCTACACCCCCACCGGCCTAGCCGGTATGGATTTTGCCCTTTATAAAAACGGCACCCGGTTGGCGCTGGTTACCGATAGCACCAACTACCTGGATGCCACCGGCACCGCGGCGGATTGCTATGCGGTGGCCCCGGTGTTTGCCGGGGTGGAATACCCCGCCTGCCGCCCGGTGCGCCCCTGGCAAAAGGGCTATTACGACCTCCCCCTCACCCGCCCCGCCGGTGGGGTTACCCCCGCCGGGCAGCCCTATTGCTACCATGCCAACGATATGAGCGTTGGCGATGTGGATGGCGATGGCGAGTACGAGTATTTTGTGAAGTGGGACCCTGATAATTCGCAGGATGTTTCCATCAAGGGCTACACCGGGCACTGCCTGATAGATTGCTATAAGCTGGATGGCACGCTGCTTTGGCGGCTGGATATGGGGCCAAACATCCGGGCGGGCGCCCATTACACCCAGTTTATGGTGTACGATTTTGACGGCGATGGCCGTGCCGAGATGGCCGTGAAAACCGCCCCCGGCACCCGCATCACCCGCTATGCACCCGATGGCACCGCCCTGGAAACACGGTATATCACCATGCCCCCGGCAGACCTTGCCGCCGGGTATGCCCACACCGATGCCTACGCCTGCTCTGCCGCCGAATACCGCGCCCATTTGGCCGCAACCTTCCGCGCCTGGCAACACCACCCCGAGGTAGTGGCGGGCCGCTGGCCCCCCACCCTGGAGGAATGCTTTGGCATCCCGGTAACCCACGCCTACCCCCTTAGCAGCGCCGATGCCGAGGCCCTAGCGGATTATTTTATCAACGTTTACGCCCCGGGCCGCAGCCCCAAAAACCGGTTGGATCAATTTGAAGGCTTTATCTACCAAGGCCCCGAATACCTGAGTATGTTCGATGGCACGGGTGCCGAGCGGCAAACCATCCCCTTCCCCTTCCCGCGCGTGGACGATGGCCTGCTTTGGGGCGATTATGCCATGCCCCGCATCGAGCCCTGCAACCGGGTAGACCGTTTCCTTTCGGGGGTTGCCTACCTTGATGGCAAGCGCCCCTACCTGATTGTTTGCCGGGGCTACTACACCCGCACGGCCGTGGCGGCCTACGATTTTTTCTCCGGCCATTTCCACGAGGTTTGGCGGGTAGATTCCGGCTTTGTGCCAATGTCCAACCCCTTTCATAACACCCCACATACCGCCGAGGGTGCCGACCCTGTGTTTGGCAGGCTGGCAGGCCAGGGCAACCACAGCCTTTCCGCCGCCGATGTGGATGGGGATGGCTGCATGGAAATTGTGTACGGTGCCGCGGTGATTGACCACGATGGCAGCCTGCTCTACTCCAGCTATGGGGCCTTGCCCGATGGCCGGTGCGCCAAATTTGGCCATGGCGATGCCATGCAGGTGGCCGATATTGACCCTGACCGCCCCGGCCTTGAAATTTTTAATGTGTTTGAAGGGGCTGAGAACGCCCCCTACGGCTACGCCCTGCGGGATGCCGAAACCGGCCAAGCCTATTTTGGCGAATATGCGGAGGAGGACCTTGGCCGCTGCATGGTGGGCGATGTGGTGCCCGGGGTGCGGGGGCTACAGGTGTGGGTGAACGAACTGCTCGATTGCCACGGCAAGCCCCTTGGCCTGCCGGCCCCCGGCACCAACGCCCGCATCTATTGGGCGGGCGACCTTTCCACCCAGATTATAGATGGGCAGGATTACCTGCACGAAGCCAAGTGCGGTGCCATCCACGATTTACAGCGCGGCTGCCTGCTGCGCCCCCACGCTACCGCCACCAACAACGGCACCAAGGGCAACCCCTGCCTAATTGCCGATGTGCTGGGCGATTTCCGGGAGGAACTACTATTGCGCAAGGCGGATGATACCGCCATCCGCATTTACACCACCACCGAGCTGACCCACCATAAGCTGTTCACCCTGATGCAGGACGCGCAGTACCGCTGCGGCATTGCCTGGCAAAACAATTGCTATAACCAGCCGGTGTACCCCAGCTTTTACTATGCCCGCGATATGGCGTTTGATGGGGTGCTGCCCCAACTCGGCAATGCCCCCACCCTCTACCTTGCGGGGGATTCCACCATGCAAAGCTACCCGGGCAGCAGCGCGCCCCAGTGCGGCTGGGGCCAGCAGCTTTGGCAGCAGTTTGCGGGCGCGGCGCTCTGCCACACCGCCCACCGGGCCGATTGCCCCTACCCGCAGGAGGTGCAGTACCGCCTGCCCGCCCTTACGATTGATAACTGCGCCATGGCAGGGCGCAGCAGCCGCACCTTCCGGGAGGAAGGCCGGCTGGACGATATTGCCGCCCACCTGCGCCCCGGCGATTTTTTGGTGGTGCAGTTTGCCCACAACGATGCCTACGCCCAAAAGCCCGAGCGGTACACCGCCCCCGAGCATTTTGCCGCCGCCTTGCGCCCCTACCTGGATGCCGCCCGCCAAAAGGGCGCACAGTGCATTTTGGTTTCGCCCATTGCTTTGCGTGAATTTGATGGCAGCGGCCATTGCCCTGCCAGCTTTGCCCCCTACCGCGCGGCCATGGCGGCGCTTGCCGCCGCCGAGGATATCCCCTACCTGGATATGGGGGCCGCCACCGCCGCGCTCTGCCAACAGGCCGGGCCGCTGCGCACCAAAAATTTGTTTTTGTGGTTAGAACCCGGGGCCTACCCGCAAAGCAACCTGGCCCAAGGTTGCCAAGATAACGCGCACCTACAGCTTGCCGGTGCCACCCGCTTTGCCGCCGAATTTGCCCGCCTGCTGGCCACCACGGCCGACCCACGTTTGCAATTTTTTAAAAACCTTATCAATCAGAATGGAAGTGTATTATAATGTCTATCGGAACCATCCTGCACAACCACGCCACCACCTACCTTGACCCCTACACCGGGCACGAGGTAACCCGCCTTACCGAGCCGGACCACACCTGCCACCATATGTATTTTTATAACCGGATGACAACCGCGGATGGCAAAAAGCTGCTGTACTGCGCCGAGCTTAACGGCGAGCGCCAGCTATACCTGATGGATTTGGATACCGGCGATGCCCTGCAATTGACCGAAGGCCCCAGTTTGGAGGATTACGGCGGGCTGATTACCGCCGATGACAAGGCGGTAATTTACCAGCAGGGCAACGCACTGTGGAAGGTGGATGTGGCAACCCTGGCGCGCACCTGCCTTTACCGCGCCGCCGATGGCTGGAACTGCGGCAACTGGGGCACCAGCGAGGACAACCATTTTCTGGTTTTGGCCGAAACCCGGCGCGATACCCTGCCCGATTTAACCGGCAAAAAGGGCTGGGAATTCTTCCCCATCGTCTGCGCGGCAAAGCCCCTTTGCCACATTGTTTACCTGGATACCCTTACCGGCAAAAGCCATGTGGTGGTGGTGGACCACTGCTGGTTTGGCCACGCCCAGCTTCGCCCGCACGACCCCGATACCATCCTGTTTTGCCACGAGGGCCCCTATGATATGATCGATGCCCGCCTGTGGCTGGTGCAAAGCGATGGCAGCAACTACCGCTGCGCCCGCCAACAGCCGAGCGATTTGATTATCACCCACGAGTTTTGGATGCCCGATGGCCACCAGTTTGCCTATGTGCGGCGCGAAACAACCGGCGCGCAGGAGGAAGCCATCTGCCTGATGAACCCCGCCACCCTAAAAGAGGAAACCCTGATGCCCTGCCAGCCCTATGCCCATTTTATCTGCGACCCACAAATGCAATATTTTGCGGGCGATTGCCAGGGCAGCGATACCCCCATCCACCTGCAAGGGCAGCAGGGGGATAGCCAGGCTGTGCGCAACAATTTTATCTACCTGGTGGATATTGCCACCCGCAAGGAGATACCCCTTTGCTGGCACGGTACCTCCTGGACGGCGGCGCATGGTTCCCCCCAGGATGCCCACCCCCACCCCTGCTTTACCGGGGATGGCAAACGGCTGCTGTTTACCTCCGATAAGGACGGCAAGCCGGCAATTTACCAGGTAAAGCTGTAATTTTAAAAAAAAGAAGGCTGTATTATGGAATTTCCACCACTGAAAAACATCTACACCTGCTTCCCCGGCGGCAAGCACAAGGTGCTTACCATGAGCTACGATGATGGCCGCGACGAGGACCGGCGGCTGGTAGCGCTGTTCAACCAATATGGCATCCGGGGTACCTTTAACCTGAACGCCGGGTTGCATACGGATGGCCGCATCCCCTTGCAGGAATACAAAGCCCTGTATAAGGGGCACGAGGTTGCCTGCCACACCTACCTGCACCCCACCATTGCCCGCTGCCCCAGCGAGCAGGTGGTGGAGCAGGTGTTGCAGGACCGCCGCGTGCTGGAGGAGATGATGGGTGCCCCGGTGCGGGGGCTGGCGTACCCCAATGGCTCCTACTCCCCTGCCATCATGGCGCTGCTACCGTCGCTTGGCATACGGTATGCGCGCACCGTAGCCGGTACCGATGGCTTTGCCCTGCCGGATAATTTTATGGCCTGGGCACCCACCTGCCACCACAACCACAATCTGTTGGCCCTTGGCCAGCAGTTTACCGCGCTGCACAAAACCCAATACCTGTATATGCTGTACGTTTGGGGCCATAGCTACGAGTTTACCCAGCGAAACAACTGGCAGGTGATGGAAAGCTTTTGCGAAATGGTTGGCGGGCAGCCGGATATATGGTACGCCACCAACATTGAAATTGTGGATTATATGGAGGCTGCCGCACGGCTACAGTTTACCGCCGCGGGGAGCCGGGTGTACAACCCCAGCTACACATCGGTGTGGCTGGAGGTGGATGGCACCCGGCAGGAAATACCCGGCGGCAGCCTGGTTGATTTAGGAAAGTGAGATTGCTATGTTTACCATCACCCCCCTTTACAGCGGCCCGGGTTCCTCCCTGCTCGGGATGAACGGCGGCCAGCCCGAAAGCCCGAACGGCAAATGGTTGGTGTACGCCCGCAAGGCCAGCCTGGAAACCCCGCTTGAAACCGACACCGAAATTTGGCTTTGCGAGCGGGATACCCTGGCCGGGCAGCGCAAGCTTTTTACCGTACACTGCGAGAACCACAACGGCCCCTCCGCCTCGTTTGTGAACGACCAGCTTGTTGTTTTCCGCGATACGATCGCGGGCCTCAGCGCCTTGCGCATGGTGGATATTGATAGCGGCAAGGTGGTTTACGGCCCGATTTTTGCCAAGGAGAGCCACTGCGCGGAAAACGGGCTGTACCAGTTTTCCCTCTCGGACGAATTTATTGGCAAAAACCCGGCCTACCCCGCGCTGAACGGCAGCGGCATTTATACCCTGAACATTGCCAGCGGTGAAATTGCGCGGATTGTGGAGCCGGAAGAAATTTTAAATATGGTAAAAAAGGCTGGCTACACCCCCACCCCGGCCACCCTTGCCATGAGCCATGTGCAGCTAAACCCGGCAGCCGACCGGGTGATGATGCGGTTATCGGTGGCGGAGTGCCCGGTTTTTGGCGCGCTGGGCGAGATCGATTTGGCAACCCGGCAAACACATTTTGTGCCGGATAAACCCGTACATCAGCTTTGGTTTGATAACGAGAGCTACCTTGCCACCCGCCAGTATTACCGCAACCAAAAAATAGAGATGGCATCCAGCCGGATACGCCGGTTTTCGCTGGATGGCGCAGAGCTTGAAACCTTGGGCGGTGTTGGCAACCACATCGATGCCTCGCCCGACCGGCGCTGGTTTGTGGGCGACCGTGCCTACCCCGGCTACCCGGCAGATGTTTTGCTTTACCGCCGTGGCGAGGAAGCCCCCGCCGCCGTTTTGTCCAGCCAAAATTTCCAAGGCATCACCTGGCAAAAGCACATCCACCCCAACCCCACCTTCTCCCGCGATGGCCGGCGCGTCTACTTCAATTACCCCATCAGCGATACCCAAACGCAGGCCAGCTTTGTAAGCATATCTTCCCTGCTGTAAGGTGGCGGCTTTGTGCGGGCTGCGGCAACAATTGCACAGGTTTAACCGCATAGCAAAAAGGGCAGACACCCAGGTGTCTGCCTTTTTGCTATGCCAAGCTTTCTTAAAAATCCATACCGTATGCCACCGGGAACCAAATTCGCATTTCCCCTTCCGCACCGCGGTTATCCCAGGCGAAATACGGAACCAGCCGTACGGTTTTTTTCGTTTTTGCCCGGGGCCGAAGCCGCTGGTAGAGGGCGGCACGGTCATAGTTGCCGCGCTCCAGGCACAGCATCTCGGTTTCCAGCGCCGTAACGGTTCTGCCGGCCAGCGAGTAGCTTGTAAGCCGGAACGAAGCCGAGGGATCCCACATCAAATCCTCCAGCGCGGGCACATCGGCATCCGGGCTTTCGATGCAGTACACCAGCGGCCCGCATTCCACCGCTGCCTGGCCTACATCCTCCTCCACCATGCTGTTGGCAACCGTTAGGCGCGGCTTCATCCCCAAATCCAGCACGACCTGTGCCGTGGCAGGGTTGTTGATTACAACCGGCAGGTAGCTTCCGGCGGCAGGCCGGGGGCTGGGCACACCGTTTACCGTAAGGGTGGCTTCCTCCGCCCAGGCGGGTATCCGCAGATGGAGGGTGAAGGGTGCGGCCTTGGCCGCATTTTCGGCGGTAAAGGTAATTTTGCCGTCAAACGGGTAGCCGGTGCTTTGCACCAGCGTAAAGCAATTGCCACCGGGCAGCGCAATCTCCGCCCGGCTTGCCCCATAAATGCCCGCCCAAACGCCATCCTCCGAAACAAGGTAGGCGTATTCGGCAGATTGTGCCACCGTGCGGGCCAGGTTGGGTGGGCAGCAGTAGCTTAGGATATACTCGCTGCGAGTAAGGGGCCAAACCAGCTTGTAATCCAGCTTTTTGGCGCGCCGAAGCATATTTTCATAGAAAAACCGCTTGCCATCCAGGCTAACGCCCGCCAAAACGGTGTTGAGCAGCATCCGTTCCAGCACATCAAAATATTCCGCCTTCTGCTTTAGCAAAAACATACGGTAGGCCCAGTATACGCCACCCACAGCGGCGCAGGTTTCGTTGTAGGCGGTAATGTTGGGCAGTTGGTATTCGTACCCATACGCCTGGTGCACCAGTTGATGGTCAAAGAAATTGCCGTAGGGCGAAGCACCGTTATAAAGCGCCCCGCACCCGCCGGTGATATACAGCTTTTTATCCACCAGGCTGCGCCAAACCTTATCCAGCACCGCGCGGTATGCGGGCTGTGCACTTTCCGCGCAGAGATCCGCCATGCCGGCATACAAATAGTTTGCCCGCACCGCATGGCCCATAATGGCCTCCTGCTCCTCCAGGGGGATGCGGTCTTGGTTATCATCCAGCCCTTTTTCAACCCGGCTGCGCAGGGCAACGGCCTGCTGGGCCAGCGCCAGATACTTTTGCTTGCCGGTGGTGCGGTACAGCTCTACCAACCCCATATAGTGGGAGGGGCAAACCGCCGTTTGCGCTTTGCCGGTGCGCTCGGCCTCGGTGTATAGGGTTTGAAGATACGCGGCGGTGCGCTCGGCAATTTTTAAAAAGCCGTCCCGCCCGGTCACCCGGAAATACAGGCAGGCGGCGGTAAACAGGTGCCCAAAATTATAAACCTCAAAGTCGTTGATATCGCCCATGCGGGATGCCGTGCCGTTGCGTTCCCCAATAATTTGCTTGGTGGAAAGATAGCCATCCGGCTGCTGTGCCTTGCCAATAAGCTGGATATAAGCTTCCAGCTTATCCAGCATGGCTTGGTCTTTGCGGGCTGCCGCCAGGTAGGTGGCGGCTTCCATCCATTTATAGAAATCGCCGTCCCCAAAAACGGTACCATCGAAATCGCCTTCCGCCTCACCGGCGCAAATTTTAAAATTTTCTACAACATGGCTGATGTCCTTGCTTGCAAACATGGTTTCCAGGTGGGGCACGGTGGCGGTGGCGCAGGTTTCCACCCGCTCCTGCCACAACCCGTCCGTCCACTGCACCTTGCCGGCCGGCAGGGGGCATAGCCCTGTGTTGGGGGATTTTTGTGTATTTGTCAGCATACGTTTTTCCTCTTTAGGGTTGCTTTTGCAACGCAACCGTTTCGTCTGTGTTATCCGCCATTTGGCCATCGGGCCGGTGCTCCAAGCGCAGGGTCACCTGGTTTTGGTAGCCCGGGTAAATGTAGATTCCCGGTTTTTTAAAGTTCCCCCAGGAGATTTGCGGGTAGTTAAAATCGTTGAGCAGCAGCACGCGCAGCGGCTCGGGGGCGGTGCCATCCAAAACCCGGAAATAATCCACAGCCAGGTAGGTGTTGTTGGCATCCTTCACCCCTTGGCCCGTCACCTCCACCCGCAGGCGGTGTGTGCCCGGCGCAAGGTTTTGCACCGAAAATACCGGGTATTTGTACTTTTTATCGTACCCCGCCGCCGAGCCCGGGAAATCGACCCCATTAATCTTTTGGTCTAAGCCCGGGTCCACCAGCACATCGTCCAGGTAAACCCGCGCAATGCCGTAAATGGTATCCACCGGCCCATACCAAACAACTCCGGTACCGGCAAAGGTGCATTCCATCCAGCCGCCTGCCTCGCAGCAAAGCCATTCCTCACCCGTATGGTTGCCGGGGTCTGCCTCGCAGTACCAGCTGCCGTTTTTGGTAACGGCGGCATCCCGTGGGGTAATTACCAGCGCGGGCGGTTCCTCCACCAGTAGGCGCAGGTGGGCATCGCCGTTTGCCAGGGCGGCCAGCGCCGCCCTGCGCTTTGGTGCATACAGCCGCGCCACCCGGATATTTTCTTTAAGGGCCCTAAAATCTGCCGTGCCCTTGTAATCCACATCGTACCGGCCATTGAGCAGGTAATTGCGTGTTTCATCCTTCCAGGGTTGGTGGGGCGGTTGCGCAAACGGTGTGGGGGTGGCATAGCGGCGGGCAGTGCCCTCGGTGCGGGCAATATCCTCCTCGCTATAGGTTGCATTTTGCCCTTCGCGCTGCCACCACAGGCATTCAAAGCCCGGTGCCGCCCGGTAGGCGACCCCCAGCTCGGCAAGGCCACCGGCATCCACGCCTACCCGCAGCTTTTTTTCGGGCGGTAGGGGGGCGTATAGCGCCTCTATTTTATAGGTGGTCGTCAGCGTGCCATCGGGGCAAATTGTCAGGGTAAAATGCACATCCAGGCTACCCTGGTAGCCGCCCACCAGCTCTACCACCACGTTTTCGCCTTGGGGCTCCACCTTGCTGCTTTTTAAAACCCATTTCCCAAGCAAAAAGCGCTCGGTATGCAAAAAGGGGCCGCCTATCAAAACGGGTTCGCCCGCCTTTTCAGCCAGGGTAAGCAGCCCGGTATCTGCCGCGAAGCAATACTGAAAATCTTCGCCCGTAACCGCAAACCCGGCTGCATTTTTTGCCACGGCCAGCGGCTTCCACCGCCTGCCTGCCTGTTCACCCGGCTGGGTGGGCGCGGGGCCGGTTGCAGGGGCTGCTAGGCGGTATTCATCCACCATATTGCCGTCCGGGCCGTAAAACTGAAGCAACAGGGGTTGCCCCGGCCCGCCCACCGGCAGTGGCAGCTCCAGCACACCGGTGCCTGCGGGCGGGATATCCGGCCCAAAGGCGCTGCCCTGGCCCACGCCGGGGTATTGCCATTCCACCCGCACCTCGCACAAATTGGTATGGCAAAAGCGGTTTTCCAGGGGGATGGCAACACAATCTGCACCGATGGTATAGGTTTTTGCCTGAATTTTAACAGGGGTATAGGCTTTTCTGGTGGCAAAAAACTCCGGTTTTTTCCGCCGCCACAAATCCAAAAGGCCCCATTCAAAATCCGTTGTGCCCGGGCGGGCGGGGGTGGCGGGCTTTTGGTTTGCCGGGTAAAATAGCACGGTTTCATCAATGCCCGCCCATATTGCCCCGCCCAAGGCCCCCGGGGTAGCCCATATTTTATCGTAAAATTGCGCCACGCTCCGCCCCCAAAAGCTTCGCACATAGGGGTCGCGGCGAATTTCCTCCCGGTTATAGCAGGGCAGGTGAACATATTCATCGTAAAGGATGGGGTAATCGTACCCTTCCTCCAGGCCAACGCTCAAATTGTCGCGCTTTTCCTCCATTTGGCCCTCCACATTGGCATAGTGGATGCTCCAAATATCGGTCGGCTCATGTTCGCGCTGCATGGTCATAGGGTAGCTGAACTTGGTAAGGCGGGTAGGGTCTACCTGGTGGGCCAAACGGTTGATGGCATCATAATTGTAGCCGCCAAACGCCTCGTTGGCAATGGACCAAATCAGCACGCTGGGGTGGGGGGCATCCCGCACCAGCACCTCCGCAAAGGCGGAATAAAAGGCGGCGGTAAGGGCGGGGTCGCGCTGGTAATAGGGGGTGGTTTTGGCAATGAAGGCCAAATCCAATTCGTCCTCCACGTAGAGGCCCACACGGTCGCACTGTTCCAGAAAATAACTGCTGGGCGGGTAGTGGGAGGTACGGATGTAATTGCAGTTTGCCTCCTTAAACAGGCGGATATCTGCATCAATCCACGCCCGGGGCACGGCGCGGCCCTGGGTGGGGGTGGTTTCATGGCGGCAAACCCCGCGCAGCTTAATTTCCTGCCCATTGACGTATACCCGGTTTTGCACCCGCCGAATTTCCCGGATGCCAAAGGGCTGCGTAACTTCCTCCTGCACGGTTTCGCCATCCAGCAGGCGCAGGCGCAGGGTATACAGGTTGGGGTGTTCGGCATCCCACAGCAGGGGCGCTGCCAGCGGGATATCCACCCGGCCTTCCTGCGCGGTGGGCACGGGCAGGGTGGTTTTTGCCACCGGGGTATCGCTTGGTGCCAGTATGCAAACCTCCACACAGCCCGCCCCGCCGCCGGTGGAAAGGTGAATTTTTGCGTGGATGCAGGCTTTTTTGTAGTTATCTTGCAGCTGGGTAACGATGGATAGGCCATCAACATAGCGCTCCGGCAACGCATACAGGTAAACGCTGTGCAGGATGCCCCCATGGTTAAAGCAGCCTATCCCCGCCACGGTTTCATCCACGGCCACATACAGCATGGCCGGGCAGCCGGCGGATACGGCACCGCTAATATCGGCATACCAGGTGATAAAGCCATTGTCGTGCGTGGCAACTTTTTGTTCCCCCACCCACACTTCGGCGTGGCCGTTTACCCCCTCAAATTTCAAAATATGGTGCGCGCCCTCGGCGGGGATATCGAGCCTACGGCGGTAGGTATACTGCCCGCCAAAGCACCCGCCCGCCGCCGCTGTGCGGTCCTCCGGCACGGTGGCCGCAAGCCAGCCATCCTCCCCCTTGCGGGTAAGGCCCGGGCGTACCTGCCAGCTGCCATCTAAGCAGCACACCGGCTGCGGGATACCCGCACAGTGCGCCGGGCAAAGGATTTTTTTGGGGAATAGGGGTGCAGGCTTTTTATATTTCATAGTGGCTCCCTACCTATCCATAGCTTACTTTTTAGAAGATCACCCGGCTGTAGCACCACCTTTTCATGGTGGTAGTTGCCCTGCACAAAGCGGGGGTAGTTGAACTGCTGGTTTACAATCACCCGCAAGGCAGGCGGTGCCTGGGGCGATTCCACCACAAAATAATCGAGCGTTACATACTCTGCGGCGGGCTTTTGTGTTTGGCCGCCCACCACCCGTATGGTCAGGCTATGCGGCCCAAAGGGCAGGGTATTTACCTGGTACATGGGCACCTGGTAGCGTTTTTCGTATCCACGGCTCATAACGGCAAATTCCTGGCTTTGGGGGTATTGGCGCAGCCCCGTGGCCACAGGGCTGCCATCCAGCAGGATATCGTAGTGGCCATTCAGCAAATCTGCCGCGCCGTAGGCGGTGATGCCGGTGCCGGTAAAGTGCACCGTGGCGGTGGCCCCCGGTTGGTTCGACATGGTTTCGGTGCCGTTTCGGCTTCCGCAATTTTCGTCCACCTCATACCAATCGCCTTGGTAAACCACCGCATCGCTGCGGTCATCCAGCACAAGGGTGGGGCTTTCCTCCAGGCGCAGGCTTTGCGCCCCTTGGGCAACCGCCACCACCTGCACCCGGTTTTCGGTATTCCACAGCCGCGCCCGGCGGAACGCGTGCTTCATCGAGAAAAAGCGTTCGGTTTCGGCCCTATCGGCCGTGCCGGTATTGGCACCGGGGTGGTTTTCGGGGTACCAGCTCCACAGGCCCTCCCGCTCCCACATTAGGCGCTGCATACCCGGGGCCGCCAAAAAGGCAATCCCTTTTTCGGCCAAGCCACCGGCATCCAGGCCAATCCCCGCCTTTACATGGAAGGGCATGGGGATGTTCCATCTATCCACTTTGCATACCGTTTGGATGGTGCCATCCGGTTGCAGCTGCAACACAAATTCCAGTGCGGAGCCCTCGCCATAGCCGCCCCGCAGGCGCACCTCGGCACTGCCATCCGCCCGCACAAGGGCGTTGCATCCGGTGCCCTGCCAGGGTGGCAGGTGCAGCCCGGTCGCCTGCAAAAACGGGCCGCCGCACAGCACCGGCAGCCCCTGTACCGTGGCCGTTTCCAGCTGGCAGCTTTTGCGGCAAAACCGGTAGTGTAGGGTGCTGTTTTCAAGCGCCAGCACCCCGGCATTTTGGCGCAGGGTAAACCCATCGCCCTGGCCGTACACCATGCACAGGTGGTGGTACTCCGGCTTCGGGGTAAAATCGGTATGCAAAACGCCCCACGGCCAACCGTCCCGCTCCGCCACAATGGCGGAGGCAGGGTCCGGCACTTCATCCACGGCGGCCAGCACCGCGCCGCCCAAGCAGCCGGGTTCCGCTTGGATGGCCTGCCAGTGGCGTTTCAGGCTCTCCCCCCAAAATTCGTGGATGCCCGGGTCCCGGCGGATTTCCTCAAGGTTTGCGCAGGGCACGGGGGCATAGATATCTTGGATAACCGGCATCGTTTGGCCGGCATCGCGGCCTGTGGCATACCCGATGGCGTTGCCCGCCCCCGGCGAATGAAAAATCACCATCTGGTCGTAATGTTCGCCTGCCGGCAGGGCGGCATCCCGGTAATGTACCGGCCATACATCCAGCGGCTGCTCGGTTTGGGGCACCGTCATGGGCAGGTGGAAGGTAACCAGCCGCTCGGCATCCGCCGCACGCAGCCAGCGGTACATGGCGCTAAAATTGCTGCCCCAAACACAGTCTTGCCCAAGCGACCAAATCAAAATGCAGATATGCTGGCGGTCACGCTCCACCATCTCCTGCAAGGGGGCCAGGTAACACGCCTCGCGGTGGGCGGGGCTATTTTGGGTAACCGGCCCCTCGCCGCCAATTCCGTTTAAAGGCGCGGCATCCTCCACAAAAAAGCCAAGCGCATCGCACAGGGCAAGAAAGGCAGGGCTGAACGGGCGGTAAAGCGCACGTAGGTAATTTACGTTGGCCGCCTTAAAAAGCTGCAACATCCGGCGGATATCCGCCAGCGGCATCCCGGGTTTTTCGTTGCAGCAAATGCCGCGTAGCTTGATGGGCTGGCCATTCCACAAAACTTGGTTCCCTGCCCGTTGCAAGCTGCCAAAGCCAACCGTGCAGCAGGCTTGCCCGCCGGGCCAGCATAGGGCTGCCTGGTAGAGCCGGGGCTGCGCCGGGCTCCAGCAATCGGGGTGGGGCACGGTAAGCTCTACCAGGCCCGCTGCGGCGGGGCAGCTTTTAACGGCTACCGTTTCCCCCGCTTGGCTTTGCAGGCGCAGGGTAACGGTTTGCCCCTGCAAGGCCGGGGCATCTTGCCAGCATACCGCCCCCTTGCCGCTGCCAGCGTGCAGGGCCGGGCGTTCCCAACATAGCTTCATTTGCCTTTCCTTTCGTTCAAGCGTTATCGTGCCTGGCGCAGCACCGCCGCCTGCAAGGGTGCCAGCCGCAGGGTGCCATCCAGCACCTGGCCGGTTAGCATATCGGTGCCAAACACATCGGCAATGGTGGCAGGGTTTTCGCTCTCGTTCAGGTAGAACGCAAAGCGTTCCTTCTCGGTATAGCGGCAATGAAATTCAACCCCATGCGGCAGGCTTTGTACCGGGATGCCGGCCTCGGCCAGGCAGCGGCGGTAAAGGTGTTCCATCCCGGCTTGTTCCAGCCGGGCCGCCACATAATAGGCGTTGCCGGTGCCCACGGTGTGTACCGTAACGGCGGGGGTATTTTGGCAGTAATCCTGCTCGTACTTGGCAAGAACCTGTGCGCCTTTTAGGCGAAGCAGCTCTGCAAAATCTTGGATGGCAAAGCGGGTGCCCCCTTCAAAGATGGCGGCGTTGGTTTTGCCGGGGTAAAGTGTATCTATCTCCTCGCTAATTACCCCAAACAAATCACTTAGCCCATCCCCGGGGAAGCCGCCCAGCCAGCACAGGGTATCCTCGTTCACATACCCGGCCAGGTACCCGGCAACCAGGTTGCCGCCCTGCTGCACATATCGGGTAAGGTTTTCGCTCGCGCCCAGTTCCAGCAGGTAAAGCATGGGGGCTACCACCAGCTTATAGGGGGTAAGGTCGTCCTGCATGGATAGGATATCGCAATCCACACCCATGCGCAGCAGCGAGCGGTGTTGCAGCAGGCAGGTGCGCTCGTACTGCTTTTTCTCCCGGCTTAAGCCCGCCATATCCGCAATGGCCCAGCGGTTTGGCCAATCAAACAAAAGCGCCACCCGGTTGTGGGAAAGGCTGCCGGCCACCGGTGCCAGCGCTTGAAGCTGGCTGCCCATGGCTTCCACCTCTTTAAAAACGCGGGTATCGCCGGTGCCCAAATGGTCCACCACCGCGCCGTGGTACTGTTCAAAGCTGCCCCGCCCTTTGCGCCACTGGAAGTAAAGTACGCTATCCGCGCCACACGCCACCGCCTGTAGCCCCGCAAGGCTGTGTATCCCGGGGCGTTTTAGGGCATTGTAGGGGTGCCAGTTCACCAGCCCCGGCGCACTTTCCATCAGCAAAAAGGGGCGGTCTTTTTTAAAGGAGCGCATCACCGCATGGTCAAACGCATTCTCCGCAAAGGTATCCGCCAAGGGTTCCTCGTTGTTGCCAAAGCGGGGGTAGCTATCCCAGCTTACCACATCCAGCGGGCGGTGCAGCACCCGGTAATCCAGCCCGTTATAAAGCTTCATAAAATTGGTGGTTACCGGGATATGGGGCGTTACGGCGCGCAGCGTATCGATTTCTGTTTTTAAAAAATCGGTCATATTCCAGCTTGTAAATTCTTTCCAAGCCAGGTTCAGCCCGCCAATGCTCCCCTCCCCGTTTTTCATGGGGGGGTCAATCTCGTCAAAATCCGAAAATTGGTGGCTCCAAAAGGTTGTCCACCAGGCATGGTTGAGGGCGCTGATATCACCCCCAAAACGGCCCCGCAAATATTGCTGGAACCGTGCGCGGCAAAGGGGGCAGTAGCACTCGCCCCCCAGCTCGTTGGAAATATGCCACATCAGCAGCCCCGGGTGGTTGCCCAGCGCTTGGGCAAGCTGGGTATCGATCATTTTTACCCGCGCCCGAAACGCCGGGGCGCTCATGCAATGGTTATGGCGCAAGCCGTGCAGGTTGCGCTCCCCCGCGCTGTTTACCCGCATGGCCTCGGGGTACTTTTTATCCAGCCACACCGGGCGGGCCCCGGTGGGGGTTGCCAAAATGGTATAAATGCCGTTCTCGTACAAACGGTCCATAATC
Organism: Gemmiger sp.; assembly: GCA_028710135.1. Lineage (GTDB taxonomy): Bacteria > Bacillota > Clostridia > Oscillospirales > Ruminococcaceae > Gemmiger. Next base: position 29,297 of record JAQUSS010000005.1, on the reverse strand, counting down.
TCTTTGAGCCAATCAAAATGGAAAACCCCCTCGCTGGGTTCCTCCACACTCCAGGCAAAAACGCCCAGGGTGGCCTCGTTCACATGGGCCTGCTTCATCAGGCGGATATCCTCCTCCAGGATATCCGGGCGGTCGAGCCACTGCTCGGGGTTATAATCTCCCCCGTGCAGCAGCCCGGCAGGCTTTGAAAACAAGCGGTTGGTCTGTACACGCATCTTCTTATTTCCTTTCCGCCACCAGCACATCGTTTGGTTGCAGGGTTACCCGCCCGGTAAGCAGGGTATCATCCAGCAGGTTTTTGAGCTGTTCGCTGCCAAAATCCACCGTTTTGGCCGTGGCGCTATGGTTAATGGCAAACACCGTCTGCGCTTTTTCGTTCACCCTCAGGGTCAGCTCCACCCCTTCCTCGGCGGCGTAAAGGGGGGCTATGCCGCTTTCCTGCGCAATGTGGCCGGTAAGCTCATCCAAAAAGCATGGTTCCGGCTGGGTGCCCACATAGTAGGCTTCGCCCTTTCCGTACCGGTTTTTGGTGACGCAGGGGGTTCCGGCATAAAAATCCGCTTGATAGCTTGCCAGGCTCTCGGCCCCCTGTAGGTGCAGGATATCGCACAAAAAGCCGCAGGGGTAGCTTTGCTTTGCCCAGGCAGCTTGATCGGCCACCACCAGGGCGTTGGCTTCCTCCGGGCGCAGGGCATCGGTTTCTTCCACCCAAATTCCCAAAACCTCCCGCAGCTCGCCGGGGTAGGCCCCAAAAACGCAGCGGTCGTTTTCATCGGCCACGCCGGATAATACCGTGGTAAGCAGGGTGCCACCCTGCTTTACAAATTCGGTAAGCCGGGCCGCCACCCCGGGCTTTGTCATGTACAGCATGGGTGCCACAATTACCTTGTAGCCCGAAAGCTCGGCTTCGGTATGCAAAAAATCAACCGCAATATTTTTCTCAAAGAAGGGGCGGTAATACTGGGCCACGGTTTTCAGGTAGTCTTTATCCACGCTTGGCCCGCTTGCCAGCTCCAGCGCCCACCAGTTGTTCCAATCGAACATAAAGCCGACCTTTGCGGGGGTGCGCCCACCCAAAAAGGCATTGCCCAGCTTTTGTAGCTCGGCACCAAGGGCTGCCGTTTCGCGGTAGACCCGGGTATCATCGTGCCCCGCATGGGTGATGACGGCACCGTGGAATTTTTCTTGCCCGGCAAGCGATTGCCGCAGCTGGAAGAAAAGGCAGCTATCCGCGCCGTGGGCCAGGGCCTGGTAGCTCAACACCCGCACCTCGCCGGGGCGCTTAAGGCGGTTATAGGGCTGCCAGTTCTGCTGGTTGGGGGATTGTTCGGTCAGCACAAAGGGCTGGCCACCCTTTAGCCCCCGCATAATATCGTGCTTCATGGCGATAAAATAGGGTTTATCCTGGGGCCAGGGGTAATTGTCCCACCCAACCAAATCAATATGGCGGGTCATGGTAAACTGATCGAGCTTTTTGATAAAGCCCGACATATTGGTCATCACCGGGATTTCGGGGTTGTGCTTTTTTAGCACCAGCGCCTCATTATCCAGGCAGGCGGCGGTGGAATCGGTCACAAAGCGCATATAATCCAGTTGAATGGTGGGCGAAAAACGGTAATCGTCATTCAGTTCGGTGGGCAGGCACACTTCCTCAAAGCTGGTAAGGGTTCTGCCCCAAAACACGGTGTGCCAGTGCTGGTTCAAACTTTCCACCGTGCCATAGCGCTTGCGCAGCCAAAGGCGGAACTGTGCCTGGCAGGTAGGGCAATAGCAGTAGGTGCCATATTCGTTGCAAACATGCCACATGGCCAGTGCCGGGTGGTGTGCATAGCGCAGGGCCATCTGCTCTGCCATGGCGGCGGCGCGTTCACGGTATTTTAGGCTGTTTACGCAGAAAAACACACGCATCCCGTGGGTGCGCTTGCGCCCCGCAATATCCACCGGCAATACCTCCGGGTAGCGGGTGGAAAGCCAGGCCGGTTGTGCGCTGGTGGGCGTAGCCAGGCAAACCTGGATGCCATGTGCCCAGCACAGGTCCATCACCTTATCCAGCCACCCAAAATTGTACACACCCTCGTCCGGCTCCAGCTTTTCCCAAGCGAATACCGGCAGGGTAAGCAGGTTGATGCCTGCCTTTTGGAAATAGGCCATATCGCGTTCTACGGTGGCTTCGTCCCATTGTTCGGGGCTATAATCACCGCCAAAAAAAATTTTGTCCGCCTGTATCATAGTTGTCACTCCTTTTCACGATGGTACAACAGTTTTGGTGCTGCCAAAAGGCCGGTTGCGGCAAGCTGCAAGTGGGTGGAAGCACCGTCCTTCAGCTTCCACACCAGGGTATTGGCAATTTCCAGCACAATTTCGTTCTCCCCCGGCTTTACCGCCGGGGTGATCTCTATCTTGCCGGGGAAGGCTGCCAGCTCGCCCATCGGCGTTCCGTTCACGCAGATGCTGGCCGTATCCCCCACCGCTTCCAGCTTTAAAAACAGGTGGGTTTTGGCGGGCAAGGGGGGTATTGCCACCTTTTGCCGGTAGCGGAAGGTGCCCGAAAAAGAAGGCTCGGCCGCCGGGCCGTTCATGTTGGGGTATTGCCCCGGCAAAAGGTCGGCACAGGGCACCCACGGGGTGCTGCCCGCCGCTTTTTTGCTGAGGTGCCAACCATCATCCACGGCACAAACCGTATAGGGCGCTTGCTCCAGCATGGGCAGCGCTGCGTTTTGCCCGCCCCCGGGCTGGAAGATATAGTAGGTAGCCTCCCCCGGTTCCAGCTCTAGCGGGAAGGTGGTGCCATCAAAAGGCATCCGCCACAGCTGTTGCTGCCAGAGTTCTGCCTTTGTAAGCGCCCGGTAGCCCGGCAGCATCAGCCGGCATTCGGCCACCACCCGCTCGGTGGTGCTCTCGTTAAAAAACATAGCGGCAAGGCCATCGGGCTGGCGGGTCAAAAAGGTGCGGAGCTGCGGGTGGTACCCGGCAACCTCCAGGCAATACGGCAGTTTTTGCCGCCAGTAGGTTGCCAGTTCTTTTAAGGGCAGCAGCGTTACCGCCGCCGCAAACGCCGGTGGCAGGGGGTTACCCTGGGTATCGGCATGGGGCAAGGCATCCACCATCAAGGTGGGCAGCCCTTTTTTGCTGCTATCCAGCACAAAATCCACCACCGTAGGCGGGATATATTCGCACCAGGGCAGCACCAGGGCCGCGTAGCTTTCCCCATTCAGGCATAGCTTGCCATCCCGCAGCGCAGCGCTTTGCAGGGCATCTGCCGGTATCACATCGCAATCCAGTTGGTGCTCCATCAGCACCCGCATCGGCTTTTGGAAGGCCATCCGCGCCCCGGCCCATTCTGCCTCCGCATGGTAAAGCACCGCTGCATCGGCACAGTGTACGCCGCCGCTCAACAGGTGCGCCCCCCGCGCCATATAGCGCATCAGCGCCGCAAAGCAGCCAAACTGGGGGTTGTTGCCCTGCGCGTAAAAATGCGGCGGGCAATCTACATCGGGGTAACGCATGGAAAAGGCATGGGGGGTAAAGCGGTTGATGCCCCGCACCAGCATATGGTCGGTCAACCATTTCATCAGGCTTACGCCCTCTGCCCAGCCATAGTTCCCAAACAGTTCGCAGAGGGCGCGGCCCTGCTTGCCGGGGTCGATGTGCGCGGCGGAGCTTGCCAGCTTTGCCAACCCATAGTGGAAAAACTCGCCGTCGCTATCCCCCGCAATCCACTGGTGGATTTTTTCGGTAAAGCCGGGCACGATTTGATGGTGTACCAAATCAATGCCCGCCATGCTTTGGCCCGACATTTCGCGGAAATAATGGCCAATGCTGCACCCCAGCCGGGCATGGGCATTGTCATCCTCAATAATATGGCCAATGTACTCCACCCCGTGGGCCTGGCACCAGCGTAACACCTGGCCGGTAAAGCAGCGCGCTACCAGGGTGGTTAGTTCCTCCATATATTGGCTGCGCACCGGCACCGTGGCCTTGCCCACACCATACCACAGCGCCGGCAAAAAGCGAAGGAAATTTTCTTGCCAGGCGGTGCGCAGGGCGGTTTCCAGCTCCTCGCTCCAGGGCAGGCGGATGTTGGGGGTACCCAGCGTAAGGTCAAAGGGGTAGCCCTTTACATTGCCCAGCTCCGGTTCGTCGGAAAAAAAGCCCGCAAAGGTGGTGCCAAAATAGGCAGCGTAGTGCTGGTAATGCTTTTCGTATACCTCGTCCAGCAAAACCCGAACCGAGCGGCTATCAATCAGGTTCATATAGTCCTCTCGGCCACCACCCTTTTGGGTGGTAAACAGAACAAACAAGCGGTAGGCCCCCGCCGGGAGGTCAAAGTAGACAAAACCATCGCGGTACTGCGCGGTCAAATCGATTGCATTTTCCAGGCAGACATCGGTTGTTTCGCCATCCGGCTTGGGGCAGGCCAAAATACCCAGCAGGCGGCCATCCGGCTGCAAAAAATTTTGTACCAGCACCGCGCCTTGGGTGCAGGGGCCAAGGATATCCATGTGGCGCTCTGCCAGGTACCATTTGGCATACTGGGGGTATTTTTCACGCAGGGCCCCGTTGCAGTGCCCAGTGGGGAATTTATCATCGTCCAGCACCCAAACCCGCATAGCCCGCCGCTTGGCTTCCGCCAGGATATAATCCAGGTTGTTCCACCAGGCGGGGCCGCAAAATTCCGGGTGCGGGCGGGATTCCAGGCAGACTTCCCGTATGCCGCAGGCTTCTATCTCGTCCAGCTCCTGCCCAATTACGGGGTTGGGCTCCCCCCGCAGCCAAAGAAAAGGCAAAATTGCGCTTTCCTGCCGCCCTTCGCATAAATCGTTCAGCCTTTTCATGGGTTCCTCCTTTTTATTCCCAGTTCAAGCGGGAAAACGGCTGGCTGGTTGCCACACAAATACCGCGCAGCTCGCCAAATACCTGCGTGGGGTCGCCCTCTTGCCAGGGGCGGGTGCCACAGTAGAAATGGTACAGGGTGCCCTGATCGTAAAGCATCGATGCCTTGTGGGCATGGTTTTGGTCGGGGGCGCCGGCCGGGCCATGGGCTAGCAGCGGTTGGGGCCATTTTTCCCAAGCTAATAGGTCGCGGGAGGCTGCCAGCCCCTCCTGCGCGTGGCCATTGCCGTAGCCGAAATAAAAATTCAACCAGATATCGCCATCCTGCACAACATACGGGTCGGATACAAAGCGCTCGTCCCAGCTTTCGCGGTTCACCTTGAGCAGCGGGTTTTGGGGGCAGCGGGTAAAATGCAGCAAATCGGCCGAGGTTGCCAGGCCGGTTTGCTCGGTCCAGCGCGGCTCCCGGTCCTTCGCATTATAGTATAGCAAAAATTTGCCCTGGTGGCGTATCAGGCAAGCCTTATATAGCCCACCGGCTTCCCACGATGCGCCATCCCGCCAGGAAAGAATGGGGGCATCCAGCCGGTGCCAATCCAACAAATTTTCGTCCGTTGTCCAGGCAAGGCCAATTTCTGCCGCGCCATTTTCATAGCCGGTGCGGGGGTAGGCGTGGTACACCATCCAATATTTGCCGTCGTATTGGCCAGGCTCCGGGGTGTCCCACAAATTATCGCTCTTTTTTAGTATCCAGGTTGCGGCGCAGCTTGCCGCATCCCACCGGGCTTCACCGGGTTGGCGCTGCAAAACAAAGCCGTGGAACTTCCAGTGGAGCAAATCCTGGCTGGTAGCCAGTGCGGACTGATACCCCTGCCCATCATAGCCGGTATACAGCATATAAAACTGCCCCCTATGGCGGAACACAAACGGGATATCCACCCCTTGCCGGTCAAAACCACCCTCGCCTGCGCCACCCGTTAGGATATGGGTCGGCCAGCGGTAGGGCGTTTGGTAGCGTTGCAAGCGCGTTTCATTCAACAGTTCCATCTTCAACCTCTTTTCGCCGTGGCAGGGTATACTGCCATACACCGGAGCCTACGCGGCAGCTTGGCTGGCCCTCCAGCCGCAAAACCGCCGTCAGGTTCGGGGGGATTTCAATGGTGTAGTGTACCATGCCGTCCTCCTGCTGCCAAGCGGTGCGCACCATGCCGTAGGGGTGGCGCAGCGCCGCCGCACAGTGGGCCATATCGGCGGGCACAAAGGGGGCAATTTCCACCGTGCCAAAGGGCTGCGCGCTGTGCAGCAGCCGGATGCCGCCAAGCCCCCCGTAAAACCATTCCTCAATGCCGCCCAGCATCAGGTGGTTTTGGGAGCCATGGGGCTGCTTGGGGTCGGGGCCATCCCATTCCTCCGTCAGGGTGGTTGCGCCGTTTGCAACCTGGTAGCCGTACCCCGGCACATCGGTTTTTAGGGTCATCTGGTAAATTAAATCCGAAAGGCCCTCTTGGATGGCCGCGGTAATCAAAAACGGGTGCCCCACATCCCCTGCGGTAACGGCGTAGCCACGGTTGGTAATATCCTGCCGCAGTTTTTTTACAACGCCCGCATGGTGGGCGGGGGGCACCAGCCCCGTTACAAGGCTGATAGCCTGGGCCGCCTGGCTGCCGGTGGCGTAGCGGTCGGTTTGGTCGTCAAAAAATTGGGCGTTAAATTCCTCGTATACCTGCGCCGCCTGGGCCGCAAAGGCGGCTGCCTCCTCGGGTTTGCCCAAAATAGCGGCGGCCTTTTGCAGGATGCAAAGGTCGTAATAATAGATGGCGGTGGCGGTTACCGGCACCGGCGTATTTTGCGCCCAGGGGCGGTTGGGGCCAATATCCAGCCAATCGCCCAGCCCGTGGTGCAGCACACCGTGGTGGGTTTTACCCGCAAGGTAGGCTGCGTATTTTTTCATCCCCTCGTAGCTTTTTTTAAGCAGGGCAACATTGCCCCAGCGCTGGTAGGCGTACCAGGGGTTGATAATGCCCGCGCTGCCCCATTCCGGGGTATCCACAAAGCCACGGTGGTAGCCAAACGCCACATATTCGGGGCAGATGCAGGGGATTAAGCCATCCGCATGCTGTGCATCTAAAATATCGCCCTCCATTTTTTCGTAAAGGCTTTGCACCCCATAATTGTACATGATGCCGGGGGCAATCAGGTGGGTTTGCTCCATCCAGGCCAAACGCTCGCGGTGGGGGCAATCCGTCAAATAGCTTTTGGTGTTGGATAAAATGGCCTGGCAGACAATTTGATGGATTTTTTCAAACAGCGGCTCGGAGCACCGAAAGCTCCCCTCGGTTTCGATATCCGGGTAGATAAATTCGCCCGTCAGCGCCTGCAAGATGGGTTGCCCCGCCCCGGCGCTGCCCAAGGGTGCCGCCCCGCTTACCAGCAGGTACCGGAACCCGGTGTAGGTAAAATCCGGTGCAAAGGTTTGTTGGGCTTGGCCGTTTAAAAGGTATTGCCAGTGGTAGCCCTGCCCGGTAACCCGTTGGTCGGGCAGGCCGTTTGCGCCCAACAGCTCTCCCGGCACCATGGTAACCGCCGTGCCCTCCGGCGCACCGTTGCGCGCCAGGGTAATGCGTGCCCAGCCGGAAAAATTGGTGCCAAAATCGTACAGCCAGCCTTCGGGCTTTTGCGTCACCGCAACGGGGGTATACCGCTGCATAATGCGCAGCGGCTGTAGGGGGCTGGCCGCCAGCGTACCCTGTGGCGGCTTTACCTGGTGCGCAGCTTCCCAACCGGCTGTGCTTGCGCCGGGCAGGGTATAGCCGGGTTGTTCCAACCGGCCATCGTAATCCTCCCCACCATACATACAGCAAAACTGTATAGGGCTTCGGCCCTGCTGCCAACTTTCATCGGTCACCACGCTGGCCGTGCTGCCATCTGTGTAGAGGATATTGAGCTGCACCAGCAGCTTCATCTTACCGTAGGAGCGTTCAAAATAGACATACCGCCCACCCGGCAGGTTAAACATCCCGTTGCCCAGCTTAAACCCCATGGCATTGGTGCCGGCGCGCAGCTGCGCCGTAACATCGTAGGTTTGGTAAAAACAGGTTTTGCGGTAATCGCTCCAGGGTGGGTCCAGCACGGTGTCTGCAAGTGGCTGCCCGTTCAGGCTGCCCACATATTGGCCCAGCCCACAAACGTATAGCCGCGCCTGCTTTACCGGGCCGGGCACCTCAAATTCTTTCCGGTATAGGTGGAAGGTATTTTCCTCGGTTTCCCCAATAAAGCACCCCTGCCAGGCTGCCGCATCCAGCAGCCCGGTTTCAAACCAGCTGCTTTGCTTGGCCGTGCCTTTGCCATCGCCCACCTCCACCGTCCAGGTGTAGCGGGTTGCCGCGCAAAGGGGGTGCCCCGCATAGGGTACCTGCACCATGGCATCGGATGCGGCCACGCCGCTATCCCAAACCACCGCACCGCCATTTTGCACCACAATGCGGTAGGTTTGCTGCTTCCAGTTGGGGCAATCGGTTTCCACATTCCAGCTAAAAACCGGCTTGGTGTTATCAATGCCCAGGGGTGTTGTGCGGTTTTCGGTTTGCATTCTTACGATTTTCATGGTTTTCTATCTCCTGCGCATCGCATCCGAAACGCTTTCCATTTCCCTAAAAACAACCCGGAACAGATCAACTGTTTTAGCAGATGTCAGTTCCGGGCAATTTTTCCTATTTAGGCCATTATTTTACTGTATTTTCGTTCAGGGTCGCAATGATGGTATCAAAATCTTCATCGGTTTGGCTCTTGATATCTTTAATGTAGTCTGCCCATGCGCCGTCATCATTGATATCTCTCTGGCCGGTGATAAATTCAACCGCCAACTGCTTTACGCGGCTCTCGCAGGCTCCGCCGTAGTCCAGCTGTGCTTTCTGGGTGGATTCCTCTGCGGTCAGGTACATCACCGGGGGGCGGTCGTAGGGGGCAACCGAATCTTCGCCGCCGAGGCGGTCGCTCTCTACCCAGTATTTACCCTCGTAGTAGCCATCGGTCGCATTCCACCAAGGCTCAGGCAGGGAGGAAACCGAGAGCATCGAGTTAAAGTCGTAGGGGGAGCAAGGGATGCCGCTGCCGCACACGCCGGAGGAGATAATGCCAAGGTCGGCAACGGTCAGGGCCGGGTTTTCGGTGCTGGTAATGCTATCGACAAAGGTATTTTCGTCGTTTGCGGTCGTGTACTCTTCGCCTTCCACGCCCCAGTTTGTCAGCTCAATCATCTCGTCGCTGTACTGGTAGTCCACCATGGCCACCGCATACTCGGGGTGCTCGGTTGCGCCGCCGATATAAATGCCCTTCAGGTAAGAGCTAAGAGATTTGCCGGCCTGCTTGGAACCCCATTTCCAGGGGGTACCGTAGGTTTCGTTTTTAGGCAGGTAGGAAAGGCCCCACTGCACGGTTTTATCCGTGGCGGCGGTGTTCCAGGCTGCTGCGCTGCCGCTCCACAGGTTGGGGCAGATGGCGCCAACGCCCGTGGTGGCCTTCGTTTGGCCTGCGGTGGTATCGGCGGTGGCAAACTCAGGGTCCACATAGCCGGCATCGTACAGGGTTTTGAGGTACTTGAGCATCTCGCGGAAGTTATCCTCGATGGGGCCAAAGCGCCAGCTACCCTCGTTATAATAGACACAGTCCCAGGTGTGGAACACGCCTACAAAGCCACGGTAGAGGGAGTAATCTTTGGTGCTGTTGATGATGGGGTACTGGATATCCAGGCTGCCATCATCAATTTTTGCCTTCAGGTTTTTGCACAGCTCGGTAAATTCGTCCAGGGTCGTTGCGGGGGTCAAGCCCGCTTCCTTGAGCAGGTCAAACCGGTAGGCAAACGAGGTGAAGGACTGTGCGCCCTGAATGTCATCGGGGTTATAGAAGCCGTCCATGAAATAATACATGGAGCCGTCCTCGTTCATGGCAAACTTTTCACCGCCGTTGGTTTCCTGCATGAATTGCTTGTAATAGTAAAGCTGATCCATGTAATTGGCCAGGTTCAAAACGGTGCCGTCCTCGCCGTACTCGTTCACGGCGCTGCCCTTGTTCAGGGTAGCAATATCGGGCACATCGCCGGATTGCAGCACAACCAGCTCGTTGGCCTGGTAATCCTGTAGGGGGGTACGCTTCCAGGTAATATCCAGCTCGCACCCGAGGTAATGCTCCATGCAGGCTTCCCAAAGCTTTTGCACCTTGGTATTTTCGGAAGACTGGTTATAGTCAATAATGCTGATGTTCAGCTTCAGGGGGCCTTCCAGCGCGGGCAGCTCCACGCCGTTATCGGCGGCGGTGGCATACTTGGTAATATCAAAATTGGCGGAGATATCCGAGTAATCTTTGGCGGCAGTGGTTTCCCCCGTGGCTGCCGAAGCGGACGATGCGGTGGTGCTTGCTGCGGACGAGGCTACCGAGCCGCCGCAGCCTGCCATAATCGCAACTGCGCTAACGGCACTGGCGGCCTTCAGCCAAGCGCGATGGGTGAGCTTTTTCATATTCTTTTCCTCCTTATTTTCCGGGTTTGTTTTGTAGGGTTGCCGGTATCGCGTGACAAGCTTGTCGGGTTCCGTAAAAAAGATGCGGTTTATCCTTTTACCGCGCCAACCTGCATACCTTGCGCAAAGTATTTTTGCAGGAAGGGGTAAACCAAAAGAATGGGGCCGATGGTGGCAATAACACACGCATATTGCACGTTGAGCGGGTTAAGCGAACCATGGTTGATCATATCTAGGGCACCGGCCATATTGTTTACGCCGGACGAGAACACGATTCGACGCAAAATCATCTGGATTGGCATTTTGTCGGCATCGCTGATGTAGAGAAGGGCCTCGTAGTAGCTGTTCCACACATTTACTAAGGAGAACAAGCCGAAGGTTGCATATAGGGGTTTGGAAAGCGGCACATAGATGCTGGCAAGTATCCGCGGTTCGGAGGCGCCGTCAATTCTTGCGGCCTCCCGTATCTCCGGGGAGATGCCCTTGTAAAACGCGCGGTAAACAAACACGTTGTACGCCGCAACCGCCGTGGGCAATATCAGCGCCCACCAGGTATTGTAGAGGTTTAGGTTTTTAATCAGCAAATAGGTAGGCACGGTGCCGCCCGAGAAGAACATGGTGATGAGCAAAAACACCGAAAGGAATTTGTGCAGCACAAACTCCGGCAGCATCATGGCGTAGGCCAGCATGGAGGTTGCCACCAGGTTTACTGCGGTTGCGCCAACGGCAATCAGGATGGTGTTTAGGTACGCGGCCCAAATGTTTTGCTCTTCAAACAAAAGCTCGTAGCCCTTGGTGGTAAATTCTTTCGGGTAAAAGGTTACCTGCCCGGTGGTGATCATGCTGTTGCTGGAGAAAGAAACCGCAATAACGTTTAAAAACGGATAGAGGAATACGATGCACAGAAGCACCATCACAATTTGAATGACGATATCCACTGCAAGGCTGTCGTTCCTGATGCCATGCCCCCGCTTGGGCCGTAATGTAGCTTTTGCCATGTTGTGCCCCCTCCCTTACCAAAGGCTGTTTTCCGGGTTTATTTTGCGGGTGAAGGCATTTGCGCCATAGACCAAAATAAAACTGATGATGGAAGCGAATAGGTTAACCGCCGTGGAATAGCTGAACTTTCCTTCCACAATACCCTTTTGGTACACAAACGTGGCAATTACATCCAGGCTGCTGCGGTTGGTATCGTTTTGCATCAGCAGTATCTTGGTGAAATCGGCGTTCAGCACGTTGCCAACGTTCATAATCAGCATAATGGCAGCCGTGGGGAGGATGGTTGGCCATGCAATGTTTTTAATTTTTTGCCAGCGGTTTGCACCGTCGATGTTGGCCACATCATATAAGGTGGTATCCACGTTGGAAAGTGCCGCCAGGTAAATGATGGAGCCCCAGCCCATGCCCTGCCATACCGCGGAGCCTATGTATTCCAGCAAAAAGTATTGGTCGCCATAGTTCATATCCACCCGGGCAAAGCCCATAATCTCCCGCAGGTCGTTAAAAAGGCCGGTGGTGGAGCCAAAGCCGTTGAGCATCGAGCAGATAACCACCACCGAGATAAAGTGCGGAATGTAGGAGATGGTTTGCGCACCCTTTTTAAAAAGGCGGCCCTTGGTTTCGTTTAGCAAAATTGCAAAGATGATTGGCGCCGGGAAGGTAAACAGCAGCGAGAGAACGCCAACCTTTAACGTGTTCCAGATAATTGGCCAGCAGTTTACATTTTTAAAGAACATCGCAAAGTTTTTCCACAGTGGGTCCAGCCATGCGCTGCCCCAAACACCATGCGCCGCCTTATAGTTTTTAAAGGCGATCAAAATGCCGTACATTGGCACATAGCGGAAGATAATCAGCAGCACAACGCCCGGCAGGGCAAGCAGCAAGATGGAACGCTGCCGCCACAGGGTTTGCCAAAAAGACTTTTTAGGCTGTAACAATTGCGGTTCCTTCTGCTTACGCTTTTTTGCACCCACAATGCCAGCCGCGCTGGTTTTATCGCTCATGGTGTACCGTCCTTTCCGTCCCAACGTATGGGTAAGTGATGTAGCCATGCTGCACATGGCCGTAAAATCCCCGGTGGCCACTTGCCCGGCAGCACCCCGCCGCGGTGGTTGCGGGTATGGCGTACCGGGCAAGCAGATGGGCAAATTCAGGGTTTGCCGCAGCCTTCCGCCGTCCAGATTTTTAACTTGAGTTTAGTATATCATGCGGATAAATTAGTGACAAGCGGATTTGATTTTATTACCAAAACATTGTACGATACTGGCAACGCATGACGGCATATTTGTATATTTTCATCGGTTTTTCGCCCAAACTCCGGCTGTTTTACTAAATCGTTTAGCTAAATTGACCTTTATGCATTGACTTGTTTCAAGCTTTAGTTTATAATCGAATTACTAAATTTACTGTCATAATCGCCTTGCTGTACCTTAAAAGGAGTGAACCGCATGAGCGCAACTGCAAAAGACATCGCACGGCTGCTGGGGGTATCCCCCGCCACCGTATCCCTCGTATTTCGGAACAAACCCGGGGTCAGCGATGCTGTTCGGGAAAAGGTGATTGCCACCGCACAGGAGGTCGGGTTTGAGTATTCGGCCATACCCGGGCAGCGCCACAGTAACACCATCCAGTTCATTATTTATAAGCGCCACGGGAAGGTTGTATCCAGCACCTCGTTTTTTGACCGGCTGACCCAGGGCGTTTCGGACAAGGTACACCAACTGGGGTACCAGCTTTCCATTGCCTATTTTTATGGCACCGAAAACAGCAGCGAGCAGCTGCGCACCATTGCCAGCTCCAAATGTGCCGGCATTATTTTGTTGGCAACCGAGATGAAAAGCAGCGACATGGAGCCGTTCCAAAACCTTCATGTGCCCGTTGTTCTGCTGGATAACTGGTTCCCCAACAAGCGCTATGATGCCGTTGTGATTGATAACACCTACGCTGCCTGGCGCGCGGTACACCACCTGATACGCAGCGGCCACACCCGCATCGGCTACCTGCACAGCAAGGTGGAAATTCGCAACTTCCGGGAACGCCGGGATGGCTATTTGAACGCCGTGAACGCTTTAAAGGATGCCGACAACGATTCCTCCAAGCGGATTATCTCCCTTGGCACCACCACCGAGAGTGCCTTTGAGGATATGATGGCGTATTTGGCCACCAACCCGGTGCTGCCCACCGCCTTTTTTGCCGATAACGACATCATTGCCCTGGGCTGTATGCGCGCACTGTTAAAATCCGGCTACTGTGTGCCGGAGGAAGTTTCGATGATTGGCTTTGACGATATGCCCATCTGCCAGATGATTGACCCCCAGCTAACCACCATGGCCGTACCCAACGACCGTATGGGTGCTTTGGCCGTTGAGCGCCTGGATAAACGGATACGGGGCAAAACGGCGGAGATTGTGCGGATTGCCGTATTCCCTGAAATTGTCAAGCGGGCCAGCGTGTATAACCGGGCGGCAAACGCCGCCGAGCCAAACGCGCAGCCCCCCAAGGAGGACTAAGTATGCACGGCATTACACTAACCAGTGCCCCGGCGGATTGGGCTATCCTGCAACAGCAGGCCGGCTTTGCCGAGGTAACCCTGCGCGGCAGCTACTGCGTTCACCCCGCCGCCATTGAGGTTGGCGTTGCGCAGGTATGCCCCATGGTGCGGGTGATGCGGGAGGATAGCAACCTTTGCGTGCTGCCCTGGCAGCCGTTGGCCCACCACACCAACCCCGATTTTTCCGGCACCTTTGCCGATACCCTCCGCCTTCCCGCCGGGGGGCTTTACCGCATTGATACCACCCTGGAAACCAAAAGCGTTGTAAAAAACCTGACCTGGCTCTACCGTGGGGATTGTGTTCTCCACCTGGGCGTGGGGGACGTTTTTATTATCGCCGGGCAATCCAACGCGGCAGGCTACAGCCGGGATTATGCGCCCGACCCACCCAGCATGGCGGTACACCTGTACCGCAACCGCGGCTGCTGGGATATTGCCACCCACCCCATGAACGAGAGCACCGGCGCAGGCAGCTTGCCCAACGAGGAGATGGGGATACCGGGTGTTTCGCCCTACCTAAGCTTTGCCAAACGGTTTTCGCAGATGAGTGGCCGCCCCGTAGGGCTGGTGCAAACCGCCCTGGGCGGCTCCCCCATCTCCCGCTGGTTGCCGGCGGGAGATTTGTATGGCAACATGATGCAAAAGGTCACCGAAACGCAGGGCCAATTTGCTGGGGTGCTGTGGTACCAGGGCTGCAACGATACCGCCATGGAGCTTGCGCCCCACTACCTGCAAAACTTTACCACCCTGGTAAACGCCATGCGGCAGGCGCTTGGGTATACGGTGCCGTTTTTCACCTTCCAGCTCAACCGGATGGTGGGCGACCCCAACCACGAGGGCTGGGCCTTAGTGCGGGAAGCCCAGCGCCAGGCGGCTGACCAACTGGAAAAGGTATACCTGCTGCCCACCACCAACTGCGCGCTGGCCGATGCCATCCACAACAGTGCGGCCGCCAACCTGGTTTTGGGCGAAAAATTGGCCATGCAGGCCGGGCATTACCTGTTGGGCGGCCCCCTTTTTGAGGCCCCACGCCTGGCGCGCGCCACCCTTACCGCCCCCCGCACCCTGCGGTTGGAATACGACCATGTGGCGGTAAGCTTCATTGTGCGCTCGGTGGATAACGCCGATAACGGGTTTACCCTGGAGGATGACGATGGCCCCCTGCCCATCGAGGCGGTATCCTATGGCCGGGAGGACCGCAACGGCATCAACCTGCTTGTGGGCCGCGCCCCTGTGGGCAGCCTGCTGCTCTCCTTCCAGTGGACGGCCAACCCGGTTTCCTACCCGCCGGTGGACGAGGTTACCTGCCTGCCGCCGCTTTCCTGCTACAAGCTGCCGCTTACGCTACGCTGAAACGAGAGGAAGTACATCATGGATGCAAAAATCAACTGGGCCAGCCTGGAAAAAGCCACCCCGGCATGGTTTTCAGGTGCCAAATTCGGTTTGTTTTTCCACTGGGGCCCCTACAGTGTTCCCGCCTTTCAAAACGAATGGTATTCCCGCAATATGTACAACACCAGCCTGGCGCAAAGCCGCCACCACCAAGAAACCTATGGCAACCTGCATGATTTTGGCTATAAAGATTTTTACCCCGGCATGACGGGTGCCCGCTTTGACCCTGAGGAATGGGCCGATTTGGCCGCCCGGGCCGGCGCACGGTACGCCGGCCCAGTCACCGAGCATTCTGATAATTTTTCCATGTGGGATAGCAAGGTCAACCCCATCAACTGTGTAAATTATGGCCCCCACCGGGATGTTACCGGCGAGTGTGCCGCCGCGTTCCGTGCCCGGGGGCTAAAGGTGCTATCCACCTTCCATCACCAGTGGCTTTGGGGCTGGTTTATGTCCACCGATGGCGAGGCCGACGTTTACCTGCCCGAGAACGAAAAATACTATGGCCCTGCCCTGCCGCTGGAAACCAACCGCTACCTGCCCTACCGTATGCCGGACGAGGCATTTTGCCGCACCTGGCGCAAAAAGGTGGAGGAGGTGGTAGAAAAATACCACCCCGATGCCCTCTATTTTGATAGCCGAACCTGCATCATCCGGGAGGCTGACCGTTTTGCCACGGCCCAGCACTACTACAACCACTGCCAAAACGGCATCATCACCTATAAGCAGGAGGATTTCCCGCGTTCCATCGGCGTTTTCGATTTGGAATGTGGCCGGTTTTCCGCCCCAAAGCCCTACACCTGGCAGTCGGACGACCGGCTGGAGGATAACATTACCTGGTGCATGGTGCAGCAACCCAAATACAAATCGGGTGCCCGCATCATCCACCAACTTTGCGATATCGTTGCCAAAAACGGCAACCTGCTGTTGAATGTTGGCCCCTATGCGGATGGCTCCTTCCACCCGGATGCCGTGCGCTCTCTGGAGGAAGTTGGCCGCTGGCTTGCCCAAAATGGGGAGGCCATTTACGACACCCACCCCTACCGCATTGCGGGGGAAGGCCCCTCGATTGTGGAGGATGCCAACTACGATGTGGAAAAGCTGGAAAAACAGCTGCACACCGGCGATGCCGCCGATGTACACAGCGGCCTATTGTCGGATAAAGACTTCCGCTTTACCGTAAAGGGCGATGTGCTGTACTGCATTGCCATGGGCTTGCCCCGCAGTGGCCAGTGGGCGGTGCAAACCCTGCGGCGGGGTGCCGAGCCCCGCCCGGTGGCATCGGTTCAGCTCATCGGGCAGGATGCCCCGCTCACCTTTACCCAAACCGATACCGCCCTGTGCATTGACCCACCCGCCCATCCGTGCAGCCAGCCCGCCTACGTGTTAAAGCTGCGCTTTGGGGCTTAAGGGCGCGCCTTGCCCCCGGTAAGTAGGCGGCATTTGGGGTTATCGCCACGCAGCCCGTTTCTCGGCAGGCCCGCCTGTGCCGTGTGCGGGCTGCATTCTATTCATATTGAGGTATCGGATTTTGTTAACCACAACACACGAGATGACGCAGGGGCCATTTTTGCGCAAAATGATTTTGTTTGCGGTTCCTTTGGCGATATCCAGTGTTCTACAGCTGCTGTTTAATGCTGCGGATGTGGTGGTCATGGGGCGCTTTGCCGGTAGCCAAGCCCTGGCCGCCGTAAGCCTGACGGGCAGCTTAATTGGCCTGATCACCAATTTATTCATTGGGTTTTCTGTGGGCACCAACGTGTTGGCGGCCCGCCAGTTGGGCGCTAAAGAGGATGCCGCCGTAAGCCAAACCGCCTCCACCTCCATCGTCCTCAGCATTCTTTTTGGCGGCTGCCTGGCAGGGCTTGGCCAATTGGCCGCAAAACCAATGTTGCAGGCCATGGCCGCGCCCCCGGATATTATTGGCCTATCCACCCTGTATCTGCGCATCTATTTTTTGGGTACCCCGGCCTCCATGCTGTACAATTTTAGCTCGGCGCTGCTCCGCGCTGCGGGGGATACCAAGCGCCCGCTGTATTGCCTTACCATTTCGGGGGCACTGAACGTAGCGCTGAACCTGCTGTTTGTCATCTGTTTTCAGATGAGCGTGGCCGGCGTGGCCCTTGCCACCGTAATCAGCCAGTTTGTGGCCTGCATTTTATCGTTAACGCTGCTCTACAAAGAGAAGGGCCCGCTGCACCTATCCCTACGGCGGTTAAAATTTTATAAGGAACAATTTGTTTTAATTTTGCGCATTGGCCTTCCCGCCGGGATACAATCCACCATCCTTGGGTTTTCCAACGTGGTGATCCAAACGGCGCTGAACGGTTTTGGCAGCATTATTGTGGCGGGCAACGGTGCCGCAGGCAACATTGAGGGGTTCATCTATGTTGCCATGAATGCTTTTTGCCAGGCCTGCGTCACCTTTACCAGCCACAACTATGGTGCCCGCAACTACCGCAACATCGCGCGGCTGGTATGGATTGGCATTGGCGGGGTATGCGCCACCGGCATCCTTCTCAGCACGCTGGTTTGGTCGTTCTCCGGCCCCTTGCTTGGCATTTATTCGCCCGACCCTGCCGTCGTCGCCGCGGGGCAGCAGCGGATGGTGATTATCTGCCACACCTATTTTTTGTGCGGCATCATGGATGTTTTGGTGGGTGCTTTGCGGGGCATTGGGTATTCTTTTGCCCCCATGCTCATTTGCCTTACGGGTAGCTGCGCCATCCGCCTGCTTTGGATTTTCACCATTTTCAAGTGGTACCCACGCATTGAGGTTTTGTACCTTTGCTACCCGGTGGGGTGGCTGGTTACCATTTTGGCCTTGGGCGCGTTTTTCCAATTTGCCTATCGCCACATCCAGGCTGCCCCACCCCGCACGGCAAGCCCACACCCATAGGGTTTGGGATGCAAATTGTTTATTTCCAAACAAAAACCGCGCTGAATCAAACTTCAGCGCGGTTTTTTTGCTTTTTAGGGCAGCTTTCATTTTGTTGCTCGGCATTTTCAAGGGCTTATTCCCTCAAGCTTATCCCCTCAGCCTTATTCCCCCCGGCCATTTTCCTGCGCGGCAAACAGGGCCAGCTTGGCGTAAAGGTCCTCCAAAATCAGGCGGCTATCGATGCTGCGGTAGACGCGGATGGGGCGGTTGCGCGGCGCGGGCTGCCAGCCGTGTTTCACGCAGCTCACCGGGTTCAAAATGTAATATCAGCCTGCCCGCTTGGCCGCTTTAGCCCCTCGGCGGTAGGCCGGCAAATGCTTTTCCCCTTGGCGATGTACAAATGTTCTACAAGAATAGAACGGTTCAAGATGCATTGGCGATGAAGTTTTCTTATACCGGCAGAACAGCGATGGCCTAAACGCCGATAAGCCACCCTGCACTATGCGCCGGATTAATGAAATAGATACGTAAGAGCACTTGATTTTCATCATTGATAAAGATAAAATATCAATAAAAGGAACTGCTTGAATGTAGCAGCAATTTCCGCTGTATCCGGCGTTGTTCTATATCTTCATTTTCTTATCTGTCCAGAAGATACTGATTCCTGCCCCCACTCTCGTTCTCCTTGGTTTCAATCCATTGCCAACTGTATCGCGATCTCGTGTAACAGCCGCCAAACTTCTGGTGCAACCTACAACAATTCATCTTAAATATTAGGGGGGAGTGCTATGCCAATCTACGATTACCAGCAAGAAACAAAAAATAAGGCGCGTCATCTTATTTTGTCCCAAGCCGTGGCTGCTTTAACGATGGAGAGAGAACATATCTGCTGTATACCTCGGCCTTATGTGCGGCAGGTTTTAGATTTTTTCCATCAGTATGATAAAGACGAGCCTATGCGCTGCCAAGCAGATTTAATTGAACCCGCGTATATTACGAACTGGGAATCATTGCACGATGCAATCGTCGGAAACAAAAGGCCATCCGATTTAAGCATTTGCTACTTATCCGGCCCGCAACCGCAGAATGATTTTAACGAATTGATTTCTTTGGGTGTGTTGCCGCAAAACATTTGGGCCTTTGAAAACAATCAAGCTACTTATTCGCAAGCTATTTGCGCCTATAATACGTCCACATTTTCTCAGCCAAAAATCATAAAAATGTCTGTGGAGCAGTTTTTCAAGCATTCACCAAAGAAGTTTGACGTTGTATATATCGATGCTTGTGGAACCATAAGCTCTTCCCAGCACGCGCTACGCAGCGTGGCAACTTTACTATATTACCAACGGATTAACTCACCCGGGATACTAATTACAAACTTTGCGAAGCCTAGCCCTAATAGTGAAGATGATATTGACGATTTATCACGCATAATTGCTTTATATATGCTTTTCAAGAAAACACCTAACATTCAACTTTTTGAAGAAAATGGACGGTTAAATACAACCGCTTTCCAAAAAATGTACGAAAATGTTCATACGGAATTCAACGCGTTTTACGGAGAATTTATTACACACATTTTATCGGATTTAGCAGCGGTCATCATACCTCTACGGCGCTTTGGGGAGTTAGCGCAGTATTCCAATTTATTCACCCAAGAAGAACTCTTCTCCTATGATTCGAAAACGGAGTTGTCGGATATTAATCAAATCACAAACAACTCCGTTTGTAGATGGATTCTCACTTTGGATTGGCTTTTGCGGGATGAGTCCAGAATGTCCGGAGCAGGCCGCAACCTAAAAACACTCTGTGCTGATATTGTAGGGCTTGATGGAGATTGGAAGCAATTGGTAAAAGGGGCCAAACTTTTTACTCTTGTTAAAACCGGAAAAATGGGAACTCGCGCAGAAATACAAGTAAGCCGAGAGTTTTTCGACTCCGAAGAGAATCTTTATCGCTTTTTGGACAAAGCAACCCCGTCGCTCTTTTTCGATGTCGTAATCAATCAACTCACCTACCCCTTGCACAGCAATACGCAAATGGGTAAGGCTTACCAATATTGCGCGAAACAAACCGAAATGTATACGGACATGGTAGCCTTAGACGAATGTAGGTACCTTTATGAATGGCTCCCAACGATAGATCAAATAACGAATGCAATGAAAAACAAAAGTTGGCAATATGTATTTCGGTTTGCCTTAGACGCATTGGTCAAGCAACGGATAAATTATAATAACGAGTTTTTCTTTCAGGGTTCTGTTGTTTCCAAGTACGAACCCGGATTTAACTCGAAAGAGAGAATGCAACGAATGCAGATAGGTGAAAACAATGGCTAATACAAAGGACATCTCCTCTTGGAATCTTGATTACAGCGATATTCGAGATATTTTTAAATCCACTTTAAGGATAGAAAACACATTGCGTACGGTGCAATCCATTTTTTTAAATGAACGTTTTTCTTCAAGAATCAATTATAAACCGTATTTTCAAAGGAACTATGTGTGGGATAAAGAAAAGGCAACTTATTTTATTGAGAGTATTTTATTGGGCACAGAAATACCACCCCTGGTTTTATTCGACGGTGAAGCTGTTCTGAACGAAAAGAACGAGGTAATTGACGGGCGGCAACGCTACGAAACATTGCTTAACTTTTTACATAACGATCTCCCCTTACAAGAGTCAGGGTTACATCGTCTGTTTTCTTTTGCCGGTAAAAGATATGTCGACCTTGATTCTAACACAAGAGATTGTTTCACTAGCACAAAGCTGCGTATACTTCAGTGCCGTGTTCCCAACGAACCCTCTTTAACGGTAGAAAAAGCAGACAAAATAAAAAAAGAGATTTTTAAACGCTATAATTCTGGTATCACACCGCTGAAAAGGGAAGAGAATGCTCGTGCAGAATACATTGCGGATGCTATCACAACCACCTTAAAAGAAACTTTTGGCAAAGACAGTGTGAGATTGGGAAAGGCTGAAGATTTATTCTTGTCTAAAAACAAAACAATGCTCGCCCCTCGGGATAAAATCAATATTCTATTGGATCGTGCTCGCACTCTCCTTACGATGCCGGAAATCCCCATATATAGTTATGCAAAATCTTCGCATCGGTATGATATCATTCGCAGTTTTTATTCGGCCGAAATCACTAAAAAATCAGCAGCTAACGAGGTTGCTCGCTTTTTGACCGTGGTTGATATCCTTGCAGAAGTAAAATCCAAAATCAGCTCAAAATACATCTATAACAATACACTATTGTACGAAAGCCTCTGTTGGGGAATTTTTATAGCATTGGAGCAAGGAAAAGCCATTACATTCAGTGATGCCTCTCAAATTGCCGAAGACTTAATCAACTCACAGCATGATGTACGGCTATGGGAGGGAATTATAAACGACAGCAAAACACCAGAATCTATTTTCGAATCCACGGGAAGTCATTATAGAAATGCAACTTTGGATCGATATCGCTTTGCAGCAAACTATTTTACACAAAAATATGCGGTGGATTTTGCAGGCAAAATCAAAAATGCTTCACGTTTTTCTAAAATCATGGGAGAATCCTCTCCCTGTGAGCAATTAAGCCAATTAAGGTTGATAAAGCCCGATCCAACCTCTACGACAATTTACGATATTCTTGCAGAAATGAAGCAATCAAAATTTCTTGTACGCCCATCTTACCAGCGATCCGAAACGAAGAACATACAAAAATCTTCTTACTTGCTCGAAAGCATTATGCTTGGGATAAAAATTCCCCCCATCTATATTTATAAGCGAGAAGATAAAATAAAAGAAGTTATTGATGGGCAGCAGCGTATCCTTACATTGATAGGCTTTTTGGGGAAAACGTATAAAGACGAAAACGGGATAGAGCAAACGTCTAAAAAACACAAGTTCAAACTTAGCGGGTTGATAATCCTGAAAGAACTGAACGGCTTAAACGTCGACAAAGTACAGGAAAGGTACCCCAAATACATAGACA
Organism: Gemmiger sp.; assembly: GCA_028710135.1. Lineage (GTDB taxonomy): Bacteria > Bacillota > Clostridia > Oscillospirales > Ruminococcaceae > Gemmiger. The sequence goes on along the minus strand of JAQUSS010000005.1, from coordinate 7,149 downwards.
ATATCTTGGATTTTTCGCTTGATGTGGTGGAAATCGATGCAATGCAAAATCCAAATTTCAACAGCATTGATTTGTTTCTTCGTCTTAACACCAAACCATTCCCAATCAAGCCGAACTCTTTTGAAATGTGGAATGCCTATGTGGCGCAAGATATCACAAAGAAAATCAAAGATTTAGCATCGGAATATGAAGGGAAAATTTTTCGTGTACAAGATACTCGCATGAGCAACGAAGAACTAATCACCGCATTGGCCTATCTTAATTATCAAACCCGACATAATAAAATGCGTTATAAGGACCTGCTGACTATATATGTGCGTGATCGCCACATTTGTGCCAGAGTTTCATCGAAAGACCGTATCACCAAAATGCTGGAAAATTTAGCCTCGCTCAATGGCAATGATTTTGAAATCTCTATAGCTGCAGTCGAAACCTTCATTGAAAAGCTATGCTGCCTCGTAGGAGAAAAAGGGCAGCAGCTACCGCTCTTGTTGGGAACGCGCCATAAAACCGACCAAAATTTCTATTTTTTATGGATGACACTCGATACGATATCTTTGAATCACATCAAAGCATCTCGTGAAAAAACTTTCGTACATATTCAAGATATATTCAAAACGATTGCTGACGCGCCAAGTACGCTGAATCTTGATGATTTTATTCAAGGCTTGCCGTGCATAGCTTATACCACCACAGGATTAGAGGACTGAAAAAGTTAGATAAAACTGCCCAATGCGATGCCCACCTATAGTTTTTATACCGTTTATTTCTTATGCGCTATCGATTACCATAACCGAAATAAACTGCAATTGCCATAAAAAGCGGAGGCAAAAAGCCAGGTACAACAAGCAACCTGCCATCCTAAGTTGCCCCGCACAACAAAAAACCTGCCACCCTGAGGGTGCCCTAGAACCTTTGGATACGGTTCTTTGGCACCTTCTTCAGAATGGCAGGTGGGCCGCCTGGCCCCCAAAAGCTAGGCGCAGGGCGGCGAAAGGCGGCAACCGGGGCAGATGCTCAAAAAATAGCCTCCGGCCATTTTTTAGCGCCCCCGCAAAATGCAGCTTATTTCAATTTGCCGGGCTTATCGCCTGCTTTATCGGCAAGCGCCCGGGCGGCGGTGGCGGCGGCCACTTGGTTTGACGCGCCCTCCCCCAGGCCCGAAATATTCAGGTTTTGGGTAACCTTGGCATCGTAGGTTTCGGCGCGCACAATATCGGCCAAATCAATGCCGGTGGCTTCCTTAACGGTTTGGAAGGTCCGGGCCATCACGGCAGGCACATTGCCCGCCAGCCCATCCACCCCGGCAGAGCCATCGCTTCCGCCGCCAAAAATGGTAATTTTATCAATTTTTTCAAGCGGGGTGGCCACCTCTTTTGCAATTTGGGGCAAAATTTTAACCACCATTTCCGCCATGGCCGCCTGGCCATATTTTTTGTAGGCCTCCGCCTTTTTCTCCATGGCCTCGGCTTCGGCAACGCCGCGCTGGCGGATGGCCTCGGCTTCCGCCTCGCCCACCACCTTGATACCGGCGGCCTCCTGCTCCTTGCCAATCCGCAGTGCTTCGGCGCGCTGCTGGGCGGCAAATTTTTCCGCCTCGGCGCTGCGCTCCTGCTCAAACTTTTTGGCTTCTGCCTCCTGCTTGCGCTTATACAAATCGGCATCCGCCTGCTTTTTGATGGTGGCGTTTAGGCTTTCCTCCTGCACCTCGGCCTCGCGCTGCTTCACAATTACCTCTTTTTCTTGCTTGGCAATATCCGCATCCGCCTTGGCAATTTCAATGGTTTTGCGCTGCGCCTGCTGCTGAATTTCATAGGCGGCATCCGCCTTGGCCTTCTCGGCATCCGATTGTGCTTTCAGCTCGGCCTCCCGGATGGCCAGTTCGTTATTGCGCTGGGCAATTTCGGTCTGTGCCCGCACACGGGCCTCGTTGGCCGTTTTGTCGGCTTCCGATTGTGCAATGGCAACATCGCGGTCTGCCTGGGCCTTGGCGATGGCCGCATCCTTTTTGATGCGGCTGGTGTTATCGGCACCCAAATCCTTGATAAGGCCGTTTTCATCGGTAACATTTTGGATGTTGCAGGATAGTATTTCAATGCCCAGCTTTTCCATATCGCGCGATGCTTTTTGCATCACCTGGTCGGAAAAACTGTCGCGGTCGGTGTTGATGTCCTTAAGGGTCAGAGTGCCGATAATCTCCCGCATATTGCCCTGCAAAGAATCCTGCAAATCTGCCGTGATGGCCTCCGGGTGCTTGTTTAAAAAGTTTTTTGCCGCCTGCTTAATCCCATCGGTGGTGGGGGAAATGCGCACCTTGGCAACGGCATCCACATTCACGTTGATAAAATCGTTGGTGGGCACCGATTGCTCGGTTTTGATATCCACCGTCATCTGGCCAAGGTACAATTTATCCAGCCGCTCCAAAAATGGGATGCGTATCCCCGCGCGGCCAATCAAAATTTTGCCCTCGCTTTTCATGCCGGAAATAATGTAGGCTTGGTCCGGCGGGGCTTTCACATAGCCCCAGGTAACGATAAAGCCTGCAATCAGCCCCAAAATCAAGATGAGGCTTAGGGCAAAAAACAAAGAGGAAATAAGCATAAAATTCTCCTATAATACAGTTGTGTGGGCACGGCAAGGCACTCGGCTTTGCTGTACCCACACTTGGTTTTATATGCTGGTAACGGGGTTAGCTTTTGCGTTTTGCACGCAAGATGGCAAGGGCCAGCAGCCCGGTGGCCGATGCCACCAGCGCCCAAAACAGCAGCGCTATATTGGCGGCATCGCCCGTTTGTGGGGCCAGCCACGGCCCACCAGCCCCCACGCCGGTGGGCGCGGCGCTGGCCTGCGGCGGCGGTGGCGTGGTTGCAGGCCCGGCGGCATCCGGCGCGCTGCCGGTGGTGGTAAACTGCACAGCCGCCGGTTTTGCGGGGTTGCCGTTTTCACCCAAAACCAGGGTGGCCTGCAATGCGCCCGCCACCTCGGCTTGCCACTGCACATACACGGTTGCCGTGTACACGCGGGTATCGTAGCGGCAATCGGGCAAATTGCCGGGCGTTTGGCGTATGGTATAGTGGTACTCCCCCACTTTGGGGAAGGTGATGCTACCAAAGCTAAAGTCCCCCGCCCCCGCCTGGGTAACGGTTTTTACCCCATCGCTTGCACCGGCGGGCATGGGGTTGGCGGCATCCTGCGCCGTTAGGGTAAAGGTATAGGGGCCGGCACCGCCGGGCATATTGCCCTGCAAAACAAGGCTTGCGGCAATTTCCACCTTGGCGGTAACCGGGGCGGCAGCCGCGCCCGGCTCGGCTGCATAGGCCGAAACACTGAACAGTAAGCCCGCCACGCACACCAGCACAAGGGGTAGCCATCTATTTAAAAAACTGTGGCGCAATCGTGGCCTCCTTTCAGCCCGTTTGCACGCCCGAACGGCGCACTACGGCAATTAAAATGGTGCGGGCATCCGCCGATGCGGTAGAGCAGGTGGAAAGTGCCGTTAGCACATCGCCGGGGGCAAGGGTTTGCTCGCGGTACTGCACGGCATTTTCGCGGATATAGTTTAGCAGGGCTTGCTGTGCGGCGGCATCGCCATAATTTAGGGTATAGAGCATACGGTCGTAGGCGCTTGCATCCACACAGGCCAAAATATCCAGCGGCAGGGTAGCGTTTTGCAAAAAGATGGTGCCGGTGGGGCGGGCCGCAAAATATTCTTCCTGCCGGAAGTTGGTTACATCACCAAACATAGCGCCGCCATCCATATGGTGGCCGTAGATGATGGTGTAAAAATCCGTAAAATCGGGTTGGTTTTTATAATCGAGAAAGATGCTGCCGCTAACTGCAAAATTGCCGTAAACATCCCGGTTCAGGTAGGCGGCATTATCGGGGCCTTGCACCAGCGGGTAATCGATGTTGGTATCGGGTATGGTTAGCCAGCCGCAAACCTCGGGGTTGATGCCTTGCAGCTCGGCCAAGCTGAGCGCGTTGTTGGTGCCATCGGGTTTATAGCCAACAATTTGCGCATCCACCGCCGCGCCGCGGTATACCTGCCAAATGTTCCACAGGGCGTAGCCGGTAAACAGCAGCAGCACCGCCAGCACCGCGCTAACCACGTTATCCAAAAAGCGGTTGGTGCCGGAAAATGCCCCCCAAAGGTGCTGAGAAACAGGTTTTTGGGGTGCCGGTTTTGCCGCAATCACAGCCCTTGGTACCCATTTTCACGGTTCTTTTTGCGGTTGAGCAGCATCAGGGCGATACCGGCAACCAGCATACCTGCCAACAGAACAAAGGGCAGCACACGCAGCAACACGCCGGTGGGGGTGGTTTGCTCTACGTGGTTGGTGTAGTAGGCATGGTTATCCCGCTTGCCTGTTTCGCCGGCTTTCGTGGTGGTGGTTTTAATCACTTTTTCGCCGGTCGTCACCACACTAGTTCCCTTTTCAATATCGCCCAAGGTGCCATGGTCTGCGTCCACCGTGGCATTACCATTCTGCCATTCAATCGCTGTGGTATAGGCGCTGGGGTTCGCGGGGGTAGTGACAGCCGTTTCAGCAATGGTATACTTGAGGCCAACCGGCACGCCGGTAACAACAACATACTGCTTGTGCTTGAGGCTGACCTTGTTGGTGCCACCATCGGTGAAAGAACCTGCCTTCGAGGGAACTACTGGCACATCACCAGCGGCCGGGGCATCGCCCGCCATGGTGTATACCTCGTATGTATATTCGTAGCCAGTGGTCGCATTATCGCCAGGGGTAAAGGTAAAATCAAACTCTTTATCGGGGTCGGCCAAGTTGCCGGTAACGGTTTTGGAAATGGTCAAATCCTCAACGTCAAATTTGTTGGTGAACGGGGCGTTGATGGCCATGGTTGTGGCATCGTCGGTTTTCGGGGCAGTTGTGATAGCAACTTTTGCATCGTCGTCGGCATCCTCTGCCTTGATATCGTTATTATCCTTGTCTTGCAGCGCAATATTGCCGTTTGTTTCCTTGTACAAGGTAATGTTGCTGACGGTAACAGCTAGCGTACCATCTGCATTCACTACCGGTTGCTTGGTGACATCATCAATCACGTTGGTTACATACACGTTGATGAAATATTCTGTAGTATCGTAGATAACGCCGGTTTCTCCCTGGGTAGGGATAATTTCTGTCAGCTTATAGGTATAAATGCCGGTGTTGGTGTAGGTCATGCTGGGGAACAAGCCGTCACGGTCGCGCTTCTGGTCGCCATCACCAACCGTATCCTTCGAAGCAAGCCCCTTGATGGTCAGCGTAGCGGTGCGGTTTTCATTCACACCATCTACAGTTACATTCAGATTTGTGTCTGCTGCCGGCATGGGCATATCTTTCTTTGTAAACTTTGTTCCCCCATCACGCCCCATCACCACGTCGACAGGCTCAAGCTTGAATTTGTACTCGTCCCCCAGCGGGAACTTGGTTGCATCGTCCGTCGTCACAATTTTGGTTACGTCAATTTCCGCTTTGGGTGCGGGGGTGGCCGGCGTGGGGGCGGCAAACGCCGGCACGGCCAGCAGGGTAGCCAGTGCAAGGCCGGCCACCGTGGTGAAAAGCTGTTTTGCGAGTTTCATTCTAATTCCTCCATGTTTTTTAAGTATCAGCGTTTTATAAACAAAAGGCTGCAACGCCCTTTTTGCGTTTTACAGCCCACGGCTGCGGAAAATGCACAGCACCACCCCTTGGATATTTTGCAGGTGCACCGCGCCATAATCGCGGCTATCCACCGCGTAGGGGCGGTCGTCCCCCAGCACAAACACCTCGTTTTTGCCCAGGGCCAGGGGGTACTGTGTGGCCCGCCCGGCGGTGGTGGTTTGGAAAAAAATTTCTTCCTCCTGCATGTTGCCGTTCACCACCAGTTGGCCATCCTCGGTAAAATTTACGGTATCGCCCGGCATGGCCACAATGCGGCCAAACGCCTGCGCCCCGTTTTGTTGGAACGCCAAAATATCGCCAACGGCAAAACTGGTTTCCAGCCGGTAAAAAAAGGTTAAATCCCCATCCGAAAGCCGGGGGTACATCCCCTGCCCTTTTACCACCGCAAAGCCAAACACCAGGTAAAACAGCACCCACCCGCCCACGGCAACCATGGCAAGGCGGCGCAGCAGGCCCAAAAATTCGGCACGGGCGGCAAGGCGGTAGCGCTTTTTTTCAATAATTTTTACAGCGTCCGGCAGGGGCGCGGCCAGTTGTTGTTCATCCATGGGGCGGTTCCTCGGGGGGCGGTTGTGCGGCAAGCTGTGCTTCCAGCGCGGCAATGCGGGCTTTATCGGCCCGCATTTCCCGCAGCATGGTTTTGCGGTCGGCATCAATGCGGTCGGTATATTCCTGCACAAGGCGGTGCATCACTCGCCAGGCATCCGCCTCATCCACACCGCCCAACAGCTTGCGCCGGAACTTGGTTTTCTCAATCATTTCGGCAATTTCTTCCAGCGTGTTGGCCATCAGCGTTCCTCCTCCCCAAGTGGGGGGCGGCGTTTGCGGCGGGCCGCGCCCAGTGCCACAAGCCCCGCCAGCAGCAGTGCCGCCAGCAGCAGGTAGGCCCCCGGGTGCAATTGCAGCCCGGTGGGGGGTGTGTTCTCCTTGGTGTTGGTAAAGCGCACGTGTTGGTCTACCATGCCGGGCTGGGTGGTGTTGCCCGGGGCAACCTCCAGCGTTTTACCGCCGTTTTCGGTGGCAGCGGTGGTATCGCGGCTGGCGTTATGGGTCGTTTTGGTATTTGCGGCATCGGTATGGGTGAACCCTGTGGTGTAGCCGCTGGGGCTTTGGTCATCCTCCACAAAGCGGTACTCTGCCCCCTGGTGCAGCCCCAGCACCCGCAGGCGCTCGTTATGGGCAAGCTTTACCTTTGCCAGCGCCGGGGTAGATAAATCTCCCTGGGCGGTAATGGTGCCTTTACGTTTCACCTCCCCCGTGTTCACATCGTAAATTTCGTAAGGGTAGGTGCCGGGGGTTGGCAGTTTGTCGTTTAGGTAAAGCGTAAAATCAAAGGCCTTGTTTGGGTCTGAAAGGTTGCCGGTAACGGTTTTTTCAAGGGTAAGGGTGGGCGAAAGCTCAATTTCCAGCAAAAAGCTTGCCTCCACATCCGATGCCGGGTAGAAGGTGGTATCCGGGTTATCAATAGCGGGGAAAAGGG
>JAQUSS010000004.1:43827-52418 GCA_028710135.1 Gemmiger sp. | reverse complement strand
CCTCGGCGTCACCAAATTTACCGGGGTAAGCACGTTGTTCCTGCTATTTATGGCCTTGCTGGGCGCGGGGGCCGCCATCGGCGCCGCGGCGGTGCCGGGGCGTTTTGGCAAGCGGGATTTGGGGCTGTGGGGCCTGGCCGCCTTTGCGGGGGCCAGCCTACTTGCAACGGCAACCTCCCTCTCGCCGGGGGCCTCGGTGTGGGGGCTGGGCAGCTACTACGGCGGGTTGGCCCTGGTGCTGCTTACCGCGGCGGGCTACCTTTGCGTGCGGGCCTTTGCCCGGCGGGCGGATTTTGATTTTTTGACCCTTTGCGTGGGGGCAACGGTCATTTTGGTGCCGGTGCTGTACACCTGCAATATTTTTAATATTGATTTGATCGGCACCTACGCCAACACCGCGGTGGTGGAGCGGGCGCAGTTTTTTTCCACCCTGGGGCAGAAGGATTTTAACGCCGGGTATTTAAGCCTGGTGTTGCCGCTGGTATTTTGGGCATTTTTGCAGGCAAAGGGGGCAAAGCGCACCCTTTTGTTTGGCATCCCGGCCTTTTTTGGCACCCTGGGCCTGGCCGTGGTGGATGCCGAGGGGCTGCTGCTGGGGGTGGGTGCGGCCCTGATGCTGGTGGTGTGCCACCGCAGCTTTGATGAACGGCAGCTTCGCCGCCTGGCGCTGCTGGGCGGGATGTTTTTCTGCTGGGCAGGCTGGATGCACCATATGCGGGCCACCGTTTACACCCAGGGCGGCACCTCCATCCTGGCCGAGTTTGGCGCGCCGGCGCTGGCCATACCGGGCGGGGCCGCCTGCTTTTTGGTGTGGGGCGGGGTAGCGCTGTGTGGGCGGTACCGCGCCGCCCACCCAGCAGGTTCGCTGCGGCCGCTGCGGCTCTACCGCGTGGGCCGGGTGGTTACGGTGGCGGTGCTGGCGGGTGCCGTGGCACTGTTTTTGCTGGCAAACTTTTGGCCGGGCTTCCCCTCGCTGGGGGCGGTGGATGGCTATTTGATTTTTAACGATGACTGGGGCACCTACCGTGGCACCGCCTGGCGGGCGGCGGCGGGGGTGTGGGCCGATGGCCCCTGGTGGCGCAAGCTGTTGGGGTACGGCCCCGGCATGATGCACAGCGCGGTGGCCGCCTGGGCGGGCAACGATGGCACGGCCCGCCTCAGCACCTTTTACGCCGCCCATAACGAATACCTGGAGCAGCTGCTTACCACCGGCCTGCTGGGGCTGGCGGCCTGGCTGGTGTTTGTGGTGGCGCATATCCGCCAGGGGCTAAAAAATTGGGCAAGGCCGGCGGTGGCCCCCCTGGTGCTGGCCCTTTGCAGCTACCTGGCCCAGGCGGTGGTCAGCATTCGGGTATCGATGATTTTCCCCGAGGTGATGCTGCTGTTTGGCTTGCTGGCGGCCTTTGCCCGGCCGGAGGAAGCCCCCGCCGCGGTGGCAGAACCGGCAGCCCCCCCGCAGGGGAAAAAGCGGCGGAAAAAGCCCGCCGGGGCCGCGGCCAAAATGCCCGCGCCCGACCCCCGCGCGGCCCGCAAGGCGCAGCTGGTGTTCTATGCCAAGGTGGCCGCCACGGCGGTGGGGGGCATGGCGCTGGCGGTGCCGTTATCCCACCTGTTTTTTGCCTTTTTGTTTTAACGGCGCGGGGCAAGCGCAAGATGGAATTTGCCGCTGCCTTTACCGCAGAGAGCATTTGACGTTTGGCATTTGGCATTTAAAACTGAAACCATTAGGAACCATTAGGGCGTTGCCGTTTACGGCCGCCCTATTTTTTTGCGCCTGTTTTTGTGCTTGCCCACCGATGAACGAGCACCAATCTACACGGTTTTGCCCCCTGCCCCCGTAGCGCCGCAAGGCGGAAAAACCCCCACGAAAAAGATAATGTTTCCTCTTTGCTGAATTTGTGGTAAAATAGATATTGTTGAAAGATAACATTAAATTTGTCGGAGAAGGTTCATTCTATTTTGTGTAGTGAACACCGGCCGCAGGATAACCAATCCATCCAACAAAACGGGTAGGCACCGGTAGGGCGCTTATTCAAGCGCAGATGGATAGGAATCTGGAAAGAGAGAAGAAAGCCAATGAAAGACAAACATAAAAAAGTACTTTGCCTGCTGTTCGCCATAGGTTCTGCCCTATTGTTTGCCGGTTGCGTGCCGATTCTATTTTCGCCACAGACATCAATGGATAGCTATGTGCAAGAAAAATATGGGGATGCGAAGATGGTGAGCCGAACCAGGGACGATTGGACAAGCGTTACCTATGTCTATCAATCGGCACTTGGGTTTACATTTGAGGTTCGCCATATACTGGGCGGTAATGCCGAAATGCGTGGGATTCTCAGCGAATCGACGTACACCGATTATCAAGAGCAGCTTGTTGCCTTTTATGGTAAGGCGCTAGAGGCAATTGTGGCATTGCATATGCCGCAAGCCGATACGACCGTATATAAATACGGCTGTGTCGTTCATGTAAAGGAATATGCACAATGTGCGGATGCAGCAGCGACACTTTGTGCGGTACAACAGTTTTTGCAGGAGAAGTTGAGCCCGCATTCCGGGAAAGCGCAGATAGATTTTACGGTTTACTTTGGAGAAGGCAGCAACGGGGGAGGGATTTATTCTTTAGACAGGGTGCACCAGCAGGAAATAGTGCAAAGCGAACTGGAGATAGAATATCTTTATGATGCGCAGCACTATAAATGGGCAAAAAATCTTCCTGTTACCGAAGAACAAATTGCGTCACACCCGGTGAGGCAGATAGAGCACTATATGTTCAACCAGGAAGAAGCAACGGCGGTTAAGAAAGCATTGGGGATTGTTCCGTATAGCATCGAGAGAGAGCAATACGAAGTCGATATCGCCCTGGCCTATCTCGGCGGGTTTATCCAGCAGTATTATCCCGAAAGTGGGTATTCCTATGATTCAGGGGCGGATACACACACGTACCGGATAAACGGCAATAACTACGAGCTGTATTTGCCCTATGATTACAACGGTAAATTAGAAGGCGTGCCTGCGTTCAAACGCAATGGAAAAGCGTTGGATATATCGCTCTATATCAAAGAAAACCGGAGATACATCGGCAAGGATACCGACCCACGCTATCTTTCGGTACAAGATTTTGCCACCCTGTGTGAGATGGCGTGCAGCGTTGACGGAAAAACCGGCACCCTTGATTTGTCGTATGCGGGTAACCAATAAATTTCCTTCTGTACTCTCGGTGCGGCGTGGTGGCATCAAAATAACGGCATACGTTGAGAATGAAACCAAATGCGAATTAACGCCTAAACACGGCTCGTCACCATATAGAAACTCAAAGATATGCGCACGGTAGGGGCGGATATTATCCGCCCGATTGCCCGCCCGATTGCTCGCCCAATTGCCCTATAGGAGGCGCGAAAAGCAATGGCACTATTTTCAAGATGGAGAAAGCAGGCAAAGCAAATCACCCCAACACAAATAGGGGATATGCTTCGCCTGTATGAAACCAAGGGGCTTAGTGGCAGGCCAAATGCCAACCATGGCAAGCTGCGGCAAGCGATAACCCTTTATCCGGAAAGAACAGGTGCGGATATTCATGTAACGCACCCGCCTAAGGTTTCCATGCACGGTGGCGGCGCATGGTGTGAGATCATTGTTCGGGGTGATAAAATCGAATATCACTATACGGAAAATGTGCGCCTGGCAAGTAAAATTCCTATCACAGAGCGTAAAGCGGAGATACGCATCATTGAGGACGCGTTTTATGATTACTATACCGTCTGGGGGTTGCCGGATGCTTTGCAGGAGCCTGTGCCCCAAGAGCGTGTGACGGAAGAAATACTGCTGGATGCTTTTGATAAGCTGGAACCCCCGTTGCTTCAAGTGCTGGATAATGGTATGATGTATCTGATTTTTGAGGGATTCCCGCCCGAAAACGGCAAGCTATCGGCAGAGCAATGCGAACATTTTGAAGAAACGCTCGCGGCGTTTATCGGTGTGCCGGTAATACACGATGATAGAGAGCTATTTATTATAAAAGGTAACGCAAAAAAGACGATTGCGCGTATTACGAATTTTTTTGAACAGTTTCAGTGAAGTAAAAACGTGACACCGTGATGCAGCATACGTTTTATTGGTAACCCTGTTGAGGTTGCTTTTGCCGAAGAGGGCATTTGGCATTTGAACCATGCGGGCGTTGGGCTTTGCCGCGCTGGTTTTGCTTTCGGAACGATTGTTGCCACGCGCTATCGCTGTTTCTGCTATCGAAGGGGGCTTACGGCCGATGAACCATATTTACATCATCGAGGATGACAAAGCAATCTGTGCGGAATTAACGCTGCTGTTGGAAAACGCTGGCTACCGGGTAACCTGCGCAAGCGATTTTTCCGCTCCTGCCGCCCCGCTTGCGCAATTTTTGCAGGCATCCCCCGATTTGTTGCTTCTTGATATCAACCTGCCCAACACGGATGGTTTTGCCCTTTGCATGAAAATTCGGCGCGCCTCACAAATCCCAATCATTTTCATCACCGGCCGGGATTCAAAAATGGATGAACTGCAAGCACTCTCCCTGGGCGGGGACGATTATATCACCAAGCCGTATCACATCCCCATCCTGCTGGCCCGTATTGGTAACGCCTTAAAGCGGAGCAAGGGCGAAAATGCCCTGCCGGCCGCGGTACAATATGGCGGCCTTGGGCTGGATAGTTCCACCTGCACCGCAACCTATCAAGGGGCTTGCACCGAACTCAGCAAACGAGAGATGGAAATTTTGTACTACCTGATGACCCACAGCGGGCGGTATATTTCTCGGGTCACCTTGATCGAGCATCTGTGGGATACCAACCTCTACATCGACGATAACACCCTGAGTGTGAACATCACACGCTTGAGAGAAAAACTATCTCAAATTGGGGTTCATAATTTCATTCGTACAAAACGGGGTATGGGATACATCGTATGAAATTTTCTGATTTTTTAAAGGACGAAATCTTTTCTGTCCTTTTGCAGCTTGTCTGCGCCATCACGCTCACGATATATTTGCGGGCTTTATCGTTGGGCACGGGCGAGTGCGCGCTCATCTTGCTTGGATGGTTTGTGGTTGCTGCGCTCTATTACTTTTATAAATATGATCGCACAAACCGCATCTTAACAGAGTGGGAGAGCGCTTTGCAAAGCCTCGATAAAAAGTATCTCTTGGGGGAGATGCTGCACAACGATGGTTCTTATCAGCTTTTGCGGCTTATACAAATTCTCAAGGGCGCGCTGAAATCCATGACAGAAAATGTTTCAAAGGCAGAGCAGGAGAAGGAAGAATATCAAGAGCTGCTTGAAAAGTGGACGCATGAATTGAAAGCCCCCCTCACGGCTGTTTTGCTTCTATGTGAAAACAATCCGTCCGATGTCACCCGCAAAATATCGCTTCAAGCTGGCCGCCTTGCGTATAATATTGAGCAAATTCTTTATTATACGCGCCTTGGCTATCTGGCAAACGACTGCCTCATCAAAGCGGTTTCGCTGGAGGATGTGCTCAACACCGCCATCCTCAGCAACAAGCAGTTGCTCCTGCAAAACCACTTTTCGGTACAGGTGCAGCCTGCTGGTTACACGGTATACACCGATGCAAAGCTGCTTGGCTTCATCCTCAACCAAATCATCAACAACAGTGTGCAATATAAGCGAAGCAACCCGACCCTGGCAGTGCGCGCTTTTGAAACAGACCACCATGTTCACCTTGAAATTCAAGATAACGGCAGTGGCATCAAAGAAAGTGATTTGGGGCGTGTGTTTGACAAAGGCTTTACCGGCAGCAACGGCCACCGGCGAGAGTTCTCCACCGGAATCGGCCTTTATCTATGTAAGGGCTTGTGCAAGGAGCTGGGGATAGCAATTTGCATTCGCTCTGTGGTAGATGAATATACCTGCGTTCGCCTTTCCTTTCAAAAGGGGGCGCAGCGCTTGCCGTAGCCGCGCCCTTCCCGCCTTGCCGAAAGCCAAAAACCGAATCGCCACGCGTTTTAGGCTCCCTCTCACGAGGGAGCCTTTTTGGTTGCTGCGGCAGCATGGCGAGGGGAACACTTACAAAACTGTAAGGTTATCGCAACCTTCATCAATGGCATCACCCCGGGCCTTGCAGTATAATGGTGGCACACAACCAAAGGAGGGTGCCAGGTATGATTGAAGTAAGGAATGTTGAAAAATATTACGGCGCAAACGGAAATGTTACCAAGGCGTTGGATAACATCTCATTTACCAGTGCGGATGGCGAGTTTTTGTGTATCATGGGGGCTTCCGGCTCTGGGAAAACCACCCTGCTCAACTGCATTTCTACCCTTGATAGCCTCAGTGCCGGCGAGATTCTTTTTGACGGTGTGCCGCGCAGCACCATCAAAGAAGCGGAGATGGCCGCCTTCCGTAGGCGTAACCTCGGCTTCGTATTTCAAAATTACAACCTGTTGGATTCGCTAACCCTGGGGGAAAATATCTCTTTAAGCCTGCTTGTCAATGCGGTGGACCCTGCGGCTGTTCCGGCACGCGTTGCCCAACTGGCCCACGAGGTTGGCATTGAACCGCTTTTGGATAAATTCCCATCGCAGGTTTCCGGGGGCGAGCGCCAACGCTGTGCGTTTGCCCGCGCCATTATCAACACGCCCAAGCTGATATTTGCAGATGAGCCAACCGGCGCGTTGGATTCGGGCTCCGCCATGAAATTGATGCAAATTATGGGCGCACTGAACCAAACGATGCACGCCAGCATTTTTATGGTCACGCACGATGCCCTCTGTGCAAGCTATGCCGAGCGCGTTCTTTTTCTTAAGGATGGCAAGCTTTTCAGCGAAATTGTAAAAGGAGAAAAAAGCAAGCGCGATTTTTACCACGAAATACTGGATGGCGTGTCTTTACTGGGAGGGCAGACGGTATGCTGAAAAAATTATCTCTCGGCAATGCCAAACGGCAAGCCCGCGATTACAGTATCTATTTTATAACCCTGGTTATTTCGTTATCCCTCGTTCATGGGCTGAACGCCCTGCTTTTTTCAAAAGACGACATTTTCCCGCGCAACGATACGTCCTTCCGGCTTCTGATGGTGGTCGTTTCGGTTTTTTTGGTTTGCATTCTGGCATGGCTCACCAATTATATGACCCATTTCATCCTAAAGTGCCGCAGTAAGGAAATTGCAATCTATATCACCATCGGGATGGAGCCTCGGCAAATTTCCGGCGTTTTCCTTGCCGAAAATTTTTATATTTCGGGGGTTGCGCTGCTCCTCAGCTTTGTGGGTGGGTCGTTTGTCTATCAAGTGTTAAAAGCGGTATCCTTTCATTTGGTTGGCAAAAAATATGCCTTCGCCCTAAAAATTTCAGCCCTGCCGTTCCTCCTCACGGTTCTTTATTTTCTGCTAACCTATGGTATAGCCGCTTTCCGCAGCTTGAAGGTCATTCGCAAATTGCAGCCCGTTGCCTTGCTGCAATACGATACGCCCCACAAAACGCCTGCGCGTATCCTCAAGCAGAACGCCCTGCTCTTCACGCCGCTGTCCATCCTCTGCCTTATTTCTGCCGTGTTTGTCATGGTTTCCCAACCACTGGGCGGTGGCAAGGATGTTCCGCTTGGCCTGTCCTTGTCACTTCTTTTCATTTTCTTGTTCTTCCACTATTTTCCGTCCTGGGTAACCCTAGTGTTGGAGCGGGGCGTTTGGAGATACCGCCCGGTTCGCCTGCTGGTTCTACGCAGCTTTACCTCCAAAATGCAGTCTATGCGCAACGTCCTCTCCTTTTTGGCCGGTGCCTTTACGGTGTCACTTTTTTTCATTTCCATGGTGTCGCTCTCCATCACCACTTACAATTATCGTTTGGCCCTTGTGCCTTTTTCCTTTTCGGTCATCACCGGGCAGGGGCAAGGGCAGGAACATCTGGCAGCCTATCAAAAGTACATCCAAAAAAGCGGCAATGCCCACGCCGATTGCTATACCATTTATAAAAATGATATAACCACCTTCTCCGCGGCAACGCCCGGCTCTACCTTTTATAATGCGGTATTCACATCACCGCCCGGCTGTGATTTGTGCATTTCTTATAGCGATTACACGGCGCTCCGCCAATTCTTGGGTTACCCGCCCGTCACGTTAGGGCAAAGTGGGTATTTGCTGCATTGCCTGCCCGCATTGCAGGGGGCCTTTGAACAATGCGCAGCGCAAAACCCATCCATCACGCTGGGCGGCCAGGCGCTCGGCTTTGCCGGGGTTTACACCGAACCGCTGGATCAATATGATGGCTATGCAAACGGGGCGGGGGTTCTCCTCGTTCTTCCCGATGCGATAACGCGTGCCTTGCCGCCCTATTTTTCAAAGTGCTCCGTCCTGCTGGATGCAACCGTTACCGCAGATAAGGCATCGGCGCTGTATCAAGAAATGCAGGCTGCCTTTCCGGCCCTTGTGCCCCTTCGGCATCCGCAGGGGGCCATACCGGCGGGTACGGGCAATACCGCACCGGCGGACTATATGGATATTCGTGAGGATATCCGGCAAGCCAACGGGGTTTTATACGCAACCTCCGCACTCCCTGCGCTCTATGTCGCCATGATCCTGGCCATTGCGGGCTTTACGGTGATTGCAA
>JAQUSS010000004.1:0-43817 GCA_028710135.1 Gemmiger sp. | reverse complement strand
TGCAACGAACGTCCTGTGCGAGCGCCCCGCCATGCTGCGCAATTATTTTGTACTCGAAGCCATCGGTTACTCCTTTCGTTTGTTGGAAAAAGCGCTGCTTTATCAGCTCCTTATCCTTTTTGCGGTTCCGCTGGCCACCGCCGCAATCCTTTCCTTCTGCATGACCCTTGCCTACGCCAGGTCCTCCGGTATGCTGCTGTTCGTCCCATTTTTTAGGCTATTGCTCGGCTATTGCACAGCGCTTGTACTCTTTATGCTGTTATATGCCATCTACTTTATCATCAGCTTTATTTCTTTACGCAAAAGCTATCTTGCGGCAAGCGGCGCAGGGGTGGGCTAGCCGCCTACGGGTAGCCGCCCTTCCGCTAGTGCTATGGCGCGGTTCACCAAAAAGGCAAGCCTGCACAAAAAAGCGGTGGGTGTTATCCCAACAAAATGTGCAAAAGTAATACTTTTGATAAAAGAATTTGTGCATACCACACAAGGAAAGCAGATGCCAGGCCGGCCTTCCGCCTACAATTCACGAAATTTTAACATTTGCTTGAAAACGGTTGAAAAGACTGTCTTTTTTCACTAGAATAGAGGTTGTTGAAAGAAAAGCGCGAATCCGGGAGAGGGAAGCCTGGCGAACCGCGCTTTTTGATTTTTGTTTGCAGTATGGGAGGAAAATTATGAAAAAGGTACTGGGTATTTTGCTTGCTGCCGCCATGGCGTTCTCGATGGTTGGCTGCGGCGCTACCGCTACGGCCAGCAGCGCCGCCAGCACGGCGGGCACCGCCGAGTCGGGCGCTACCGCGGATGCTACCGCAGACGCCGCCAATTTTAAGGTGGGGCTGATCAGCATCGGTGATGAAACCGAGGGCTACAGCCAGGCGCACATCGATGGCATCAAGACGGCTGCCGCCACCCTGGGCATCCCCGAGGGGAACATCATCATGAAGAAAAAGGTGGAGGAAAGCTCCGCCGCTGCCGATGCCGCCGAGGACCTGGTGGGCCAGGGCTGCGGCATCATCTTCGCAAACTCCTACGGCCACCAGACCTACCTTGTAGAGGTTGCCGAAAAATACCCCGACACCACCTTCGTTTCGATGACGGGCGATTTTGCCGCGCTCACCGGGCTCGATAACTTCAAAAACGCCTTCACCAACATTTACGAGAGCCGCTATGTTTCGGGTGTGGTTGCCGGCATGAAGCTGAAAGCCCTGACCGAGGATGGCACCCTGACCACCGCCACCCAGCCCGATTCCTTCGATGCCGATGGCAACATCAAAATCGGCTATGTCGGCGCATACAACTATGCCGAGGTTGTTTCGGGCTACACCGCCTTCTACCTGGGCGTTAAAAGCGTAATGCCCAATGTTGTGATGGAAGTTATGTACACCAACTCCTGGTTTGATATTGATAAAGAGGGCGCTGCCGCCGAAGCCCTAATTGCCAACGGCGCCGTCATCATTGGCCAGCACGCCGATTCCACCGGCGCACCTGCCGCCACCGAAAAACTGCTGAACAGCGGCAAAATCTGCTACTCGGTCGGCTACAACATCGATATGCGTGAAACCGCCCCCAACGCCGCGCTCACCAGCGCCACCAACAACTGGAGCGCTTACTACACCGAGGCTCTTTCCGCTGCGCTTAAGGGCGAGGCCCTGCCCACCGATTGGGCTAAGGGCTACGCGGACGATGCCGTGGGCATCACCGAGCTGGGCACTGCCTGTGCCGCCGGCACCGCAGAGGCTGTTGCCGCTGCCGAGGCCGGCATCAAGGATGGCAGCCTGAAGGTATTTGATACCGCCACCTTCACCGTGGATGGCGCCACCGTTACCACCGCCCCGATCGACCTTACCTACAACGATTTCAGCTCCGGCGCACCCGTTGCGGTGTACCCGGGCGAAACCAAGGAAGCCATTGTGGATGGTGCCTTCTCCGAATCTACCTTGCGCAGCGCGCCCTACTTTGCCCTGCGCATTGATGGCATCACCGAGGATGCCGAGCCTGTTGCCTAAGGCCACAGCGCAACACCAATAAAATGAAAATGCATGGAGGGAAGCGGTATCCTGGGTACACGCTTCCCTCTGTGCGCTTTTTGCGCAAAGTAACCGACCAAATTTGTAAACAGAACCAAAACGAGAGGAGTTGAACTTCCCGCATGGCGGACACACAAATTGCCATCCGGCTGGAAAAGGTCACCAAAACCTTTGGCGAGGTTGTAGCCAACAAGGATGTATCGCTGGAGGTGCGCCGGGGCGAGATACTGGCCCTGCTGGGCGAGAACGGCAGCGGCAAAACCACCCTGATGAACATGATTGCGGGGATTTACTACCCCGACGGCGGCCAAATTTACCTGGGCGGCCAGGCGGTGGATATCCGCTCCCCCCGGGATGCGCTGGCCCTGGGCATTGGGATGATTCACCAGCATTTCAAGCTGGTGGATGTGTTTACGGCAGCCGAAAATATCGCCCTGAGCATGGATGCCGCAGAGCGGTTTGACCTCAAGCGGGTGCGGGATAAAGCCCGCGCCATCTGCGAGAAGTACGAGTTTGGGTTGGATCTTGAGCAAAAGGTCTACGAGATGAGTGTTTCACAAAAGCAGACGCTGGAAATTGTGAAGGTGCTTTACCGCGGTGCCGATATCTTGATTTTGGATGAACCCACCGCCGTGCTGACCCCCCAGGAAACCGAAAAGCTGTTCAACGTGATTCGCAACATGAAGGCCGATGGCAAGGCCGTGGTCATCATCACCCACAAGCTGCACGAGGTGCTGGCAATCTCCGACCGGGTGGCCATTTTGCGCAAGGGCGAGTACATTGACACCGTGGATACAAAAACCGCCACCGAAGCCAGCCTGACCGAGATGATGGTTGGCCAAAAGGTGGAGCTGAACATTGAGCGCCCCACCCCCGAAAACACCGTGCGCCGCCTTGCCATCCACAACCTCTCCGTCACCAGCGAGGAGGGCATTAAGCTTTTGGATAATGTATCCTTTGAGGCGTTCGGCGGCGAAATTTTGGGCATTGCGGGCATCTCTGGCAACGGCCAGAAGGAGCTGCTGGAGGCAATTGCCGGCTTGCAGCCCACCGAGCGTGGCTCGGACGTGCAGTTTTTTGCCCCCGGCAAGGGCCGCGCCATGGAGCTGCTGGGCATGAGCCCGCGGGATATCCGGGAGGCTGGGGTACACCTATCCTTTGTGCCGGAGGACCGGCTGGGCATGGGCCTTGTCGGCTCGATGGGGATGACCGGCAACATGATGTTAAAAAGCTACGGCAAGGGCCGCACCCCCATTTTGGACCAAAAGGCGCCCCGCGCCCTTGCCGAAGAAATACGGGAGGAGCTGGGTGTTGTCACCCCCGATTTAAACACCCCGGTATCCCGCCTTTCGGGCGGCAACGTGCAAAAGGTGCTGGTTGGGCGGGAGATTGCGGCTTCCCCCATTGTGCTGATGACGGCCTACGCCGTGCGCGGGCTGGATATCAACACCTCCTACACCATCTACCACCTTCTGAACGAGCAGAAAAAGAAGGGGGTTGCGGTTGTTTACGTGGGCGAGGACCTGGATGTGCTGCTGGCCCTGTGTGACCGTATCCTGGTGCTGTGCGGCGGCAAGGTGAACGGCATTTTGCCCGGGGCCACCGCCACCAAGGAGGAAGTGGGCCTGCGTATGACACAATTGCAGAAGGAGGTGCAGCAATGAGCGGAGCGGCTGAAAATACAATCAAAAAAGAACCCCTGGTTCGCATTGTCAAGCGCGATGGCGCTACCTTCCCCCAAAAAGTGGCGGTGCGGGTGGTGGCAATTTTGCTGGCCCTGGTGGTGGACGCTATTTTTATCTTTGGCGTTACCGGGCTAAACCCGCTGGGGGTGTACAGCGTCATGTGGGGGGGCACCTTCTCCAACCCAACACGCTTCTCCTGGGCCATGCGGGATTTGGCAACCCTGCTTTGCATTGGCATTGCCCTGGCACCCGCCTTTAAAATGCGTTTTTGGAACATTGGGGCCGAGGGCCAGGTGCTGATGGGCGGCTTGGTAACGGCGCTTGTCATGGTTTACTTTGGCAACAGCCTGCCCGCGCCGGTGCTGTTTGCCACCATGCTGGTTGCCAGCGTGGCGGCGGGGGCCTTGTGGGGCTTTATCCCGGCATGGTTTAAAGCCCACTGGAACACCAACGAAACCCTGTTTACCCTGATGATGAACTATGTTGCCACCAGCATTGTTGCCTGCATGACCAATATCATGCGGGGCAAGGCTTCCAGCCTGGGCACCCTCAACAAGGCCACCAAGGCGGGGTGGTTCCCGGCAATTGCCGGGCAGCGGTACACCATCAACATTATTGTGGTCATCGTGCTTACCTTTGCGGTGTATGCCTACCTAAAATATTCGAAGCACGGGTACGAAATTACCGTGGTGGGCGAGAGTGAGAACACCGCCCGCTACGCCGGCATCAACGTGCGGCGGGTCATCATCCGCACCATGCTCATCTCGGGCGCCATCTGCGGCATCTGCGGCTTTTTGATTGTGGCCGGTAAAGACCAAACCATCTCCACCACCTCGGCGGGGGGGCAGGGCTTTACCGCCATCATTGTGGCATGGCTGGCCAAGTTCAACACCTTTTATATGGCGCTTATCTCCTTCCTGCTCATCTTTTTGTCCCGCGGTGCGTCCGAGATTTCCTCGGTTTACAGCCTGAACGAGTATGCTACCGATATTGTAACGGGAATTATTCTCTTCTTCATTTTGGGCAGCGAGTTTTTCATCAATTTCCGGCTGATTTGGCGGGGCAAAGCACCAAAGTTAACCAAGGAGGGCAAGTGATATGGGCAGCAGTTTGATTGCGTGGATTATGCGCGCCATCCCGTTTGGCACCATTATTATGTACGGTGCCCTGGGCGAGATTGTAACCGAAAAATCCGGCAACCTCAATTTGGGGGTGCCCGGCATCATGTACCTGGGCGGCTTTGCCGGGTTTGCCAGCGCCTACTATTATGAAAAATTGGCCACCAACCCCAGCGCGGTGGTTTGCGTGGTTATCGCGCTGCTCTGCGCGCTGGTCGCCTCCACCCTGGGCGGGCTAATCTACGCCTTCCTCACCATCACCCTACGCGCCAACCAAAACGTAACCGGCCTTGCCCTAACCACCTTTGGCATGGGCGTTGCCAACTTTTTTGGGGTGTTTGTGCTTAACGGGGCCAGCTACACGGCCGCCCCCCTTGCCAACAAGGCCTTTGCCGCCAAGCTGCCGTTTGTATCGGGGCTGGGGGTGCTGGGCCAGGTGGTATTCTCCTACGGGTTTTTGGCCTACGCGGCCATTGCCCTGGCCATTGCCCTGTTCTGGTTTTTAAACCGCACCCGCGCCGGGCTAAACCTGCGGGCCGTTGGCGAAAACCCCGCCACCGCCGATGCGGCGGGCATCAACGTAACCCGCTACAAATACCTTGCCACCTGCGCAGGCGCGGCCATCTGCGGGGTGGGCGGGCTGTACTATGTGCTGGATTATAACCAGGGCATTTGGGCCACCACCGGGCAGATTCAGGCGCTGGGCTGGCTGGCCGTGGCACTGGTCATCTTCACCACCTGGAAACCGCTGAACGCCATCTGGGGTGCGTATTTATTTGGCACATTATACTGGCTGTATCAGTTTTTGCCCAGCGTGTTGGGCATCACGGTATCCAGCGCGATGACCGATTTAATCCAGATGCTACCCTATCTTGTCACCATCGTCGTGCTGGTGGTGGTATCGCTTCGCAAAAAGAAGGAAAACCAGCCCCCCGCCAGCTTGGGTATTGCCTATTTCCGCGAGGAACGCTAACCAAAGCACCCGCGGCAACGGCAGGCAAAGCCCGTCTGGCGCGTTAAAAAAACGGAATACGTTACAAAAACACAAACAGGCACGAAATATTTTTGCAAATGCTGCAAAATACTTCGTGCCTGTTTCGTTATTATAGAGTATAATGGGTAATAACGCACAAAGATGGCGGGGGATTTTTCATGGTTTTGCCATGCTTTTATCACAACTTACCCGTATCATGAATACATGGTAAAATAAACCAAAAAGCGCAGTGGGGCAGGCTTTCAGCACAAATGCCCAGCCTATGGCGCAATAAGGAGAGGCAGATTTATGCAAGAGAGCAACCAGCCCATGGCGCAGCAGGAGGAAACCATCCTGCCCACCACCCAGGCCGAGACCCAGCCCGCCGCGCAAGCTACCGCGGCCGGCACCCCCCCGAACAAGAAAAAGCCAAAAAAAAAGCTGTGGTTTGCCCGCCATAAGCTGCTTACCTTGCTGCTGGCCGTGGTGCTGGTGGGGGTGGGCGTAATGGCCTACCGCAAATTTTTTGCGGCCAAGCCCGCTGCCACCACCTACCAGTATGTACGCACCACCACCCTGCAAAAAACCAGCTTAGATAATTCCGTTACGGTTTCGGGCACGGTGGCCTCGGGCAGTGTGGCAAGCGTAACCGTTTCGGACGCTGCCAAAAACTACAAGGTTTCCAACGTGGCGGTGCAGGTGGGCGATAGCGTAAAATCGGGCGATGTCATCTGCACCCTTGATACCACCGACCTGGAAAAAAGCATTGCCAGCGCCAAGCAGAGCCAAAGCGATGCTCTGCTATCGGCCCAGCTTGCCTACACCCGCGCGCAGGATAGCTACAACACGGCCGTTACCCAGCACGATAACAACCTGCTGGATTTGCAGTCTAAAATTGACCAAGCTGATATCACCCTGACGGATGCACAAAAGGCACTTTCGGATGCGCAAAGCAGCTACGATAAAGCCAAAAGCAGCTACGATACCATCCGCTCTGCCAGCGATACGGCCGCGGCCCAAATTGCCACCTTCCAAAATGCCTACAATGCGGCGCTTACCAGCCAAACCAACGCCCTGAATGCGCTGAACGCGGCCATTGCCAACTACCAAAACAGTGTGGCGGCCTACCAGGCGGGCACCCTAGATGGTGCCAACCTTGTAAGCGGCGCGCAGGATATGATCAACGCATACCATTTGTATAACGGCAACGTGGCCACCAGCAGTGGCACCGCCGGTGCAACCGCCGCCGTCAGCGGCAGCAACACCTGTGATGTGGCTGCGCTTACCGGCCAGATTGTCGGCTATGGGGTGGATGCCGCCATCGTGAATTTGAACGATGTTGGCACCGCCTACGCCGAGAGTGCCTCCGGCATTTGCGATAGCGCCTTAAAAAGCCTGACCGATGCCCAGAACAGCGTGGGCAACGCGGCGCTTGGCTACACCAACTATGGCGAGATTGAAAAAGCGCTGGCCACCGCCGATACCACCCTCTCGGCGGCCAACCAGGCGCTGGAAACTGCCAAAAAGGCCGTTACCACCGCCGAGCAGACGGTAAAAACCGCCCGCGATAGCTACGATAACGAGAAAAACTCGACCGCGCTAAAAACCCAAAAGCAGAGCGTGGAGGATGCGGCCTTAAAATTGCAGCAGGCCCAGCGCACCCCCGATACCTTGACAACCCTGCAAAACACCCTGGCCGATTGTACCTTAACCGCCACCATGAGCGGCACCATCACGGCGCTGAACGCCACCGTCGGCTCGGTGGGCACCGGCACCATTGCCACCATCCAGGATACCCAGGGGCTTACGGTTACCGTAACCATCCCGTCGGACGATGTTGTCAACCTTACCGCCGGTATGCGCTGCCTGATTACCAGCGATGCCACCGGCGACCAGGAGATTGCAGGCACCCTAACCCAAATTGACCCGGTTGCCAACGATAAGGGCACCTTTGGCGCAAAAATCAGCGTGACGGGCGAAACCGGCGGCAAGCTGCTGATTGGGATGCAGGCCAAGGCGCAAATTTTGGAAACCACCACCGAAAATGTGTTCGCCGTGCCCATCGACGCGGTGGCTACCGCCGAGAGCGGCAGCAGCTACGTGCTGCGCAAAACCGGGGGCAGCGGTGTGGATATGACCTTTGAGGAGGTTACCGTAACCACCGGCACCGCCAACGATTATTACATTGAAATTTCGGGCGATACCCTTGCCGAAGGGGATGTGATTCGCTCCAGCGCCGATTTGAGCGAAGGGCTGGAAACCGCAGACACCCGCACCTCCGAGGAGATGGCCTTTGGCGGGCAGATGGGCGGCACGGTAACCGTCACCGAGGCGGGCGAAGCGCCCCCGGATGGCGGCGGCGGTGGCCACCGGGGGGGAGACCAGTAACCAATGACAGATGCCAAAACAATCACCCAAGCGATAAAAACCAGCATCAACACCCCCACAAAGGGCCAACTGCTGATTGATATGCGGGGTATCCGCAAAAGCTACTATATCGGTATGCCCAATGAATTGGAAATTTTGCACGGAATTGATTTGCAGGTGCGCGCGGGCGAGTTTGTGGCCGTGGTGGGCGAATCGGGGTCGGGCAAATCCACCCTGATGAACATTGTTGGCGTGCTGGATAAGCCCACCAGCGGTGCCTACACCCTGGATGGGGTGGATATCCACGATGCCGCCGATGATGAGCTGGCGGCCATCCGCAACCAAAAAATCGGCTTTGTGTTCCAAACCTACAACCTGATTGGGCGGCAAAGCGCTTTAAAAAATGTGGAGCTGCCCATGCTGTACGCCGGGGTATCGGCGGGCGAGCGCAGCCGCCGCGCCATGGAATGGCTGACCCGTGTGGGGATGGGCGAGCGCGCCAAACACCAGCCCAACGAACTTTCGGGCGGGCAAAAGCAGCGCGTGGCCATCGCCCGCGCCATGGTCAACGAGCCTGCCATCATCCTGGCGGACGAACCAACCGGCGCGCTGGATAGCGAAACCAGCCGGGTGGTGATGGATTTGTTCCACGAAATGCACGAAAAATACAACAAAACCATCGTGCTGATTACCCATAACCCCTCCCTGGCGGAGGAATGCCAGCGGGTATTAACCCTGCGTGACGGGCGGATTGTGGCCGAGCGAAAGGGGAGTGGCGAACGTGGGATTCTTTGAGAACTTTGGCCTGGCCCTCGCCAGCCTGAAAAGCAACAAGATGCGCAGCCTGCTCACCATGCTGGGCATCATCATCGGCATCGCCTCGGTTATCGCCATCGTTACGGTGGGCAACAGCATGACGGGCTCCTACACCAGCAGCATGAGCGGGATGGGGGTCAACAACATCACGGTCAGCCTAACCCAAAAATCCAGCAGCGACGATGCCGGCACCACGGCCAAGGGCGTTACCCTGCGCCGCTTTATGGATTCAGCCCCATCGGAAAGCGATTTGATTACCGATGCCATGATTGCCGAATTTGTCGAAACCTTCCCCGATAAGGTAGATTCGGTTCAGTTGAGCCAGGCGGTTGGCAACGCCACCACCACCAAATATGGAGACCCTGCCACCACCATCAACGCCAAAATCAGCGGTGTCAACAATGCCACGTTGCAGGGCAATGTTAAAAACAGCCCCCTGCTCGCCGGCCGGTTTTTGGATGATACCCGGGATGTTGGCCGCAAGGTGTGCGTGGTTTCCAGCAAATTTGTGGAGCAAACCATGGGCTGCACAAACAGCCAGGCCGTTGGCCAACAGGTTACCCTAACCATGAACAATATGCCCTACACCTTTTATGTGGAGGGGGTTTATAAATACGATGATACGATGGATTCCATGTTCGGCACCGTCAACAGCGATACCATCACCACCGAATTTTACATCCCCATCACGGTGGCGCGCAGCATGGTAGATGCCGGGGCAGGCTACCAAAGCATTACGGTGGTGGCCGCAAACGGCACCAACACCACCAGCTTTGTAACCACCACGGGCAGCTATTTTGCCAGCTACTACACCCGCAACAACACCTGGACGGTGCAGGCCAACAGCCTTTCCAGCTTGATGGAGGAAATGACCTCCATGCTGGGCACCATCAGCCTGGGCATTTCGGCCATTGCGGCAATCTAGCTGCTGGTGGGTGGCATCGGCGTTATGAACATCATGACGGTTTCGGTCACCGAGCGTACCCGCGAAATTGGCACCCGCAAGGCGCTGGGCGCGCCCGGCTCGGCCATCCGGTTGCAATTCATCACCGAATCCATGGTGCTTTGCCTGATTGGCGGCATCATCGGGGTGGTGCTGGGTATGCTGCTGGGCAACGTGGCCAGCAGCCTGATGGGCTATGCGGCCAAACCCGATATCGGCATCATCCTGCTGGCGGTTAGCTTCAGCATGGGCATCGGCGTTTTCTTCGGCTACTACCCGGCCAGCAAAGCGGCCAAGCTAGACCCCATCGAGGCCCTGCGGTACGAGTAAGCCCCCCAAAAAAAACCAAAAAATCTACCCAGCCCCGCCTGCAAGCGCAGTTTGTGCTTTGCAGGCGGGGCTTTTTATACTATAATAAGAATATTGTAAAGAATCGTAGAAGAATGGTAAAAGAATCGTATATGGGGCAAAAAATAACCCAAGGGAGCATGCTTGTGGAAAATTTAGTGTTCAGCCTCCAGTCCACCCTGCCGGTTTTCCTGGTGATGGTGGTGGGGTACCTGCTTGGCAAAAAGGGGTTTTTGCCGCAGGAATTTTGCACGGTGGCCAACCATTTGGTGTTCAAGGTTACCCTGCCCGCCATGCTGTTTTGCGATATGGCTGGGGTGGATTTGGCAAAGGATTTTGAACCCCGGTTCGTGCTGTTTTGCGCGGGGGCAACCACCGCTGCCATTTTGGGGGTGTGGGCCTTTGCCAAGGCCGCCCTGCGGGATAAAACCCTCGTGGGCGAGTTTGTGCAGGCCAGCTACCGCAGCAGCGCCGCCATTTTGGGGGTGGCTTTTATTGTCAATATGTACGGCAGCTCGGGCCTTGCCCCGGTCATGATTTTGGGCAGCGTGCCCATCTTCAATGTGTTTGCGGTGGCGGTATTAATCCTTGAAAACCCATCCCGCCCGGCCCAAAGCCCTTGGGCCAGCGCGGTGCAGGTGGTAAAGGGCATTGCCACCAACCCTATTATTTTGGCCATCCTCGCCGGCACGGTGTTCAGCGCCCTGCCGGTAAGCCTGCCCACCCTGGCCCAAAAAACACTGGGCAGCCTGGGCGGGCTAACCACCCCCTTGGCGCTATTAAGCATTGGCGCAACGTTTGAGGGGGCCAAGGCCCTTAAAAAGCTGGGGCCGACCCTGTTGGCGGCGGCCTTCAAGCTGGTGGTGCTGGTGGCGGTGTTTTTGCCCATGGCCCTGGCGCTGGGCTTCCGCAACCAGCAGCTTATCGCGCTGCTGGTTATGCTGGGCAGCCCCACCACCCCCACCAGCTATGTGATGGCAAAAAGCATGGGGCACGAAGGGGTACTTAGCGCAAGCTGCGTGGCCGCCACCACCCTACTTTCGGCCCTTACCCTAACGGCTTGGATATTTTTGCTAAAAAGCGGCGGCTATATCGGGTAAAAATGCCCATTTGGCCTTGTGCGGCGGGTGCCCTGCCATAAAAAACAGCCACCGGCCGGTGTGCGGATTGCAAACGGGAGAGAACAATGTATAAACTGATGATTGTGGACGATGAAGCGGCCATCCGGCAAGGGATGGCCCGCAGCATTCCCTGGGCGGCATGGGGCTACGAGATAACGGCGCTGTGCAGCAACGGCCAGGAAGCGGTGGAAATGCTGGAGGAAGCCAAGCCCGATGTGGTACTTTCAGATATACGGATGCCCAAAATGGATGGCGTGGAGCTGATGCAATACCTGAACAAAAATTACCCCGCCATCAAAATTGTGATTTTAAGCGGCTACAGTGATTTTGAATACCTGAATATGTCCATCAAAAGCCAGGTGGCCGAATACCTGCTCAAGCCCACCGATGTGGACGATTTTGAGGCCCTGTTCAAAAAGCTGTATGCCCGCATGGAGGCCGAGCGCCAACAAAACCGGGAGCTGCGTGAGAGTGTGTACCGCCATTTTGTGGAGTGGCTGGACGGTTTGCTCAAGGGTTGCGTGGAGGAGGAGGATAACCGCCGGTTTTTGGCACAGGCCGAAAGCCGGGGCATCTGCTTTGCCAACGCGGTGCTGATGATGCTTACGGTGGATGAGCGCGCGGGCGATGAAGAAAAAAGCCTGCATACCCTAAAGCGAGAGATTACCCAGCACTGCAATGCCCAGGGCAAGGGTGTTTTTCTGCTTACAAGCGAGGAAGAGATTGTGGGGATTTGCAGCCTGCCCGCCGGGCAGAGCCTGCCGCCCGAAACGGTGGCGGATTGGGGGCGGCAGCTGCAACAAAGTGTGCGGGCAGCCTTCCCGGCAACGGTATCGGTGGGGGTAAGTGGGCACTGCGCCGGGCTGGAAGCCCTGCCCCAGGCGCTGGAGCAGGCAAAACGCGCCGCCAACCAAAACCTGTTTTATGGCAACGAGAGCGTGTTTTGCTACAGCGAGCTGGCGGTCGTGCAGCCCGAGCGGATGGCCTATTTTGACACCGAAACCATACAAAAAGGGCTGCTTGCGGGGGATTACCCGCTGATTTGTGGCGAGCTTGCCCGGGTGTTTGCACGGTTTACGGGTGCCCCGGTGCGCGAATATGAATTTGTGGACCGCATATGCCTTTCGCTGTTGTTCCATGTATCCCTTTGGAGCCTGCAATACGATGTGTATATGGAGGAACTGCTGCGCGGGCTGGGCACCACCTACACCGATGTGCTGCGCTGCGATACCTTGAAAAAGAAGCAGGATTTTGTGCAGGCGCTGCTATTTTCGGTGCAAAGGCAAATTGCCCAGCGCCGTGGCCGGGCGCGCAGCAGCAGCATTGCCGACCAAATACGCCACTGTGTGGATGAAGATTTTTCGCTTAACGCCATGTCGCTGGAATATGTGGCCGAAAAGGTGCGCAAAAATGCGGCCTATGTTTCCAAGATTTTCAAAAATGAGATTGGCTGCAATTTCAGCGATTATCTCACCCATAAGCGGCTGGAAAAAGCGCTGTCGCTACTTTCGCAACCCGAATACAAGGTATACCAAATTGCACAGGAATGCGGCTACGCGGATGTGTCGAACTTTATTAAAATTTTCAAAAAGAATTATGGCATCAGCCCGAACGAATACCGCACAACAATGGGAGTAAATGCGTGAAAAACAAATCGGTTGGCAGCTTAAAGCGCCGGATGTTTGTGGCCATGTGCCTGGCCTTTGTGCCCATGCTCATTATCATTACCCTGCTGTTTGGCCAAACCATGGAGGGGGAGCAGCGCAACGCCGCGGAGGCTTTGCGCTACACGGCGTCCCAAATCAGCAGTGCGGTGGAGCAAACCGCCGTCAACGTATACAATGTATCGGATGCCTACTCAAACGATAAACGGCTGATTGATTTGCTGGAGAAGGATTATACCGATAAACCCCTCACCAAAACCGGCAACATCAACTATATTATGGGCGCACTGTTCGAGAGCTATAACCGCCTGCAAAAGCAGGAGCAGATTGATGCCCTTTACGTTACCACCCACAAAGAGCTTTTTAATTTTGCCGACCCTAGCCAGGACGAGGCAACGGTGCTGCAAAATTTTGAGCGGTTGAAGGTGGATGAAAAGCAAAAAACCAGCGGCTTTTACTGGTACCCGCTCCAAAATAACTTTTTGAAAAGCACCCCCACCAACAACCCCCGGCAGGATGCCGTGGTGTTTGGCAGCCGCCGTGTTTATTCGCCCACCAAAAGCGGCTACCCCTACATCCATATTTTTGCGGTGGAGGAGGATACCCTTTACCAGCGCTACAAGCTGCTGGCCGAGAGTATCTCCGCCGAGGTGTATGTGGTGGATGCCGAAGGGAACCTGCTTTCGGCCAGCGAGCTTTCCGCGGTGGAGGCGCGGGCCCTGCCTGCGGCCTTGCAGCCCATTGCCGCCGCCGCAAACAGCACCCCCACGGTGCAGCGCTATGGGGTGGAGCGGTATTTGGTTTGTGGGGCGCAAAGCGATATCACCGGTTGGCGCACCATTGTGCTAATGCCCATGCGCACCATCACCCAGGCAACCCGCACCCTCTATTTAAAAATTGTGTGGGTGGTGCTGCTTTGCCTGGGGATGTGCGGCTTGGTAATTTTATACATCTACCGCCGCTTTATGGAGCCAATGGCCCAGCTGGAACGCTCAATTGCCGAGGTGGATCGTGGCGACCTGCAAGCCTATGTAGACCCACAGGGCACCACCGAGATGGTGCAGATGATGCAGCGCTATAACGCGATGCTGGGCAGCATCCAGCGCAATTTGCAGGAAAAAATACAGATGGAAACCACCAAAAAAAACCTGGAGATGCAGGTGCTTACCAGCCAAATCAACCCTCACTTTTTGTATAACACGCTGGAAACCATCGTTTGGCGGGCAAATGATGCGGGCAGGCCGGATATTGGCAAAATTGCGGCATCGCTGGGCAAATTGTACCGCCTTTCCATCAGCGGGGGCATTTTTGTGCCCCTGCAACAGGAGCTGGACCATGTGCGGGCCTACATGAACATCCAGCAAAGCCGCTATGGCGACGAGGTGGTGTGCCATGTGGATTGTGACGGCTGCGACCCTACCCGTTTTTCGGTGCTAAAGCTGATTTTGCAGCCGGTGGTGGAAAACTGCTTTTTGTATGCGATGGAAGGCATTGACCACCCGCTGCAAATTAACATCCGCGTGCGGGCGGAAGCCGAGCGGCTGTGCATTCAGGTGGAGGATAACGGCTGCGGCCTAACCGAAACCCAGCTACAAGCGGTGCGCCGCCAAATACAGGAGGGAACCGCCCCCCCGGCTGACCCCAACAAGCGCCGCCGCAGCACCGGCATTGGGCTGCACAACATTAGCGCCCGCCTTGCCCTGTATGCCGAAACCCAGCAGGGGCTGCAAATTTACAGCCAGCCGGGTAAGGGAACCCGGGTGGAATTATCTCTGCCCAAAAAAGAAATCTAGCCGCCAAAGTTAGCCGCTAGTGGCTGGCCGCTTTGCTGCCGGCCAAATAAAAGCCCACCCAACCGGTGGCGGGCAGTGGGCAAAAAAAGGAACGGGGGAACCCGTTCTTTTTTTGCCCATCGGCAAGAATACCCTATAAACACAAAATTTGGCCTATATCTTTTGCCCCAAAACCACAGTACAATGAACTTGTAAACAAAAGGCTGTAGCGTACAGCCCAACAATCGAGGAGGAAACAAAGAATGAAAAAGCAATTCGCCCTTTCTATGGCCGTGTTGATGGCAGCCACCAGCTTTGCAGGCTGCGGTGCCAGCGGTAGCAGCGTGGCGGCCAGCAGTGCCGCTACCGAAAACACCACAACCGAGCAGGCAGCCGCCAACCCCGATATGCCCTACGAGGGTGTGACGCTGCACTATGCAACCACCGATACCGCCGCCACCGGCGCCGAGATGCTTGACGTTGTGGCCATGGTAAAGGAAAAAACCGGCATCAACATTGAGTTTACCATCATCCCCAACCCCAAGGAGGGCGAGGTAGATAAAAAGCTGGTTAGCTTGCAGGCGGGCGATGAGCTGGATTTGGTGTACGGCACCACCGCCCAACTGAAAACCTACTACAATGCCGGTGTTCTGGAGCCGGTTGACCAGTTGGCCGCCGATGCCGGGTACGATATGGCCGCTGTTTTTGGCGAGAACCTGCCCATCTACGACGACGGCAAAACCTACGGCCTGCCCGCCTTCAACGATATTTGGGTAACCTTCTACAACAAAAACGTGTTTGACGCGGCAGGCGTTGCCTACCCCACCGCCGATGGCTGGACTTGGGATAAGTACGTTGAAACCGCCAAGCAGTTGACCGATATCGATAACAACGTCTACGGCTCCCTGATGCTGGATTACGATGTTTACAACTATATGCTGGCCATCCAAAAGGGTGCTACCCATTATAAGGAAGATGGCACCGCCAACTACGATGACCCCCGCTTTAAAGAGAGCCTTGAATTTTACTACGGCCTGGGCAACACCGAGAAAATACAGCCCGATAGCACCACCTACGCCGCCGGCGTGTTCCCCTGGAACTCGTTTGTAACCACCGGTGTGGCCGATGAAAACGGCAAGTACGGCGCTGCACAGTTTGGTATGTTTGTTTGCGGCGGCTGGGTTGCCTCCATGCTGCCCAACGCCGAAAAGTACCCCCGCGATTGGGAGTGCGGTATTGCCCCGATGCCCTACCCGGAAGGCGAAGAACCCTCCACCTTTGCGGTAACCGGCTGCTATGCCATCCCCACCACCAGCAAAAACAAGGCCGCTGCCTTTGAAGCACTGCGCTGCATTGCCGAAAACCAGTACACCTTAGGCTATGGCCGCGTGCCTGCCCGCAAGGACCTTACCGATGAAGAAGTGCTGAAGTATGTGGAGGACACCATGGTGCCCACCTATGCCGATACCGATAAAATTACCGCCGAGATGCTTAAGGATGCCTGGTTTGATTCCAACCGCACCATCCTTTCCGAGAAAGTGGTTGGCCCTGCCGATGTAACCATCAGCCAAATTTGGACCTCCGAAGGCCCTCTGTATGGCCAGGGCCAGCAGGACATTGATAAAACCATCGAGAACATTCAAAACCGTTCCAACGAAGCCATCAAAGAGGAGAGTGCCTCCTAACACGGAGCGATGAATTTGCCGGGCCGCCGCAGACAGGCAACTTCTGCGGCGGCATTTTTATTGGAAACTTTTGTATAGTGGGAGGCGTTTTCCGTGTCAACACGTATCCATGCGGCGCTGCCGCACAAAAAGATGAGCAACCTTGAAAAAAAGGAGGCCCTGACCGGCTACCTTTTTGTTACCCCCTACCTGATTGCTTTTGTTATTTTTACGGGCATCCCCTTTGTATCGGCGTTTTTGCTCTCCTTCCTGAACGTCAAATACATCACCAAGCTGGATGGCTTAAAGTTTGTGGGGCTCAAAAACTTTGTTCGTATGTTTGCCAGCGAGGAAACCATGGCCGCACTGGGGCGCACGGCCATCTATTCGCTGATTTATGTGCCGGTTATTATGGTACTTAGCTTTGGGCTGGCCTACCTGCTCAACAAGGGTGTGTTTTTCAAAAAAACCATCCGCTCCATGGTGTTTTTGCCCTACATCTCCAACATGGTGGCGGTGGCGGTCGTGTTTCAGCTATTGCTTGGCCCGCGCGGCCCGTTTTACCTGCTCCAAAAGTTTTTTGGGGTGGAGGACCCGGTGCTGCCTCTACTCAGCCTAAAATGGGCGCTGCCCACCGTGGTGCTGATTTCGGTTTGGAAAAGCATTGGCCTAAACTTTTTAACCTACCTGGGCGCCTTGCAGGGCGTGCCGGTAGAGCTGGTGGAGGCTGCCCAAATTGATGGTGCCAGCAAATGGCAGCAGATTAAAAATGTGGTGCTGCCGGCGGTTTCGCCCACCACCTTCTTTTTGCTCATCAGCTCCATCATTACCAGTATGCAAAACTTTACCGTAATCCAGGCCCTTACCGAGGGCAAACCCGGGCAATCGACCGTGGTTATGTCGGTAAATATTGTGCGCACCGCCTTCACCAAGTATGAAACCAGCTACGCGGCGGCGCAGGCACTCGTGATGTTTGCCATTGTGATGGTCATTACCATCATCCAGTGGTACGGCCAGAAAAAGTGGGTCAACTATTAAGAAAGGAGAACCGCCATGAATTTGAGAAAACGCGAACGGATTGGCAAATGGGTGCTTACCATTGTCATGCTGGTGCTGGGGGTTCTTTGCATCTACCCCTTTTTGTTTATGATTGCCTCCACCTTCAAGCCCAGCGGCGATGTGCTATCCACCCCTCTACAGCTTATCCCCAAAAACTTTACCCTGATGAACATCGAAACCCTGTTTAACAACGAGTACTATAATTTTGGAGATTGGTACTGGAACACCATTGTGATGACCGGCATCACCCTGCTGCTCAAGCTGTTTATCATCACCATCACGGCCTATGGCTTTGCCAAAATCCGCTTCCCCGGGCGGGATGCCATCTTTTTGGTGCTGCTGGCCGGGCTGATGATCCCCGGCGATATCATGATTATGCCCCGCTACATCATCTTCAAAAACCTTGGCATCTTAAACACCATGTGGTCGCTCATTTTACCGGCGGCGGTGGACGTTTACTTTGTGTTTTTGCTCCGCCAGGCGTTTGTTGCCATCCCCGATTCCATCAGCGAGGCCGCCCGCATTGATGGTTGCAGCCACTTTACCATCTACCGGCGGATGATTTTGCCGCTGGCCAAGCCCTCCATCACCACCATGCTGCTGTTCAGCTTTGTATGGTCTTGGAACGATTATATGGGCCCCTACCTTTATATATCCGATTTAAATAAGCAGATGCTCTCGGTGGGCATCAAGCTGTTTGCCGCGGGCCAAGCGCAAGATTACGGCGCGCAGATGGCTGGTGCCACCATCGTGCTGGTGCCCGTCATCGTGGCATTCTTCTTCTGCCAGCGCTATTTTATCGAGGGTGTAACCTCGGGCGCTGTCAAGGGGTAACCCCCTACCATACAAAACGGCGGCCCCTTGCTGTAAAGCGGGGGCTGCTATTTATCGGTGTGCCATTGCGCCACCGGGAAGGAAGGTGCCGTACCATGCAAAACCGTGCATTACTGCCGCAAACCGGCAACTTTTATAAGGCAAACCTGCACACCCACACCGTTTTATCGGACGGCCACTGGACCAAGGAGCAGGTGAAGGCAGAATACCAAAAGCGTGGGTATTCCATCGTTGCCTATACCGACCATCGCCATTACGGCTGGCACCCCGCGCTTGCCGACGATAACTTTTTGCCGCTGGCAGCCTTTGAGGCGGATTTGAACGAGGTTTTTCAAAAACCGGGCGATTTTTCCCGCGTGAAAACCTACCACATCAATTTTTACGATACCGACCCCGTGGCCCGGGGCGGGTTTACGGCCATCCAGCCGCCCCAGCGGTATGGCGATGTTGCCGGCCTGAACGAATTTATCAGCCAGATGAACGAGCAGGGCTTTTTGGCCTGCTACAACCACCCCTGGTGGTCGCTCCAAACCCACGAGGATTATAGGGGCCTGCGGGGCGTGTTTGCCATGGAAATTTATAACCATGGCTGCGAGCTGGATGGGCTGTACGGCTACGCCCCCCAAGCCTACGACGAAATGCTGCGCACCGGCACCCACCTACACTGTGTGGCAACCGATGATAACCACGATGCCTACCCGGTGGGGGACCCCCGCAACGATTCGTTCGGCGGCTTTACCATGATTAGGGCACCCGCGCTAAACTACGGGGCCATCATCCAGGCCCTTAAAAATGGAGATTTTTATGCCTCCACCGGGCCCGAGCTTTACGGGCTGGAAATCAAGGGAGATGCCCTTTGCGTGCGCTGTAGCCCGGTAGAAAAAATTTATGCCGTTACCCAGGGCCGCCGCTGTTACATGGCCGTGGCAGAGCCCGGCCACACCATCACCGAAGCCTGCTTCCCGCTGCGGGGGGATGAGGGCTACCTGCGGATGGATTGCCGCGATGGCGCAGGCAACCATGCCTACAGCAACGCCTATTTTTTGGATGTGCTGTAACCCCCGCCCCGCAAAAACCATAGGAAAGAGGAAAAACCGTTGACCCACAACCACAAAACCTACCCCCGGTTGGCACGGCTGACCGATGCAAGGCAGGGCGGCTGGCTGTTTTTGCTGTGCTGGGGCGTGTACTTTGTTTCCTACATTGGGCGGTACAATTATTCCGCCGTGATGGGCACCATTTTGCAGCAGAACCGGCTTACCTTAGCGGGGGCCGGGGCGGTTTCCACCGCTTACTTTTTCATGTACGGGGTGGGGCAGCTAATCCACGGCTTTGCCAGTGGCCGCTTTTCCCCCTACCGGATGATTTTTTGCGGCCTGCTTGGCTCGGGCCTGGCAAACCTTGCCATGGGGTTTGTACCCGCCTTGGGGATGGTAGCGGTTTGGGCCGTCAACGGCTTTTGCCAGGCCATGATTTGGCCGCCCATCATCCGCCTCTTCTCGGAGGCTTTGCCCGAGCGCCAGCAAAAACGGGCCTGTGTGGATATCACCTCCACCACCCCGGCGGGCACCTTGGCCTCCTATGCGGTATCGGCTGTTGTGCTTACGGTATCACGGTGGAACGCTACCTTTTGGGTGTGCGGTGCCACCATGCTGGCAACCGCGCTGCTGTGGTGGGGGGCCACCCACCGGCTGCGCCGGGCCACAGCACCCGCCGCCCCGGCGCAGCCCCTTGCCCAAGCGGGCCAAACGGGCAAAACGGGCAAAACAGGCCAAGCAGAGCAAAAAAGCAAAGCGGCGGGCGGGCTGTGGCTGCTGTTTGCCAAAGCGGGCATTTTGTGGCTGCTGCTGCCGGTTGCCCTGCATGGGGCTTTGAAAGATGGGGTAACCTCCTGGGTGCCAACCTTTGTGCAAAGCGCCTTTGCCACCACGGCGGCATTTTCGGCCACGGTATCCATGCTGCTACCCCTTATCAATTTGGGCGGTGCCTACCTGGCCGATTATCTCAACCGCCGGTGGTTCCACAACGAGATTAAAACCTGCCGGGCGCTGTTTTTGATGGCGGCGTTGGCGCTGGTGCTTTTGCCGCTGGCCATGCGCACCAGCTTGGTGGCCACCATGGTGCTTTTGGCGGCCACAACCTCCGCCATGCTGGGCATCAACACCGTGTTTATTGGGATATTGCCCGTTCGCGCCGGCAAAACCGTGAACGCGGCGGCCATCTCCGGGGTGCTAAACGCCACCACCTATTTTGGCGCGGCGCTATCCTCCTACGGCATTGGCCTTTCGGTGGAAAATTTTGGCTGGAACACAACCGTGCTGGTTTGGTTTGGGTTTGCCGCCGTGGCCGCCCTATTCTGCTGGAAAGCCGAAAAAGCCTGGACAAACTACCTGGCTACCGCTTAAAAATACCCCCCAAAAAACGATACGAAACAAAAGAGGGAAGCATATGCCTGAAACCGAACAGGAGCGCATCATCGCAGCCGCCCACATCACCCCCAGCCCCCGGCAATATGCCTGGCAGGCGCTGGAATTTTATGCGTTTGTACATTTTGGCATCACCACCTTTACCAACCGCGAGTGGGGCGATGGCACCGAGGACCCCGCCCTGTTTGCCCCCACGGCGCTGGATGCCGGGCAGTGGGTGGCGGCCATAAAAAGCGCGGGGATGAAAGGGCTGATTTTAACCTGCAAGCACCACGATGGTTTTTGCCTTTGGCCCAGCGCCTATACCCGGCATAGCGTGCGGTATTCGCCCTGGAAAAACGGCAAGGGCGATGTGGTGCGGGAGGTTGCGCAGGCCTGCGCGGCGGCGGGCCTTGCCTTTGGGGTGTATCTTTCCCCGTGGGATCGGCACGAGCCAAGCTATGGCACCGGCGATGCCTACAACCGCTATTACCTGGCCCAACTGCACGAGCTGGCAACCAACTATGGCAAAATTTTCTGCTTTTGGTTCGATGGTGCCTGCGGTGAAGGCAAAAACGGTAAAAAGCAGGTATACGACTGGGATGCCTACTACCAAGAGATTCGCCGCTGCCAGCCGGATGCCGTCATCAACGTTTGCGGGCCGGATGTGCGCTGGTGTGGCAACGAGGCAGGCAAGGGCCGCAAAAGCGAGTGGAGCGTGGTGCCTGCCACCCTGCGGGATAACGAGCGGGTGGCCGCAAAATCGCAACAAACCGCCGGTGCCGCCTTTGCCCGCCAGGTTTCCACCGAGGATGAGGATTTGGGCAGCCGGGCGGCCATCCGTGGGGCCGGGGCCCTTGCCTGGTACCCGGCGGAGGTGGATACCTCGCTGCGGCCGGGCTGGTTTTACCACCCCGAGGAGGACACCCAAGTCCGAACCACCGCAGAACTTTTTGAAATTTACTGTGGTTCGGTGGGGGCCAACGCCAGCCTGCTGCTCAACATCCCCCCGAACACCGCGGGGCTGCTTGCGCCGCCCGATGTGGGGGTGCTGGGCGCGTTTGGCACCCTGCTTGCCCAAAAATTTGCGTGGGATCAGGCCCCCGGGGCCGTGGTGACGGCAACCAGTGCGGATGCCCGCCACCCGGTAGCGGAGGCACTGGCCCCCGGCCGGGCACGCTTTTGGAAAGCGGCCCCCGGGGTGGCGCAGGCGGCCATCACCCTGCAATTTGCCGCCCCGGCCAGTGTTTCCTGCCTGGTATTGGGCGAGGATTTGTTGACCGGCCAGCGGATAGAAGCGGGCGAGCTGTTGGCCGATGGCAAGCGGGTGGCCACCTTTACCGTGGTGGGCAACAAGCGCATCTGCAACTTTGCGCCGGTGCGGGCCACCACGCTAACGCTGCGCATTTTAGAGTCCCGGTGCGAACCAACCCTTTGTCGCCTTAGCGTGTATTAGGGGCGGCAAAAAGCGGCAAGTGCCCAAAACAAGAAAAGCCGGCCACCTTTTTATAAAACAGGTGGCCAAGCCGAATAAAAGCAGCTATACTGAAGGAGGCAACGTTTGAAAAACGAAAATGCACCAAGCGCCCACCAACCCCAGCTTTGGGCCACCGATGTGGCCGCGGCTGCGGCCCGCTGCCAAGCGGCCTACCCGCAGGCAGCGCAGGCCGCGGTGCGCCGCGCCGATGAAATTTGCGGCAACACCTTTTTGTTCCGCGAACATTGGGAGATGGAGCAAACCAGCAACCCGGTACATTTTGACGAAACGGTGGATTGGAGCCACATCCCGGCGGGCGACCCCGAGTGGCTGTATGCCCTGAACCGCCACACCATTTTTTTAAACCTGGGCAAGGCATGGCGCTATACCGGGGACCCCCAATACCCCCACCACTTTGCGCGGCTGATGCAAAGCTGGCTGGCGCAGGTGCCCCTAACCACCGCCAGCAAGCAGGATACCTGGCGCTCCTTGGAGGTGGGCATCCGCTGCGGAAACTGGCTGCGCACGCTGCGCCTGTTTGAAAATAGCCCGGCACTTACCCCCGCCCTAAAGGCAGGCATGGAAAACAGCCTGCTGCAACACGGCGAATATTTGATGGAAGCCTACACGGATTTTCACCGCCTAAGCAATTGGGGTATTTTGCAAGACCATGGCCTGTTTTTGCTGGGCATCTATTTTAACCGGGCCGGTTGGCAGCAAACCGCCCTGGCCCGCATGGCCGAAAACCTGCACCGCGCCGTTATGCAAGATGGCACACACTGGGAGCAAAGCCCCCTTTACCACTGCGAGGTTGTGCACTGCGCGGCCGATACCCTGTGGGTTGCGCGGCAAAATGGGGTGGCGGTGCCCCCCGCGCTTGAGGATGCCACCCACCGGATGCTTACCGCCCTGGCAAAATGGCTGATGCCCAATGGGCATATCCTTTGCCAAAGCGATAGCGATGATGTGGATGCGCGGGATTTGCTGGCCTTTGGCGCGTTTCTTTTCCGCGATGGTTACCTCCGCTTTGCGGCAGGGGATGGCTACTACGAGGAAAATGTGTGGGATATCGGCCCCGCGCTGCTGGATGCCGAAAACCCGGTGCAGCCCACCCCGCCGCTCTGCCCCTCCACCCTCCTGCCCGATAGTGACAACTATATGCTCCGCAGCGATTTTTCACCCCAGGCCACCTTTGCGCATATCCACTGCGGGTGCCTGGGCGGCGGCCATGGCCATGCCGACCTATTGCATTTGGATGTGCAGTACGGTGGGGAAAATGTTTTGGTGGATAGCGGGCGCTACACCTATGTGGGTACCCCGCTGCGCCATCGCCTGAAAGAACCCGCCGCCCACAACACCCTGCAACTGGATGACGAGCCGTTTGGCCGCGCCGCCGATAGCTGGGCCTACGCGGCGGTGGCAACGCCCCTAAAGGCGGAATATGCCTTCACCTCCACAGCAGATTATACCAGCGGGGCACACCTGGGGTACCTCCACCGCGGGGTGGTGGTGCAGCGCAAGGTTGTGTTTGTAAAGCCGGATATTTTGGTGCTGTTTGATGTTTTGTACGGCAAGGGCACGCATACGGCCACGCAATATTTCCACTTTGGCAGCGGCACCCTTGCTTTGCAGGGCAACACCGCCCATTGGCAGGGCAACACCGTGGCGGCCAGCGTAACGGTGCTGCAAACCGCCGGGCTGGCGGTAACGCAGCAGCCGTATTCCAAGCATTATAACAGCCTCACGCAGGGGCCGGTGCTTTGCGTAACCACGCCGGTTACCGGGCCCGCCGCGCTCATCACCGTACTTTCGCTCGGGGGCGCTTGCCGGGTAACCCCTCTGCCGGTAACCGCTACCCAAGGGGGCGAACCCCTGCCGGGCGATAAAGCGCAGGCCGTGCAGCTTGAAAAGAACGGCCAAAAAACCGTGGTGGTTGCCTGCCATGGCGAAAGTGCCCCCCAGGTAAATTTGCTCCATGTGGGGGGCTACTGCGGCCACGGCAAGGTGCTGGTGTTCACCCCGCAGCAGCCAAACGGCACCTGCCTGGCATGGTAAACGGGCGACACTACAAAAAATACAAACAGTATAAATAAAGTAAATAATAACAGGGAGGAAACCTGAATGGATACACCCTACCGCGCCAATATGGCGCCCATCACCCCCGCACAGGTAAGCGCGGCCAAACAAACGGCCTGTGCCCTGGTGCAGGCAAGCCTGCCGGAATTTGCGCACACCTTTAAATATTCCCACAGCGAAGGTAATTTTTATTCTGCCAGCGAAAATTTGGATTGGACACCCGGCTTTTGGACAGGCCAACTGTGGCTTGCGTGGGAGGCAACCCATGCGCAGCCGCTGCGCGATGCTGCCGCGTGGCAGGTGCATAGCTTTTGGGAGCGTATCTGCAACCATGTGGAGGTTGACCACCACGATATGGGCTTTTTATACTCCCCCTCCTGCGTGGCGGCCTATAAGCTGACCGGTAGCGAGGAAGGCAAGGCGGCCGCCCTTTTGGCAGCCGACCAATTGGCAGGGCGCTTCCAAAAAAAAGGCGGCTTTTTGCAGGCCTGGGGCAAGCTGGGCGCACCCGATAACTACCGGCTGATCATCGATTGCCTGCTCAACCTGCCGCTGCTCTACTGGGCAAGCGAGGTTAGCGGCAAGCCCCACTATGCCGAGATTGCCAACCAGCACATCCACACCGCCCTCAACCATGTGCTGCGCGCGGATGATTCCACCTACCATACCTATTTTTTTGACCCCGCAACCGGGGCACCCTTGCGGGGTGTCACCGCGCAGGGCTACTGCGATGGCAGCGCCTGGGCGCGTGGGCAGGCGTGGGGTGTTTATGGCACGGCCCTGGCCTACCGCTACACCCGCCGCCCCGCATACATTGAAACGTTTTGCCGCATCACCGATTTCTTTTTAGCAAAACTCCCGCAGGACCTTGTGCCCTACTGGGATTTTACCTTTGGCGATGGCAGCACCGAACCGCGCGATTCCTCGGCATCGGCGGTGGCCGCCTGCGGTATGCTGGAGATGGCGCAGTACCTGGATGGCGCGCGGGCGGCCTACTACACCGATGCCGCCAAAAAGCTGATGGCCGCCCTGCTGCAACACTGCGCCGTGCAAAACACGCAACAGTCCAACGGGTTGCTGCTCCACGGCACCTATGCGCGGGATTCGCAGTTTAACACCTGCCAAAACCGCGGCGTGGACGAGTGCAACATCTGGGGCGATTACTATTACCTCGAAGCACTTACCCGCCTCAGCACAGGTTGGCACCCCTACTGGTAAACGCCGCAGCCATAAAAAGGAGGTTCCCTCATGCCCAAACAGGTTATTTTGCTGATGACCGATACCACCCGCACCGATATGCTGGGCTGCTATGGCAACCCGGCCATGCAAACGCCCAACCTTGACCATTTGGCCGCAACCGGGCTCCGCTACCAAAATGCCTACACCTGCCAGCCGGTGTGCGGGCCGGCCCGCAGCGCCGTTTTTACCGGGCTGTTCCCACATTCCAACGGCATGGTTACCAACTCGGTGGCCATGGGGGATACCGTAAAAACCATCGGCCAGCGCCTGCAAGATGGTGGCATACCCTGCGGCTACATTGGCAAATGGCACCTGGATGGCAGCGATTATTTTGGCAATGGCCGCTGCCCGGCGGGTTTTGACCCCACCTACTGGTACGATATGCGCTGCTACCTAAACGAACTTTCGGATGCCGATAAACGTCGCAGCCGCCAAAGCGAAACCTCGTTTGATGCCGATATGTCGGCAGAATTTACCTATGCCCACCGCTGCGCAAACCGCGCGCTCAGTTTTTTGGAAACCCATGCCGGCCGCGATTTTTTCCTCACGGTTTCGTTGGATGAACCCCACGGCCCCTCCCTTTGCCCGGCCCCCTTCAACACCATGTACCGTGGGGTTGCCATGCCACAAAGCGCCAACTATGCCGACGATTTGCGCCAAAAACCCCAAATGCAGCGCCTTTGGGCCGGGCAAAACCTGGCGGCCCCGCCCGAAAGCCTAAACGCCCCCACCGGCCGGTTGGCCTTGTTTTTGGGCTGCAACAGCTTTGCCGATAGCGAGCTGGGCCGGGTTTTGGCGGCGGCGGAAACACTGGCCCCCGATGCCTTGGTCATCTATACCTCCGACCATGGCGATATGCTGGGCAACCACCGCCTGCGCGGCAAAAACGCGGCCATGTATCGGGAGGTAGCGAACATCCCGCTGCTGATACGCCATGGGCGCGCAAGCAGGCGCGGGGTGGTGGAGGCCCCTGCCTCCCACATTGATATCACCCCCACCGTTTTGGATTTTTTTGGCTTGCCGCAGCCCGCCTGCCTGGAGGGCAACAGTATGCTGGGCCAGATAAAAGGGGAGAGCCCGCCCCCCAACCGCTATGTGTACACCGAGTTTACCCGCTACGAGGCCGACCACGATGGCTTTGGCGGGCTGCAAATGATGCGCGCCATCACCGATGGGCGGTATAAGCTGGCCATCTACCTTTGCGATACCGATGAATTTTACGATACCCGGCAAGACCCCGCCGAGCTGGAAAACCGAATTGCCGACCCCGCGCTGCAAGCCGAGCGCAACCGCCTGCACGATGCACTTTTGGCCCACATGAACGCCACCCGCGACCCCTACCGTGGCTACCAGTGGGCGGCGCGCCCCTGGCGGCCGGAGCGCCAACCCGTGTGGGAAAACGATGGCTACACCCGCCAGCGGGAAAGCGACGGCTACGAGCCGCGCCAGCTCGATTACGATACCGGCCTGCCGATGGAACAGGCCGTGCGCAGCAAATGCCTGCATACCAAATAATACATACAGGGCCTGCCATTTTGAGAAAGCACGGCCAAAAGCCCCAGCAAAACCCCCGGCACCCCCCTGGCAAAAGCCCCAGCAAAAAAACCAACCAAAACCCCCGCCAAAAGCCCCTGACCCCTTGCGCAAAGCGCAAGGGGTCAGGGGCTTTTTTGCGTATCCACTTTTTATGCTAGGTATGCCACCAAAAAAACCGTCACGCCATCGGCAAAAAAACTGAAAAAACCGAGCCCTTTTGCGGGGTGGAGCGCACTTTTATGTAGCCGTCCTCCGCTGCAACAATTTCCCTGGCAAGGTATAGCCCAAGGCCCACGCCCTCGGTATCGGCAACCTGGGGTGCGCGGTAAAAGCGGGCAAATATTTTGGCGGTTTCGCCCTCGGCCATGCCAATGCCGGTATCGGCAACATCCACGCGGCAAAACAGGGGGTAGGTGGTGGCCGTTAGCCGCACGCTGCCGCCCGCGGGGGTGTATTTTATCGCGTTATCCACCAGGTTAAACAGGGCTTCCGCCGTCCATTTTGCGTCAAAAACCGCGCGGATATCGCAGTGCTCGGCCACAAAAATCCACCCCTTTTTCTGCCGCCAGGGGCTGCGCCTGGGCAAAAACCTGGCCAAGCAGGCCGGCCACCGCGTTTGGCTTTGGCGTTACCGTAACCAGCCCGGTTTCTAAGCGGGAGGCTTTCACCAGCGCGCTTACCAAAAAGTTCAGCTTTTCGGCCTGCTGCTCCAGCGCGCAAAGGCAAGCTTTGTCCTGCGCGGGCAGCGCACGCTCGGATAACAGCTGGGTGTACAGCAAAATGTTGGCAAGCGGCGTTTTGGTTTGGTGCGATATATCGGCAATCAACCCGCTAATTTTCAGCTTTTCCTCGGCCAGCTGCGTTTTGGTGGCGCGGTTTGCGGCCAGGTACTGGGCA
The DNA here is from genome assembly GCA_028710135.1 of Gemmiger sp. GTDB lineage: Bacteria > Bacillota > Clostridia > Oscillospirales > Ruminococcaceae > Gemmiger. Next base: position 15,799 of record JAQUSS010000004.1, on the reverse strand, counting down.
AACCGTGTTTCTAACGCCGAAAGCTTGCTCTCATCAAAGCCCTGCTCAATGGGGTTGCCCGCCTCGGCGTTATCCAGCATGGCGTTTAGTCGTTCTATCGTTTTATTTGTGCCAAATGCCTGCATTATTTCACCGCCCATGTGTAGCCAATGCCGTACACCGTTTTGATAAATTGCGGCGTGGCGGGGGTATCCTCCAGCTTGGTGCGCAGCCGTTTTATGGTGACGGAAAGTGCGTTTTCGTCCACATAATCGGCGCTATTTGCCCAAATACGGTCAACCAATAGGGCGCGGGGCAGGGTTTCGCCCCTATTTTCAACCAACAGGTGTAGCAGCTTCTGCTCGGTTTTGCTAAGGGGTATTTCGGCCCCGTTTTTGTAAAAAGCCATCCCCAAAAAATCAAACACAAAACCGGCCTGGCGGTAGGCGGTGGCGTGGGGGGCGGGGCGCTTGCGCAGCTGGGTGTTCACCCTGGCGCGCAGCACCGCCAGGCTAAAGGGCTTGGTAATATAATCGTCCGCGCCCATCTCCAGCCCGGTAACAATATCGGTTTCCATATCGTTGGCGGTCAGCAGTATTACCGGGGTGGCGCTTGCCGCCTTCACCTGGCGCAGCAGCGCTAGGCCGTTGCCATCGGGCAGGTTGCAATCCAGTATCAGCAAATCAAAGGGGGTGGTGCCAAAAAATAGCTGCTGCCGGGCGGCCGCCAGGGTGTAGCAGGGGGTAAAGGCAATATCGGCCCCTTGCAGCGCAAGGGCAATGCCGCCGGATAGCGCCCGGTCATCCTCAACAATCATAATGTTTTGCAAGGCGGTACCTTCTTTCGGGGTGATAGGGGGTTACTTTTCAGTATAGCACAGCGCCACGGCCCGCACAAACAATTTGTAACCGTTTTGCTATAAAGCAACAATACGGGGGCAAAACACAAACTGAGATTAGGAACATTTCCTCCAAAGCAGATAGTATGGCACCGGTTGCAGGGTGGGGGCAGGGTGCGCAAACCCCCACAGCAAAGCCCATATTTTGGAAAAAGAATGCAGATTATGACGTGAGAATTGCAGATTATGACATGGCCCGATACGAAAATGAATCTTATTTGTATGCTTTTAAATGTATAATCAGCTAGCAATAGAAAGTAGAGCACAGCGGGTATAAACCAAAGGGGATATTGTGAAAAACCTATTTATGAAAATATAATAGTAATACCCCGATGCGTTTATTGTAAAAGCGTAAATTTATGGGGAAGTGTAAGGAGCCAGCAATGAATATTTTGATTTGCGACGATGACCTTTATTATGCCGAGAATTGCCAGAAACGGGTGGAGCGCCTAGCGGCACTGCACAAGATTGACCTGACGGTTGAAATTGTGGAATCCGGGAAGAAGCTGCTCTTCTTCATTGACACCAAGTACGCGAAGGTCGATTTAATGTACATCGACCAAAATATGCCGGGCCTAAGCGGCATAGAAACCGCGCGCGCCCTGCGGGAGCGGGGCACCACTGCCGATATCGTGTTTTATACGGTGGATGATAAGCACGCCATCGATGGTTACGATGTGGAGGCACTGCACTACATTGTAAAGGGAAAAACCAGCGAAGCGAAGTTTGAGGAAATTTTCCTTAAGGCGGTAAAGCGCACCGAAAGCCGCCACGCTGAGGTTATGGCCTTTGCCTGCGCGGGCGAACACCGCAACATCCACGTGGAGGAAATACTATATTTTGGCGTACTAACGCGCATTGTTACCGTACATTACTACGAAAATGGCAAGGTGCAGAAGTTTGAATTTTACTCCTCGCTTGCCAAAATTGAGGAATTTTTGTATGGCAAGGGCTTTATGCGGGTGCATGGCTCGTACTTAGTATCCAAGAAGTACATTAGAAAAAGTACGACCCAACAACTAGAAATGGCAAATGGAGATGTGCTGCCGGTTGGCAGAACCTACGTGCGCAAGGTGAAAACCAGCGCCGGGGCATCGATTTGAGGCACCAAAAAACCCTGTTTTTGACCTGTTTTGACCCCGCAAGGGGGCCAAAGACCCCTGTTTTCGCGCTATTTTTGGCCCCAAAATGGACCAAAACGCGACATTTTTGGACACGTTTTGAACCTAAACTTGACCACTTGGAGCTAAACTTGACGGTTTGGAGCTAAGCTTGACGGTTTGGAGCTAAGCTTGACCACTTTTACCCTAAAAATTGCAGTTTATGACAAACCCCGATACACAAACGGGCTTCGACTGTACAATCTTGAAAGAAGGAGGAAGCTGTCACAGTGCTAAAAAAACGAATATATGGTTTAGCCTGTTGTTTGGTATTGGCACTTGGGATGCCAAGCAGCGTTTTTGCTGCCGAACGGCTAAGCTACCACCACAGCATCGATACCGACACCATTGATTACTGCCTGGCTGTGCACGATGTACAAATTGGCCTTGCGGAAATTGCCCAGCTTGGCAATGACCAAGCCGCAACGGAAGCGTTGATCGTGGATACTGCTGCCCCCGATATTAAAAGGCGAAGCGATTGGACAACCGTGCCCACCAGCGAACTCAGGTTCGATTTTTCACAGTTTATGCCGATTGCGGATACGCAGGGCTACCCGGTAAACGTGGAGGCCCCGATTATCAGCACAGGCGAAACCTCTTCCATTTCCTTTACTGTATACGTGGTGGATGATCTTCCCACCCAAACCCCGGTGCCGGAACCAACCCCGGAACCGACTGCTCCTACCCAAACCCCGGAACCGGAGCCTACTCCTGCCCCGGTGCCGGAACCTACTTCTACCCCAAACCCTACTTCTACCCCGGAGCCGGGGCAAACCCAACCCCCGCTACCGGAATTTACCCCAACCCCAACCCAAACCCCAGAGCCGGCCACGCCAGAAACAGGCGAACCGACACTTCCTCCTTCACCAACAGAAACCCCTGAAGTTCCGGGTACACCGGCACCTAGCGAAAAACCATCGACCCCTGAAACCGGCGAACCCTCGACCCCTGAAACGGGGGAGCCGGAAACGCCAAAACCCACGCCGGAGCCCACGCAAACGCCGGAACCCTCGACCCCTGAAACGGGGGAGCCGGAAACGCCAAAACCCACGCCGGAACCCACCCAAACCCCCGAAACTTCAACCCCCGAAACGGGGGAGCCGGAAACGCCAAAACCCACCCCGGAACCCACGCCCACGCCTACCCCGGAGCCTACGCCTACGCCGGAGCCTACCCAAACCCCAAGCGCAACGCCGGGGCCGGTAGGCCCCACGCAAACCCCAAGCGCAACCCCTGGCCCGGTAGGCCCAACGCAAACCCAAAAACCAACCCCCACGCCGGTGGCACCTACGCAAAAACCCACGCAAAAACCCACGCCGCCCCCGGCACAAACCCAAACCCCCGCACCCATTCAAAGGCCAACGCAAAGCCCGGCGCAAACGCAAGAACCAACGCAAAGCCCAACGCAAACCCCCACGCCGGGTATGTTTACCACGGTACCCCCGCTGCCCCCCGGCCCGGTAAAACCGGCGCGAGGGGGTAGGTTGCCCAGCCAGGCAACCGTTCCCGCCTTAGGGGCCACAGTGCAGCCGACAAGCAGCCCTGCGGCCAGCCCCCCACCCAATGCCCCTGCAACCGCGCAGGAAACAGATACTACACCGCAAGGGCCACAGCAGGCTACCCAAACCGGCACGGCCCCCACGGTACATTTGGCAGAGAAAGAAGGTGCCCCCATGTATCCAATGGTAGCCATGGCACTTTTATCTGCCATTATAACCGGGTTCTGCTTGAGCATTATCTCCGACATACGTGTGCTTTTGTGGTATGAGAAAAAGAAAGCCGCACGGGGTAATTGCCAATGAGTTGGATTTTGATAGCCCTTGTGGCGCTGGCGGCCATTGTTGCCGTTTGCATTTTGGTAAAAATTCACCTTAAAAAGCGGTTGGATAGCATTGACGGATTGAACGGGGTGTTCAAAGAAGATCAAACCGGGCACAATGGAACCACCATTGGCTCGTTTGGGGACGAAGAACCAAAAGACAGGAATAAGTGAGGAGTAATCACCGATGGAAAATTCAATGGTAGTCGAAACCTATTTGCAGAATATGCAGCTTAAAAAGGTGCCCTTTGGCGGGTACGACCCTGAGGACGTTATCCTGAAAATACAGGAAATTGTCAAATTATCGGCCCAGGGTGGCGGCGCAGGCGGCGATAAAAAGCAGGCCGAGCGCATTACCGCGCTGGAAAACCAGCTGCTGGCCATGCAGGAGCAAAGTGAAGAGAATGCCCGCACCCAGCAAGAGCTAACCGAGCGGGCCGAGGCCGCCGAGCAAGAGCTGGAAGCCTTGAAGCAAGAGCAAGCGCAGAGTGGCACCGCCCCCCAGGGGGACCTAAAAAAACAGCTGGAAGCCGCCAAAGCGGTGATTATCACCGAGCAAACCAAGCGGATGGAGGCTGAAAACCGGCTGCGGCGCTTTGCCCAGCAGGGGCTGCAAGCCAAAGAGGGCTTTAGCGGCTATGCCGCCGAAACCGAAAAGCTGCACGCGCTATTAATGACGTTAGAATCTGCCAAGGCCGATATTTTGAACCGCTATGCCGGGGAGGCCAAGGAGGAAGAACGCCGCGTGAGGCTGAACAATGCGCAGCTGCAACACTCTAACGAGGAATTGCAACGCATTTTAAGCCAAGAAACCCGCAAGCTGCAACAGGGCGTGGACGACCTACTGCAAAAAACGCAACAGGTAAAAGCCCAAATAACGAATTTGGAGCAGGGGAATGAATGACAAACCGCAGGATATAATGACCAGCCTGCTGAATATGCGGCTGAAAGAGATACAAAAGCGAAAAGCTGCACTGGCATTGCTTGTGGAAGTGGTTATTACCCTGGCGGTCATCTACCTGCTGTTTGGCGTTATTTTCGGTATTTCCATGGTGCAGGGCGATTCAATGGAGCCTAGCTTGCACAGTGGCGATATTGTGCTAACCTACCGGTTGCGCAAGCACTACTACACCAACGATATTGTGCTGGCCAAAAGCGATGGCAACAGCGATTATATCAAGCGGGTGGTGGGCTTGCCCTACCAAACGGTGGAAATTGATGCCGATACCTTCCAACTGGTGATCGATAGTGTTACGGTGGCGGAACCGTTTATCTACGAAAAAACGATACCCAAAACCGGGTGCGATTATCCCGTTACCCTTGCCAAGGATGAATATTTTATACTGGGCGACCACCGAGAAAACAGCGTGGATTCACGCAATTACGGGGTGGTAAAGGGTAAAGATTTGCACGGTGTGGTAATTGCCGTGCTGCGGTTTGGCAGCTGAATTTGGCTAAATTTGCCAATGCAATTTGGCAAATAAAACAGCCAAAACCAAGCCGCCCCCGGCGCTTTGAAATGCGTGCGATAGCACATAAAAGACGGCAGTGCTGCTGCCGCCTTTTTAACCCCGAAAAAATATCAATTTTACTAAAAATTTACGGTAGCATTCAAAACTTTAATTGAAGCTGCCAAGCCTAACGCCATGGCCCTTTCCAGTGCTTGGGCAGCGTGAACCGTTAAAGAACACCGCCCAGGTTCTTTTTGAATATAGGAATTTAAGCAAAGGAGAAACCGAATATGAATAGCAAGGCAAAAGCAAAAGTACAGGCAAAAATGTGCGCACTGCTGCTGGCTGTTGTTGTGTTTTTCGGGCAGGTTGGCCCCAGCCTGGCGGAGATACAGTGGGCAGAATCGCTTGTAGCTTTTGAGCGGTTTAGCCCGGTGTATACGGCAACCGTGGAGCCCGGCACCCCAAAGGATGCCCTGGCCCTGCCGGGTACGCTGCGTGCCATTGCGGAAATACCGCCCGAAATGCAGGCGGCCACCTTTGAACAAGCCATGCCCGAATTGACCGCCGATGAAAATGGCACCCCCATTTACGATTGCGGCGGCTACAGCTACACCGCCCCCGGGGATGCCCAGGCCGTGCAGGTTGCCGGGCAAACCGCCGTGTATGCCCTGAATGCCGGCGAAAATGGCGGCGAAACGGCTGAATACCGCGCCTATGGCTCGCTGGCAGGCAGTGAAAACCAGTGGTTTGCCTGCGATGAAACCGGCAACCTGACCGGTGCCGTGGTGGAAGTGCCCGTTACCTGGGCGGGCGATTACGATGCCGCCACCGCGGGCGAGTACACGTTAAAAGCTTCGGTTTCTGCCTTTTCTGCCTACCGGTGGGATGGCGAGGCCCCCACCGCCGTGATTACCGTGCCCGAAAGCCAGCAGCCGGAGGCCACTGCTGCCCCTGCTGAAAATGGCGAAAATACAGAAAATGCCGAAAATGGGCAAAACGGCGATAATACGCAAAATACTACCCCGCAAACGGGCGAAACTGCCGCCCAGCCCACGGCAACCCCCAGCGCAACACCTGCCCCCACGGCCACGCCGGGGCCGGGCAGCACCGCTGCGCCCAATGCAACGGCAACCGCAACCCCCACCCCCGCCGCCACGGCCACGCCCGAAACCGCGCCAATTGAATTGGCCGAGGGCACCCTGCAAACCCAGGCCGATGGCATCAACTTTAGCGTAAGCGGCAAGCTGCCAAAAAATGCAACCCTTACGGCTGAAAAAATTGTGATGGATACAACCCAGGCCGATAGCCTGTTGAGCGGCGTGATACCCGAGAATGCCGCCTTGAAGGACTATAACGCCTACGATATACGCATTGAGGTAAACGGCACCGAATGGCAGCCCGCCGAACCGCTAAAGGTTACGGTGGATAGCTCCATTTTGCCGGATGCCACGGCTGAAAAAATTTATGTGGCGCACATTGCCGGTGGCACCGCCACCGAGGTGCAAAGCGCTGAAGGGGATGCAGGCGAGGGTGCCACCCCCCAGCTTTTTAGCGCCGCAGCCGAGGATGAAACCGACGATGCCGAAGAGAATGAGAACGAGAACGGGAACGAGAATGGGGGCGCTGCCAATGTGGAGGCGCTGCCCGTTACCGTGGAGGATGGCCGCGTTACCTTTACGGCAACCAGCTTTTCGCCCTATATGTTCTATAGCATTGACTTCCACTATGGCACCCTGACCTACCGGTTGGAAAAAGGCGAAACCGTGCTGTTGAGTGTGCTGTTTAACTTTTTAGATATTGAGCGGACGGTAGATGAAGTTACCAACGTTGTTTTTAGCGACCCCAGCCTGGTAAAGGTGGAAAAGGTGGCCGGTAGCAGCGATTGGCAGCTGACCGCTCTAAACTACTTCCAAAGTAGCGAAACCTTAACCCTCTATTTTAACGATGGCACCGAGTTGGTGGTTTACGTTATTGACCCTGCGTACATTGGAGATGTTCCGATTAAAACCGTGGCCGCCCTGGATAACGTTTGGCGCGTGCCCACTGGGGTGACCCAAATTGGCACTTATAAAGTCGCAGGTGTAATGGGGAGTGGTGCAAAGACCTACGCTGTTCCGGCTTCCCCGGCAGGCACAACGCTTGCACACTGTAAGTACCAAAACGCCGCATATATCCAGGGCAGATATTACGATGTAGAAGTGCAAACCAAGTTGATGGTACCTGTAACCAACAACTTCGCGTATTGCCTAGAATTCGGCACAAATGGTTCCGCTGCCGATTCACGCTATTATTTGCGCTCTTTTATTAATCAGGCGAACAATATTACATCTGGCACGGAAATTGTCCAAGTGACACTTACCTTCTATTATGCGGGTACCTCTTACCCAGCTGAGATTTCCGCCTTGGGTTACGGAAATACTTGTTGGACAAATGTACTAGCTGGCGGGGTGAAACCGGACCTTAGGCATGTTGAATTTTTTAACTTTGAGGATTGCGGATACAAGATGTATTCTACCGACCCCAGCAAGTTTATTTACAACAATACCTATAAAGCCTGGCAGTTAAGAGATCAATATGAGCCTGGCGATTGGACGGTGTTGTGGTCTTACTTTATCAACCGAAGCTCCTTTACCATGTCCCAAAGTGTAAACTTTAACGGTGTTTCGTCTGGCTTGGAATTGGTTTTGGGCATTAGCCAACACGCCGAGAGCGTGGTCACCGTGCAAAAACAGGTGAAGGATGCTTCCCTCACCTTGGGCAGCACCGATTTTACCTTTAAGGTGGAACCCAGCCTGGCAGATGGCACCCCCAGCAACCTGGTTATGAACACCGTAACCAACCCCAACAAAACCCAGGGCTGCGCCAGCAACAGCATCACCACCATCGGCGGCTTTGGCAATGCTACCTACCAGATGCCCGGTACCTATTATAACCTGATTACCGAAACCCCGGGCAACGACCCAGGGCATTGGACGTATGATACCGGCAAGTGGATACAAAAAATTGTAATCAGCCAAAACATTGATACCCTGGCCCTAAGTGCAGATGTCAGCTACAAAAAAATTGGTGCCACGGGCGATTATGATAAGGCCCAACCCCTGTTTTTAAACATCTACTATGCCGCCCCCGCAAAATCAGAGGTTCTGGTAAACAAGCAGGTAAGGGATGCCTCCAACACCATTGGCAACACCGATTTTACCTTTACCGTAACCTCCTGTGATGCAAATGGCACCGTGAATAACGACCATGTGGTTACAACGCCAAGCATCACAAAAACGTTCACGCCCAACGCCAACCGAACGGTGGCAGGCTTTGGCTACTGCGATTTTACCGAGCCGGGTACCTATTATAACCTAATAGCCGAAACCATTGGTGCCGATACCGCCCATTGGGATTACGATACCACCAAATGGCTGCAAATTGTTGTGGTGGGCAAGGATACCACCACCGGCAAGCTGGGCGCAACGGTAACCTACAAAGCACTGCCCGGCGGCACCGAAAGTGCCGATTATCCGCGTTTTATCAATGTGTACTATGGCCCGGTAAGCACGGAGGTGCGGGTGAAAAAGACGGTTACCGATAGCTCCATCGATTCCTCGGCACCGGCGCAAGATTTCACCTTTACCGTAACGGCAAGCAACGGCTTTGGCGTACCGGTGCCCACCCATACCATAACAAACGCTACCAAAACCCAAAGCTTTACCACCGGCACCGCCACCACGGGGCCATTTGGCAACTGTACCTTTGATAAAGCGGGCCTTTATTACAACCTGATAACCGAAACCGATGATGGTGCAGCGGGGTGGGCTTACGATGCCACCCGCTACCTGCAACAAATCAGCGTTCGCAAAGATACCTCCACCGGCAAAATGGCCGCAACCGTTACCTACAAAGAAATTGGTGGTACCACCGTGACCATACCCGCCTTTACCAACGATTTTGCGGGCTTTAGCGCCGTGATACAGGTACAAAAAATTGTAAGCAATTACGATGCCAGCATGGCAGGCCAACTGTTTATTGTAAACTTTAGCGATGGCCTTACCGCACAGTTTAGCCTGGAACACAACGAAACCTCCAAGCCGATGGTGGCCAACATTGGCAGCGGCAAAACCTTTGATGTATCGGAGGTTATACCCATGGAATATGGCCTAACGGGTATTAGCATCACGGATACCGGCACGGGCACCCAAAAGCCGACCCTAACCCTAACCAAGGATGCCACCGGCCAAATTACGGGTGCACAAATAACCCTATATAACAACAACAATGTGCTGATTACCGTAACCAACCAGTTTACCCACAAAAGCTACTTTAAAGCACGTACCAATGTAAAAAACACCCTTAACCAATAAAGTAACCGGCGGAAAGGAGGAATACCCATGAAGCCACAAAAGCATATCGGGCGGTTTTTAGTGGGGGTGGTGGCCCTAGCCCTTATCAGTGCCATCGGTTTTGGCGCTGCCTGGGCGTGGAACAGCCACCAAACCAGCCAAGAAAATAACCTGCAAAGCCGCACCGTAAAGGTAGCCATTGAAGAAAATTTCCCCGATACCACGGTTACTGCGGGCGCCACCAAGGTGAAGGCCGTTACCCTGCGCAACACCGGCACTGCCGCCGCCTTTGTGCGTGTAAGCTATGCCGAGCGCTGGCAAAACGCCACCAACATGGTGGAAGGGCCAACCGGCGTAACCAAAAACTGGACAACCGGCTGGCAAAACAACTGGATGGATGGCGGCGATGGCTGGTACTACTATAAAAAAGTGCTGCCCGCCGGTGCCACCACCGATATATTATCCGGCGTTACCTTCCCCGCCACTTTGCCAAATTTGCAGGGCCTGGAATACCACCTGGATTTTATGGTGGAAACCGTGCAGGTGAGTGACCAAAACGAGGTGAACGCCGATGCCACCGCCACCCTGTTTGGCAAAACGGGCGCGGTAACCAGCCCCACCATTGCCGATGGCGCGGTTATTGCCGGCGATGTAAGCTGGAGCTAAGGAGGTGAAAGGACGTATGAAAATTAAAAAAAGGCACCTTCTGCTGCTGGTGGCCATGGTGTTTGCCCTGGGCGCGGTTGGCGGCAGCTGGGCGTACTACACCTCCGCCAACAAGGCCGATAACCGCCTGGTAACGCTGGAAAGTGGCGTTGTGCTGAAAGAAATTTTTAACCCGGCTGACCAATGGGTGGCCGGGGAGGCAAAACAGAAAGAGGTTGCCTTTGGCAACGTAGGCCAGGCTGACCAGGTTGTGCGCTTTAAGGTTGTGGAAAAGTGGTTCAACAACAACGGCACCCCCAACAATTTGGCGGATGATACCGTGTGGGTGCCCAAGGGCACCTACACCCCCCAGCCCGTTATTATTGATTATACCAGCGAGATTTTTGGCCCCAACCAAACCTGGGTAAAGGGGGCCGATGGCTGGTACTACTACAAAAAAGTGCTGGCCGTGGGGGCTACCACGCCGCTCGTTATTAAATCGGTTTCCTTCAGCAAAGACATCAGCAATGCAGGGCCCGGCGCGGTGGACGATTTTTCAAACAAGCGCTACTCGCTGACTGTGGAAATGGAAACCGTGAACGTTAGCACCCTGGAAACCAGCGCAGCCTGGGGGATGAACTTTACCCTGAGCGGGGGCACCTTAAACTGGAGCGCCGCCCCCTAACCACCGTTACAACGCAGCATATGCGCTGTTAAATATATACTTGAAAACATTTTTATTTGAGAGGAGCAAAAAAGATCATGAAGTTACAAAAAAAGAGTACCGCCGCGTTGGCGGGCCTGATGGCGGTTGCCGTTATTGGGGGGTCGTTTGCGTACTGGAACCAAACCGCGGAAATTAACAACCCGTTTGATACCAGCAAATACGGCTCCACCGTCGTCGAGAATTTTAAGCCTGAGGAAGGCGAGGACTGGCAGCCCGGCATTGACGTAAACAAAGACGTTGTTGCCGTGAACGAGGGCGACACCGATTTGATTGTGCGTGCCCGCCTGGACGAAACCTGGACCCGCAAGGGTGACACCGCTGCCTACAAGGATAGCAAAAACGACCCGTTTGATGTGTATAACACCAACCAGGCCGATGCTACCGATGGCCTTACCGCAGCCGATGGCTCGGTAGTAACCAAAAAGTTTGACCCCACCACCACCAACTGGATTGATGGCGGCGACGGCTGGTACTACTACAAGGCCAACCTGGCCGGCGGCGCAACCACCGACAAATGGCTGGACAGCGTTGAGCTGCTGAACGATGCCGACATGGGCAAAATGAAAACCGTGTACTATGTAACCACCGATGCCACCGTTGGCACGGCCACCAAATGGTTCCCGTACACCGGCAAAATGCCTGCCTACATTTTGGCGGACGGCAGTGTTGCGAACAAGGGCGATGCCGGTGCGCTGCCCGTTATGCACAACAAAACCGAAACCAGCTACAACACCGCCGGTGAGATGGGCTACAGCAACTCTGACTACAACCTGAAGGTTACCGTGCAAACCGTGCAGGCCACCCAGGAAGCCATTGACGCCGTGTTTGGCGGCGGCACCACCTTTACTGCGCCCACTGGGACTACTTGGACGGTGCGGTAAATTAACCCCGCTATTGCATTAACAAAATTGTGATAACCCAATAAAATTTTTATAAATTTGTTGTGATGAAAAGAAAGGAATTTATACCATGAACTTGAGCAAGAAAAAAATTACCGCCTTTGTCGCAGGCGCATTGGCACTTACCCTGGCCGTTGGCAGCTGGGCGTACTATACCTCCAACAACACGGTGGACAACCAACTGAAAACCAAAGCCTACGGCGATACCTTAAAAGAAGAATTTACCCCCGATGAGGATTGGCAGCCCGGCGAGGAAGTGGACAAGAAGGTCGCCGTTAAAAACACCGGCGATTACAATTTGCTTGTGCGCATTAAGTTGAGCGAAAAATGGGTGCGCGGTGCCACCTCGTTTAAAACACTCACCACCTCGAATGCTGCATCGATGGCCGCCATCATCACTGCACGGCAGGATAACCCGACCGACGGCTTGGTGGATAAGGACGATACCGTTGTTAACAAAACCCTCGACCTTACGAACTGGGTACCGGGCACCGATGGCTACTGGTACTATAAAGAGCAGCTTGCGCCTGGCGCGGATACCGGCAATTTCATGACCAAGATTCAGTTGGCCGTTGATGCCGATATGGGCGAATACACCACCAACAGCTTCTACTTCGAGGGCCTTGTTGAGCCTACCAAGGAGCCTGATGCCAGCAGCCTTACCAACACGGACGCAACCAAAGGCTGGGCAAAATTCACCGGCTCTGTGCCCAAGCCCGCTACCTCCACCAACAAAATCTTCACCCGCGTAGTTTCCGGCGTTTCCGACAAGGGCGGTTACAGCGGTGCGGATTACACCCTGACCATCATCAGCGAAACCTTGCAGGCTACCTCTGATGCGCTGACAGCCAACCCCAACTGGCAGAAACCCGCCGGCAACAACTGGGGCCTGTAATGCAACCCCAACCCCCAAACGCAAACCCAAAACTACTGAACCGCCAAGCAATTGGCAAATGATAAAAATTACAAAACAAGAAAAGAATTAGGAGTGAATAGAATGAATATTAGCAAGAAAAAACTTACCGGCTTTGCCGCCGGCGCTATGGCCGTTGCCCTTGTGGCAGGGGCTTGGGCATACTACACCTCCACCGCCGCCATCGACAACAACCTGCAAACCAAAAGCTACGGCGACCGCACGGTTGAGGAATTTACCCCCGACCAGGAAATTCAGCCCGGCAGCAACATCACCAAGGCCGTAGGCGTTGAGAATACCGGCGCGTACAACCTGGTTGTGCGTATTAAGATGGATGAAAAGTGGACCCGCACCCCTACCGGTGCTACCAGCCCCACCACCATCATTGAGCATTCCTCCATCAAGGATGCCGCCACCACCCATACCTCGAACCCCGCGTTCTCCTCGGTTGTGAACGCTGCCCCCCTCTACACCGCCACCCAGACGGACGCTGCCGACGGCTTGACTGCCGGCGATGAAACCGTTATGTACAAAGACCTGAACCTTGCTGCCACCGGCGCAACGGGCTGGGTAGATGGCGGCGACGGCTACTGGTACTATAACGCGATGCTGGAGCCCGGCAAGTTCACCGGCGATTTGCTCAAGAGCTTGACCATGGCCACCAACGCGGATATGGGCTTCTATGCCGGTGCGGTTGAGATGTACTCCACCACCCCCAAAGCCACCATTGACCCGCTGAAGACCGCCTACGCCGCCAACCCGACTGCTGCCAACCTTGCAGCGCTGGAAGCGGCCTACGCATGGACGAAAACCAAGCCGACCGATGTTACCACCATTACCTACATCAACTCGGAAAATGCAATCGACCCTGCCAAGGGCGGCTATGCGGATGCCAACTACACCCTGACCATCACCACCGAGGTTTGCCAGGCCACCAAGGATGCCGTTACCGCCACCTGGACGGCCGGCACCGTGCCTGCCGCGCTGGTAGCCCTGCTCCCGCAGAAATAATAAGCTGAGGATGATGGCATGAGAATAGTATCTGGCATTGTGCGGGTCATGTCTTGGCTAGTATACCTGGTGATTGTGTTATCGCTGCTAATTGCCGCGCCCATCCTGTTTGGCTACAAACCCATTGTGGTATTATCTGGTAGCATGGAGCCCGCCTACCCGGTGGGCAGCATTACCTACTACAAACAAACCGCTTTTGAAAATATTGCGGTGGGGGATGCCATAACCTTCCAAATTGGGGAAAGCAGCCTGGCAACGCACCGCGTGGTAGCGGTGAACGCAGAAGACCAAACCTTTACCACCAAGGGTGACCATAACGACACAGAGGATGCAACCCCCGTTGCCTACACCGGTGTGCAGGGCAAAACCGTAAAGTTTGCCATACCCTATGCAGGGCAATACATTGCCGCTGTGCAACACTGGTATATTATTGTGGCCTGCGGGTTGATATTGCTGCTGGATATGCTTCTCTCCCCCGAACGGAAAAAAATGTCTACCGGGGAGCTGGTTTTGGTGGGCCTGCGCGAGCAGGCAAGCCAAAACACCGAGGATAACCCTTAACCAAAAGCAGCGTGGAAGATCCCGAAAGGACAAAACCTATGAATTTGAAAAACTTCAAGCATTATACTGTCCTGGGTTTGGTGGCGTTGCTTCTTGTAAGCATGATTGCAGGCACATGGGCCTATTGGACGCAAGCAATACAAGCCGTGAACGAGTTTAAGGTTGGCAAATACTCCACCAACCTGGTTGAAACCTTTGTGCCCCCTACCAACTGGCAACCGGGGCAGGATGTAAACAAGGATGTTAAAGTAACCAACAACGGCACCGTTCCCGTTTTTGCAAGCATTACCATCAGCCAAGAATGGGTGCGCCGCGAAAATGTCTATGATGCAGATGGCAAAATCGTGCTTCCTGCAGCGGGGGATACCTTTGGCAACACCTTTGCCGGTACAAGCGGCCAGGAATATGCGGCGCTGCTGCACTGGGGCAAAGATGTGGTGCTTTTGGCAGCCGGAAAAACCAGCGCAGCTTCCCTAAGTTTGGGGCTGCCAACCGTAAACGCCGCAAGCGATGCAAAGGGCAAGTGGCTGCTGGCAAGCGAAACACCAAACGCCGATGGAAACTTTGTGTTCTATTTTATGGGCGTTATGGCACCCAACACCGAAACCCCGCTTTTGCTTGACAGCGTTGAAATGAACCCGCACATCCAGGCAACCACCCTGTATGAAACCACCGTATGGAACAAAACAACCAAAAAGTGGGTGACCACCAGGGTGGAAAACCCGACGTACGATTACCAAAATGCACGGTTTACGCTGGGCGTAACCATGCACACGGTGCAGGCAACGGCCGATGCTATGAAGGAAATGTTTGCAAGCAACACAGCCTCCACCCAGGCGGTTATCAGCTACCTGGAAACCATTTCCATCACCGGCCAAAGTGTGGATAACAGCCGCGATAACAACGTGGGCGAAAAAAAGGTTTACCTACACAACCGCACCGGGGTGCTGCAATTTACCCCCGCAACGCCGGGCGAAAACTGGTTCATGAGCCACCTAAACATGATGCCGGGCGAAACCTACACGGATACACTGCTTGTTGAAAACATGACGGATATACGCTGCAAGCTATACCTGCAAGCCATACCACGCAACGGCTATACCGATGGCCTGCCCAAAGATTTGCTGGAACGCATCCACATGAACGTATACTACGCCGATGCCTTAATCTACGATGGAACGGCACTTGGCAAGGAGTACAACGGCAGTGGCAAAAACCTGCAAAACGTGGTTACCCTAGGCGATTATGCCGCATGGAAAACAGGTAAAATTCGTGTTGAGCTAACGCTTGATAAAAATACCCCGATAAGCTACGCCGATTTGTATACCATGATCGATTGGAAGTTTATTATCCAAGGGGACGATTTGCCGAGCGATACGCCGACAAGCCCAAGCAACCCGAT
>JAQUSS010000226.1 GCA_028710135.1 Gemmiger sp. | reverse complement strand
AGCTAAGTGCTTTTGATAAGCGCTGAACCACGCTTTTGCATACAACCAACCGACCGTAACACACAACACAATTACGATATTGGAGGATTTACAATTATGGCACAGGAAGCATTGGGTATGATTGAAACACGCGGCTTGACCGCTGCGATTGAAGCCGCCGACGCAATGACCAAGGCCGCCGAGGTTACCTTGGTTGGCACCGAAAAAATTGGCTCCGGCCTTGTTACCGTTATGGTGCGTGGGGATGTAGGCGCCGTTAAGGCCGCCGTTGAGAGCGGCAGCGCCGCTGCCAGCCGCCTGGGCGAACTGGTTGCCACCCACGTTATCCCTCGGCCGCACAGCGATGTTGAGAAAATTTTGCCCACCATTAAATAAGATACGCCAAACAAAAACAGGAAAACCGAGGTAACTTACGCATGGGTAACGCTTACGGCTTTATTGAAATTCCGGGCGTGGTAGCCGCAACGGACGCGCTTGATATCATGTGCAAAACCGCAGCAGTAACGCTGGCCACCTGGGAGCGTAAGCTGGGCGGGCGTTTGGTAACGCTGGTGGTGCAGGGCGATGTTTCGGCAGTGACCCAAGCCGTGGAGGCTGCCAACGCCCAGGCCCTTAAAAAACCGGTTGCCAGTGGCGTACTAGCCAACCCGCACCCCGAGATTGTACGTTTAATTCAAAAAAGCGCTAGCCGTTTTATGTAGAAAGGCTGGATGAAAACATGGCAACAAGACCCACAAAACCGGCAGGTGCAGCCCCTGTAAAACCGGCGGCCCCTGCCCCTGCCACACCGGCTGCGGCACCCGCCGCCGCCAAAACCATTATCAAGGAGGAAAAGAATATGTCTTTGGAAGCATTGGGTATGGTCGAAACCCGCGGCTTGGTTGCCGCAATTGAAGCAGCCGATGCAATGTGCAAAGCTGCCAACGTCACCCTGATCGGTACCGAGAAAATCGGCTCCGGCCTTGTCACCGTTATGGTGCGTGGCGATGTAGGTGCTGTGAAATCGGCCGTTGAGGCTGGCACCACCAACGCAAGCCGCTTGGGTGAGCTGGTTGCCACCCACGTCATTCCCCGCCCCCATGGCGATGTGGAAATGATTCTGCCCAAGCTGAAGTAAGTTAAGGCAGCAAGGCAAAAAGCGCGTAGGGTGCCCTGTCCGTCCGTCCACGCGGGCGGGCAGGGCACCTGTTTTTGAACGCGGCGTAACAAAAAATAATTGTACAAAGCAGGTGTTGGCATGGATGCAAAAGAAATCAGCTATATCACCCAGTTGGTGGTGGAGGCCCTTTCCAAGGCGGGCACCACCCCCACCGATGCGGTGGGCGGTATCCCGGTAGGGGTATCGGCACGGCACATCCACCTTACCCAGGCGGCGGTGGAGGCACTGTTTGGCACAGGCCATCAGCTAACCAAAAAAAAGGCCCTGATGGGCGGGCAATATGCCTGCAATGAAACGGTGATGGTCGTAAGCCCTAAAATGAAGTTTATGGAAAATATCCGGGTGCTTGGCCCGGTGCGCAAGGCGAACCAAATCGAAATTTCATCTTCGGATGCCATGAAGCTTGGCTCCGCCGCCCCCCTGCGGGAATCGGGCGATGTGGCGGGCAGTGCCCCCATGACCCTGATTGGCCCCTGCGGCACCGTATACCTGAACGAAGGCTGCATTGTGGCGGCCCGGCATATCCACATGAGCCCGGACGATGCCACCCGCTTTGGCGTAAAAGAGGGGGATTTTGTTTCGGTAAAATACGGCGGGGCAAGGCCCACCCTGTTTGAGAATGTTAAGATTCGGGTGGACCCCAGCTTCACGCTGGAAATGCACATTGATACCGATGAGGCAAACGCCGCCGGGCTAAAAACCGGCGATAAGGTTTCGCTGGTATCGTAAGCTGGGCGTTGCCCGGGGAGAATGGGAGGCAGCTATGATTGTTGGCAAGGTAGTGGGTAGCGTGGTATCCACCAGGAAAAACGAACGGTTGGTCGGCAGTAAATTCATGATTGTGCAGCCTGTGGCAGAGATGCGCGGGGTGGGCGACCAATTGGTTGCGGTGGATAACGTGGGCGCGGGCGTAGGCGAGTTTGTGCTGGTTGCCCTGGGCAGTGCGGCACGTATGGGCTGCGACAAAGAAACCGCCCCCATTGATGCGGCCATCGTTGGCATTGTGGACGATGACTGCAATAGCTTCTGCTAAGGGGGCACAAAATGGAACTGGAAGAATTGCGTACCCTGCTGCAAGCCAGCGGTGTTGTGGGCGCGGGGGGCGCTGGGTTCCCCACCTACGCCAAGCTGAACCCGCAGGCCGATACCCTGCTGCTAAACTGCGCCGAGTGCGAGCCGCTGCTTAAACTGCACCAGCAGCTTTTGGAGCAGCGCACCCCTGAAATTTTGGGCGCGCTGCATACGGTGGCCGAGGCACTTGCGGTCAAGCAGGTATTTGTCTGCGTTAAGGCCGAGTACCGCCACACCATTGAGGCCGTGCAGCAAGCCCTGCCTGCCTACCCTGAAATGTCCCTTGCCGCTTTGGATAGCGTTTACCCTACCGGAGATGAAGTAGTGCTCATCTATGAAGCCACCGGGCGGGTGGTGCGCCCCGGCAGC
>JAQUSS010000083.1:10095-11836 GCA_028710135.1 Gemmiger sp. | reverse complement strand
GGTAGTTATCGAACCCGGCGTGAATCCACGCCTGCATATTTTCCCACCCCCACTGGGTGTAGATGTGGGGTGCCCAGGTGACGGTTAAGGGGTGCATACCGTATTTGTATTAGAGGAGATGCGCCGCATAAAAGCTATCCTTCCCGCCCGAGCCGGGCACCAGGCAATCGTAGCTGCCATCATTTTTGCGGTATTCATCGCAAAGCGCGCGCAGCTCTTTTTCCCGCAGTGCCCAATCAATTTTCCCAGCCTTGTTGTGGCAGGCGTGGCAGGCATCGCACACGCCATCCGGCTGAATGACCATGCTTTTTTTGATGGAATGGATGGTATGTTCAAACTCGTAGCAGCTATTGGGCTTTTGGTTGCTCATCACGCATTCTTTGCAAAAGCGCACCTGCCGGGGCAGGCCGTAGTAGGCTTCGCGCTCTGCCTCCGGCAGGTCGGGCGCATATTTGCTGTAATCAATTTCGACATGACGCGGCAGTTTTTCCATAATGCAGCTCTCCTATTTCATTTTTTCCTTATTTCTTACGGCCTTGCCCTATTGCAAAGCGTGCGGCAAAAAAAATAAGTGCCGCCAGGTGGGTAGCATTTACCCATCTGGCGGCACCGTTGCCGTTACTGTGTATTGTAGCATATTCTGTTGCCGGTTGCAAGGGGGCTTGCCGGGGTTAGCACGCCCCCGCCCCGCCAAAACCTGCCCTGTTACACCGGCCCGGCCAGCTTATAAATTTTGTAATAGCCCAGCAGGGTGCGGGCCGTCATTTTATCGGTCATCAGCTGGCGGTAGGTCACCGTTTTTTCCTTGCCCTGCGCCTTCAGCTCGGCCATTTTTGCCACGGCATGGTCATACTGTGCCTGCACGGCTGCCTGCATTGCCTCGTAGGCGCGCAGCTTTTCTGCGGGGGTCACAGCGCAAAAACCTGGCAGGCGCGGCTTTGGGGGCAGGCGCGCTTTGGGGCGGCGGTACGGTTGTTTGAAAATAGCCCGCGTGCGCTCTGGTTTGCCATTTTATTCCTCCCAGATGGGCTCGTTCAGCACCCACTCGCCATACTCGTTTTTATGGAAAATATCGCGGTTATAAAATTTATCCAAAATCGCCCAAAACTCGCTCTCGGTATAGCCGCAGAAATCGCAGAAATCCCGCACGCAGAGGGGGTCCAGCTTGCCGTCCCGCTCGCGGATGATTTTGATTGCCTCGGGCCGGGTCATCATGCCATAGCGGATATAGCGGGCGGTATAATCGGTTGCAGCCGCGTGGCCAAACTTGGGGTATTTCAGCCAGGAATGCACGAGGTAGGCGCGGGAATCAATCTGGTCAAAATTTTCGGCATGGTGGGTACGGTCCCACTCATGGGTAAGGTCGTGGAAGCCGCGCGATTTGGCAAGCTGGTAGTTTTTGTAGCTGTTCCAAGGCAGGAAATAGCTCATATAAAACGGGTCAAGCCGCTTGCGTTCCTCGGCATCGGGGGCAAGGGTAAGCGAAAGGTCTTTCTCGGTCACCCCATCGCCCAGCAGCTCCTCCATGGGCATCCCCACGGCCACCCCGTTTTCCACCTGGCCCATGGCGCTGTAGGTTTCCACATCGTCGCCGCCACCATATTCAAAGCTCACGTTCTCGCCGTAGCAGAGCAGCGGCGTGTTGAATTTGGCCGCCATATGCAGGGGGAAGGTATAAATCAGCCGGTCAACATACCAGGTTGGCTTGCCGTATTTTTCAAAAAATTTGCGCATCAGCTTT
>JAQUSS010000083.1:0-10085 GCA_028710135.1 Gemmiger sp. | reverse complement strand
AATTCCTCGCTGATGTTTTGGATGTTGTGCTTGCCCGCCTCCGTCATGGGGAAGTTATCCTCCACGCTGAATAGGATGGGGTTCATGTGCATAACCTCCTTGAGGATATACACCTGAAAATGGCTGTCCTTCCCGCCCGAGGCCGCCACCGCGCAATCGTACCCACCGGGGCCGTTGCAGCCGCGGTATTTATCGCAAAGGGCCTCAAACTCTTTAAAGCGGGACGCCCAGTCGATGTTTTTCCGGCTTTCAAAGTGGCGGCAGGCGCTGCACACCCCGGCCTCGTCAAAGGTGATGCCGGGGCGGGTATCGGGCATGGTACATTTTTTACAGTAGCGCATGGCATATTCTCCTTCTTGCCCGCAGTCGCGCGGGGGAACCTGTTTTTACCCTTTAACTATACCCGATTTTTGGGCCGAGTACAAGGGCCGGGCGCAAAATTGCCGCCGCGCCACCACCAGGGCCACCAGTGCGGTAAGCAAAGAGGCCAGCTCGGCCAGGTGCCACAGGCTGGGGGGCCGGTAACCCACCGTAAAGCTGCCGCTGTACCCCGCGGGCAGCACCACCTGCACCAGCCCCGCTGCGCTGGGGGTAAGCGTCAAGGCAGGGTCGCTGGCGGCATACACGGGGTAATAGAGGAGCGGTAGCTCCACCGTGGCCGCCCCGCCGCTGCCCGCCTGGCAGGTGACGGCAACGCCGCCGCCCGGCACCCTGGCAAGGGCGGTTACCGTAGCGTTTTGAACATTTTGAATATTTTGGTTTGTGGCCGAGGCAAAGCCATCCACCGTGGGGGTGGCCCCGCTTGGCAGATACAAATCGTCCAGGCCGTAGGTTTGGTTGGTATCGCCGGGGAAAAGGTAGGCAAGCTGGGTGGTATCGTAAAGGCTGATTTGCCCATCGCTGCCGGTGCTAAACCCGGCGTAAAGCGCCCCGGCCTGCCACACCGATACCCCCACCAGCGCCGCCACGCAGAGGCCGGCCACCCGCCGCCCCCGCGCCCCGCTGCCACACAGCCCCGCCAGCCCGCACAGCCCGGCAAGCAGCAGCAGCGGCCCCGCCAGCGAAAAATACCGCCAGGGGAACTGAATTTGGCATAATAGCCGCCCCAAGGCCCCCCAATCGGCCACGGCATCCCAGGGGAAGGCCCGGGTGCTGAGTAGGGCGCACGCCACGCCAAAGCCCGCCGCCACGCCCCCGGCGCGGCCAAGCGTAGGCTGGGTGGCCCCGCCCCGGCGCAGCAGCACCCGGCTTGCCACAAACACCGCCAACGCCAGCACCGGCACACTGCCCAAACTGACGGGTAGCTGGTGCAGGTAACTGCGGAAGCCATCCACCGGGGCCAACAGCTGGGCGGGCAGCACCCCCAGCGTTTGAATTTGCAGGGTGGTGCCCTTCATGTACAGCCCGCTGCCCAGGCAGGTGAGCAAGGGCACCAAAAACCACAGGTTTAGCCCCAGGGCCAACACCGCGCCACCGGCCAGCCCACCCACAATCCGCCGGGGGCGGGCCATGGCCTGGCGCAGGTGGAGCAAAAAAAACACCAGCAGGCAGACGGCGGCCAGCTCGGCCGTAATCAGATGGCTTTGCAGCAGCCCGGTAAACGCCAGCCCCAGCACCCAGGGCGCGCGGCGGCGGTGGCGGGGGGTGGCATCGCTGCTATACAGCGCCCAAACCGCCCAGCACACCAGCGGCAAAAACAGCGCGGCGGTATACTCCCCCACCGCCGTGCGGGCATACAGGTTGAGCAGGCGGTAGTAGCCCGTCAGGTACAAAAAGGCCCCGGCCGCCGCCAGCCTGCGCCGCCCCAACATGGAAACGAACACCCGGTAGGCCACCACCGCCGTGGCGGCATTGACCCCCAAAAGATACAGCTTGTACGCCCCCTGGGCCGATACCCCCACCAGGCGGAGCAGGGCGGGCAGGTACAAAAATACCTCGCCATAAAATAGGGAGGATGCGTACCCGTAGCCGGTTTTTGCCATGCTGTACAGCCGCACCGGGAACTGCCCCGCCGCCAGGCTTTGGGCAATGCAATCGATACGCACCAGGTGGAAATACCAATCGTCCCCCGTAACCAGCGTGCGGGCAAACACCGACAGGGAGGCCAGCACCACCCCGCCCACCAGCAGGCCCAGCCGCTGCCAGGCTTGGGGGCCGCCGTACCATCTGTTTTTGTCCGCGCTGCTCTCGCCCAGGGCGGCGTTTTTTTTGCCCTGCGCCGCCACACGCTTTGCGCTGTGGCCGCCCGGCAGGCAGTAAAGGGCCGCGCCATCCGCCAGCGCCAACAGCAGGCCTAGCCCCGCCAGCAGCACAAACCGGTAGCTTTTGCTCTCGGTTAGGGTGATGCTGCCAACCGCCAATGTGCCGCCATAATCGGTAAAAAGCAGGCGGGCGGTATCGGTGGGGACTGCCACGTATATCGATAGCCGGTGCAGCCCATCCGCCGCCGGGGCAAGGCGGGAAACATAGCCCCCCGCCCCACCGGCGGGGTCGTTCACCTCCACGGCGGCCTTGGCCGTAACGCCATCCCCGTTGGTGGTGGGGCTGCTGCGGTAGGCAACCGTTACCAAGTACCGCCCGGGCCGCAAGGTGAGGGCGGGGGTGCGCAGGATATCGGCAGCCTCGGCCAAATTTTCCGCGCCTATAAACCCGCTTTGCCCGTTTTGCCAGGTAAGGGTGGCCGCGCCGGTATCCTCCAGCACACCGGGTGCCAGGGCAAGGGTGTGGCAGGGGCGCAGGGCCGCCGCCAGCCCCAGCAGGGCCAGCAGCAACAGCTGGGCCAGCGCCACCCCCACCAAAACGCGGTGGCTGCGGTGCGGCATGGCGGCAATCGGTTTTGGTGTTGGCATGGTTTGGCCCCCCTTGTATCGGCATAAAAACAAAACGGGCTGCCGCAAGCAACGGGGCCTTTGCCCCTTGTTTGCAACAGCCCGGTAGCTGCTGTATTTTGTTTTATTGTAGCACAGTTCGCGGCCAAGTCAACCGTGGCGGCGCAAGCCTCGCAAACGTTTCACATTCAGCCCAAATCTGCGCCGTTGGAGGCAATTACTTTTTTGTACCAGTAAAAGCTGTCCTTCCGGCTGCGGGAAAGGTCGCCCGTGCCATCATCGTACTTGGCCACGTAGATAAAACCGTACCGCTTGGCCATCTCGCCCGTGCTGGCCGAAACCAGGTCGATGCAGCCCCAGGGGGTGTAGCCCATCAGGTCTACCCCATCCTTCACGGCCTCGGCCATCTCGGCAATATGCTGGCGCAGGTAATCAATCCGGTAGCCGTCATGCACCGCGCCATCGGCCTCCCGCACATCCTTGGCACCCAGGCCGTTTTCAACCACCATCACCGGGATGCCATACCGGCCATAAATTTCGTTTAGGCTGTACCGCAAGCCCTGCGGGTCAATCTGCCACCCCCAGTCGGAGGCTTTCAGGTAGGGGTTTTTCACCCCACCCACCAGGTTGCCGCCACTTTCGGCCGCATCGGCATGGGTGGTTACGCAGTTGCTCATATAATAGCTACAGGTGTAAAAATCTACGGTGCCTGCCCGCAAAATTTCATCGTCCCCCGGCTCCTTTTGCAGGCGGATGTTCTGCGCGGCAAAAAAGCGGGCCGCATACGGGGGGTAGGCCCCCCGCACCTGCACGTCCGAGCAAAACCAGTTCATCATCTGCATATACTGCTGGCATTTCAAAATATCCGCCGGGTCACAGGTAAGGGGGTAGGCGGTGGCAAAAATGTTCATATCCCCCATTTTATAGTCGGGGTAATGGTCGTGCGCATATTTCACCGCCAAAGCGCTTGCCACAAACTGGTGGTGGATGGCCTGGTAGCGGGTTTGCGGGTCGTCCGGCACCGCGTTCACAGGGCCTTCGTACCCCTTTATGGTACCGGTGGAAAGTACGCTGCCCAGGGCCATGGTTCCGGCGTTAATCTCGTTAAAGGTCAGCCAATACTTCACCTTGCCCTGGTAGCGGGCAAAAATCGCCTTGCAATAGTTCATGTAAAAATCAACCAGCGCGCGGCTTGCCCAGCCGTTGTATTTTTCTACCAAGGCATAGGGCAGCTCGTAATGGCTGATGGTAACCAGCGGCTCAATGCCATGGGCCTTGCAGCAATCAAACACACGGTCGTAAAAGGCAAGGCCCGCCTCGTTGGGTTCCGCTTCCATCCCCGTGGGGAAAATGCGCGTCCAGTTGATGGAGGTGCGGAAGGTTTTAAACCCCATCTCGGCAAAAAGGGCGATATCCTGCACATAGTGGTGGTAAAAATCAATCGCCTCGTGGCTGGGGTAAAGGGTATCGGGCCGTATGGCGGTCGTTACCCGTTTGGGGCTGGTGTGGGTGCCATTGGTACACATATCCGATACACTAGGCCCCTTGCCATCGGCATTCCACCCGCCCTCAAACTGGTTGGCCGCGCAAGCGCCGCCCCATAAAAAGTCTTTGCGGAAAACAGGCTCCATTATATCCTCCTTGGTGATACGGTTTGTTTTATACGTTTTGTACTTTCTCGGGTTGAACGGCTTTCTCCTCGTCCTTATAAGTAATAAAGGTCAGCACAAAGCCAAGCACCGAGGCAATCACAATGCCCAAAACCACATAAATCATGCTGATGATGCCCGCGCCGCCCTGCGCGGGGTCAATAAAGCAGGGCAGGCCAAACAGCCCCAGGCCACCCATCATGTAGATTTTGGTGCCCATCATCCCGATGAAGGCACCGCCCACAGCACCCGCAATGCAGCTAATGATAAAGGGCTTTTTCTTGGGCAGGGTAACGCCGTAAATGGCAGGCTCCGTCACCCCAAATACCCCCGAGATAAAGGCCAGGATGGCAATTTTTTTAAGCTTTGTATCCTTGGTTTTCAGCACAATGGCCAGCACAACAAAGGTCTGGGCGAAAGAAACGCAGAAGTACGGGGGCAGGAAGGTATCGTACCCCATGTTGGCAATGTTGATCAGCATGATGGGAACAAGGCTCCAGTGCAGCCCAAAAATAACCAGCACCTGCCAAAGCGCACCAATCAAAATGCCTGCCAAAATGCCGCCAACCACCGGGATGGCGTAGATGGAGCCAAACACCAGGCTGAGCACACTGCAAAGGATGGAGGAAACCGGCCCAATTACAAGATAGGTCAGCGGCACCATAACCGCCAGCACACCCAGGGGCACCACAAACAGCTTTATAACATCCGGCACCACCTTTTTCAGCCAGCGCTCCAGCGGGGCAGCCAGTGCCACTGCCAGGATAACGGGCACCACCGAGCTTGTGTAGCCCGAGGCTGGCATAACCACCGGGATGCCAAAAAAGCTTTGGTAATAGTTCATGGCGAAGGCCGAACCGCCAAACAGGGTACCCAGTACCTCACCGCCTGTGCTGTTTACCATGTTTGGGTAGCACAGGGCAATGCCCAACGCCATGCCGATAAATTCGTTCATCTTAAACTTTTTGGCGGCAGTGTAGCCCAAAATAATGGGCAGGAAATAGAAGAAGCCATCCGCCACGCTATACCACACCTGGTAGGTGCCCGAGGCTTCGGGTATCCAGCCAATAAAGCTGAACAATGCCAACAACCCCTTGATGATACCGGCGGCACACAGCACCCCCAGCGTGGGCTGCAACACCCCCGAAATCACATCAATCAGCACCGAGATGGGGCTTTTTTTGCCGCCATCGCTGCCGCCATCGTCCAGGGCGTTGCCGTCCTCGTCCACGGTGCCGCCACCCTGGAAGTGGCCAACCTCCAGCACGGCATCGTACACATCGGCCACATTGTTGCCAATAACCACCTGGTACTGCCCGCTGCTTTGCATCACCTTGATAATGCCGTCGGTACTTTCCAGTACCTCCTTATTGGCCTTGGATTCATCCTTAAGCTTAAACCGAACGCGGGTAATGCAGTGCGCCACACTGTTAATATTTGCTTTGCCACCCACATTTTGAATGATAATGCGGGCAAGTCCGTCATATTTACTCGGCATGATTCTTTTCTCCTTTATCAACTTTTGGTAGGTTTGCGGCTGTAGGGTAAGGTACAGCCAATCGTTTTTAAAGGCACAGCTTTCCACCTGCGGCAAGGCCGAAATGGCCGGGGTATCCGCAAGGCTTTGGTCCTTCAGGCGGTACCGCAGCGCCGCGCCACGGCGGGAGGTGTAGGAGATATTTTCCTCTCCCCCCAGCAGGGCATAAACCCGCTGTAATTCTTCAGGAACGGTGTGTGGGGTAGGCATACGCTGCGCCTCCTTTAAATAGAAATGGTGCGATAAAGTAGGGTAAAGAACGTTCTTTTGCAAGGGGTTTATCTGCAACGCCCGTGCGCACAGGCGATACATCGGTTTATCAAAAAAGCATCCGCGCCGCCGCCCGTTGCCGGGGCCGGGCCAAAAAAATGCCCAAAACCACGCCCGGCCACTTGGCCCGGCGCAGCTTTGGGTTACGCCCCCCAAGCGGGGGTAACGATCCGTATCGGCTGGCTGTTCGGTTTGCTTTTATTGGCTGGTAATCACACGGTGGATGTGCATCAAAAGGTAAAGCTTTTCGTCCTGGCTGCACGCCCAACCCCAGGTATCTTGCAGGTAGCTTACCACCCGGGCGGCACAGGCATCCTCCTGCGGGTATTCGCGGCGGGCCTCCCGGTAAAGGCCGGTGCCACCCTCCGGCACCGGCGCGCCGCCGGGGGCCGTCATCCGCTGCACCAAATACCGCAGGTGCATGGCAAAGCGGGAATAGCTAAAGCTGGCGCGGGGCAGCGGGCACTCGAAAAAATCCTCCACAATATCGGTGATGGCGGCGGTAATTTGGGCCGTCATTAGGGTGGAGTGCATATCCCCCACCTCGGTTTCACTGTTTAGCAGGTGCAGGGTAATGCTAACGGCCTCGCTTTCAGGCAGGGCCACCCCCACCATCTCTTGCAGGGTGCGCAGCGCACAGCGGGCAATGCCATATTCCCGCGGGTACAAATGCTCCACATCGTAGGCAAGGGGGGCAAACTGGGCGGTTCCCTCCCGTATACGCTCCACCGCAAAGGCAAGGTGATCCGCCAGGGTAAAGGGCAGGTTGGGGTTTAGGGGGCAATCCAGCTCGTCGCGGGCCTGCTCGGCAATATCGGCGGCGGCCAGCAGCAACTCGGAGGGTAGCTCGCGCAACGCATCCATGCTTTTGGTGTTTACATCGTAAAATGTGCGCTCCACCTTCGATAAATCGGTCAGGGTGTAGGGCATAGCCGGAAAGCCTACCCCCTTGCCCAACACAATCATCTCGCGGCCATGCCCATCCTGCGCCAGTGCCACATTGTTATTGAATTTTTTTAAAATTTCCATAACATTTCCATCATACAAAAGATAGCCGGTGGCCATTTTTCAGCCATCTGGCCTGGTTTCCGCAAAGCGGCGAGGGGCGGGGCGCGTTAGAATAAGTTTTTTTATTGCGGAGCAATAAAAAAACCCCTATCGTGGCATAGTACGGCACAATTGGCTTGCGCACACGTACAAGTAATGCCTCGGTAAGAGTAACAATCTTGTTGTAATAATCATACCGTAAGGCAGTACCCCCTGTCCATACCCCAAGCGCACAAAGATTCGTACCTTTTTTTGTGGGTTATGCGCAGTTTCACAGGGTTCTCCCCGGCAGTACCTCTTGGCAACCAAAAAATCCGCCCCGGCGTTTTGGCCGAGGCGGATTTTTTAAACCATATTATTCAGCAAAAATTATTGTACAATGATGCTTTTGCCGGTCATCTCGGGGGGGACAGGCAGCCCCACATAGGGCAGCATGGTGGGGGCAATATCGGCTAGGCAGCCGCCCTCGCGCAGGGTTACATTCCCCGCGCCAATCACCACAAAGGGCACCTTGTTGGTGGTGTGGGCCGTGAAGGGGGAGCCATCGGGGTTCTCCATCTTTTCGGCGTTGCCATGGTCGGCGGTCAAAAATACCACGCCACCGGCGGCAAGCACGGCATCCGCCACCTCGCCCACGGCCTTATCCACCGCTTCCACCGCCTTGATGGCAGCTTCCAGCACGCCGGTATGCCCGACCATATCGCAGTTGGCAAAGTTTAAGATGATCACATCATACTTGCCGCTCTCAATGCGGGCCTTGCACTCGTCCGCCACAATATAGGCGCTCATCTCGGGTTGCAGGTCGTAGGTTGCCACCTTGGGGCTGGGCACCACCTTGCGGTCCTCGCCCTTGTAGGGGGCTTCCACGCCGCCGTTGAAGAAAAACGTAACGTGGGCGTACTTTTCGGTTTCCGCAATGCGCAACTGGGTTTTGCCGTTGGCCGAAAGATAGGCCCCCAGCACATTTTTCAGCTCCACGGGCGGGTAGGCAACCTCCACATTGGGCATGGTGGCATCGTACTCGGCCATGCAAACAAAGTGTACGGGGAAGCGGCCAAACCGCCGCACAAAGCCCTTGAAATCGTCATCCACAAAAATGCGGGTCATCTGGCGGGCACGGTCGGGCCGGAAATTCATGAAAATTACCGTATCCCCCTCGGCCACGCGGCCACCCTCGCAGGTGACGCAGGGCAGGGCAAATTCATCGGTCAGGCCCTTGGCATAGCTGTTCTCAATGGCCTCGGCGGCGTTGGCGGCATGGTCGCCCTCGCCGTAAACAAAGGCGGCGTAGGCTTTTTCCTCACGGTCCCAGTTGGAATCGCGGTCCATGGCATAGTAGCGCCCGGTAACGGTGGCAATTTTGCCCATGCCCAGCGCATCCAGCTTGGCCTGCAAATCGGCCAGGTAGCCCTTGCCGGCGTGGGGGTCGGTGTCGCGGCCATCCATAATGCAGTGCAGGTAAACCTTCTGTGCGCCCATCGCCTTGGCCATATCCAGCACGCCCATCCAGTGGTCAACGTGGCTGTGTACGCCACCATCGCCCACCAGGCCCATCAGGTGGATGGCCTTGCCGGTTTTGATGGCAGCCTCCATATTGTGGGCAAGGGCCGGGTTCTTCATCATATCGCCATCCTGGATGGATTTGGTGATTAACGTAAGCTGCTGGTACACAATGCGCCCGGCGCCCATGTTGGTGTGCCCTACTTCCGAGTTGCCCATCTGCCCGTCCGGCAGGCCCACCGCCATGCCCGAGGCTTCGATGGTGGTGCGGGGGTACTGGGCAAACAGTTTATCCAAATTGGGCTTTTTGGCGGCGGCAACGGCGTTGCCAAAGGTCTGCTCGGGGGTCCAGCCAAAGCCATCCATAATGCAGAGAAGTACAGGTTTTTTAGCCATAGATTTGGTTACTCCTTTTGGTGTTCGGGTTTTTAAACGATAGGCCAACCCGGCAGTGGGCGGCTTGGCAGGGGGGTAGCGGCTAGGTTAGCCGTTGGTGGCAGCGTTCACAATCACCGCAAACTGGTCAGCCTTCAGGGAGGCGCCGCCAATCAGGCCGCCATCCACATCGGACTTGGAGAGCAGCTCCTCGGCGTTTTTGGCGTTCATGCTGCCGCCATACTGCACGGTAAGCGCGGTGGCAACGGCATTGCCGTACAGCTCGCCCACCACCTTGCGGATGGAGGCGCAAACCTCCTGCGCTTGGTCGGCCGTGGCGGTTTTGCCGGTGCCAATGGCCCAGATAGGCTCGTAGGCAATCACAACATTTTTCATCTGCTCGGCCGTTACGCCCTGCAAGGCAACCTTGGTTTGCAGGCGCACCAGCTCCTCGGTTACGCCCTGCTCACGCTGGGCCAGGCTTTCGCCCACACAAACAATGGGTTTCAGCCCTGCTGCCAACGCGGCCTTGGTGCGCAGGTTTACGGTTTCGTTGGTTTCGGCAAAATACTGGCGGCGCTCGCTGTGGCCCAGCACCACATATTCTACCCCCAAATCCACCAGCATATCGGCGGAAATTTCGCCGGTGTACGCGCCGGAGGCTTCAAAGTGGACATTTTCGGCCCCAACGTGGATGTTGGTGCCGCTGCACTTGGCAACCGCCACGCAGAGGTCGGTAAACGGTACGCAGATAACAACCTCGCACCCGGCATCCTTCACGGCGGGGATCAAATCATCAATCAAAAAGCCTGCCTCGGTGGCGGTTTTGTTCATTTTCCAGTTTCCGGCAATAATTGCTTTACGGTTCTGCTTATCCAT
>JAQUSS010000082.1 GCA_028710135.1 Gemmiger sp. | reverse complement strand
GGCGGTTGCCATACAGGGTGTGGCCCTGCGGTGCCGTGCCGGGCGTTGCATCCCCCTTAACCACCCGCCACAGCCCGGTTGCCGCCACGTAGGCAAAGCCCACCGCGGCCAAAATTGCCAAAATTTTTGCCATTGCGCCCTCCGTAACCCAAAAAAGCGGCCCCGGGCCGAAGCCTGTGACCGCCAAATGGTTGCTTATTCCTTATCCAGGGTATCCAGTTCCTCGGCCGTGCAGCCCGCGCAGTTGCCATCGCAGTTTTCAAACTCAATGTCAAAGGCAGCGCCGCAGTTGGGGCAAACCAGCTCTTTGTTCATCAGCGAATCTTCGTCCACGGTGGTAACGGTGTTGCAGTTGGGGCAGGTTACCTCATAGGTAGCCTCGCCATCCTCGTACTCGTCGTCCTCGTCCTCATCCTCGCCGGAGATATCGTACAAATCGGCCATCAAATCGTCCATATCCTCATCCAGGGTATCCAATTCCTCGTATACCTGGTCAAGCGCATCGTCATGCTCGCTTACCGTGCTGGCCATCTCCTCCAGCAAATCCATCATTGCGGTGATTACTTTGCCGTTCTTGGAGTTTTCGTCAAATTCCATCCCGCTCATCAAACCGCGGATGTAGGCGGCCTTTGCATTTAAATCCATAGCCATGGTATTCCTCCTTTTGGGTGCAGTGCGCCGGGCGGCGGCTGCCGTTTTAAAAAAGCCGGGCCGGCTTGAGAGCAAGCCACTTGCCCTTGGTTGCCGACCCGGCCGAATAACCAAATTTGCCGGGGTATCCGTTAAAAATTAAACGCGCTCCATATACTCGCCGGTGCGGGTATCGATGCGAACCTTCTCGCCCTCGTTGATGAACAGCGGCACCCGAATTTCGGCGCCGGTTTCCACCTTGGCGGGCTTGAGGGTGTTGGTGGCGGTGTTGCCCTTAAAGCCAGGCTCGGTTTCGGTAATTTCAAGGTCGATAAAATTGGGGATCTCAACGCTGAAAACCTTGCCCTTGTAGGAAAGCAGCTTGCAAATCTCGTTTTCCTTGCAGAACTGGAAGTTGGCCGGCACATCGGCAGCATTCACCGGGATATCGTCGTAGGTTTCGCTGTCCATAAAATGGTACAAATCGCCATCTGCGTAGCTGTAGGTTACCTCACGGCGCTCAATAAACGCCTGGGGGAACTTGGCGGTGGGGTTGTAGCTGGTTTCCACCACCGAACCGGTCATCACATTTTTGGTTTTGGTACGCACAAAGGCCGCGCCCTTGCCGGGCTTAACGTGCTGGAACTCCACGACCTGAAGAACCTGGCCGTCCTGTTCAAAGGTAGCACCGTTGCGAAATTCACCTGCAGAGATCATAAGGAAACTCCTCCAATTAACTAAAATCGTAACATATCTGTTTCTATTTTACCCGAAAATCCAATACTTTTCAACCCCTGCACCCCCTGTTTTCGATAACTTTTCGGGGGTTATGGGCGTTTTTCGGCAAAATACGGTCAACATGGGGTTATAATGCGCGGTAATCGGCTTGCAGCCGCTGGGCATCCTCGGCCTGGGTACCGGCAGATTCGCAGATCACCACCGGGGCCAGCCCCCGCGCCTTCAGCAGCCGCAAAAGCGGCTGGTGGGGCGGGCCATACTGGGTATCGGCAAAGGTGAGGTGGCATTTTTCGCCCCCCGCCGTGTAGGCAATGCGGGAAAAATGCACGTGGAACCGCTTTGCCCGCTCGTCCGGCAGGGCGGCAGCAATCGCATCCAAAATGGCGGCGTACTCGGCCTCCCCGGCAATGCCGCCCTGGGTGCGGGCATACAGGTGGCCAAAATCAATGCAGGGGGTAATGCGGGCATCCACCCCACAAAGGGCCAAAACCTCCTGCAAATTGCCAAGCTGGTTTACCTTGCCCATGGTTTCGGGGCAAAGGATGCAATCGCCATAACCGGCTTCATCCACCGCCACCACCATCCGGCGCATGGTATCCATCGCCTTTTCAAGCGCCTGCTCCCGGCTTTGCTTGCCGCAGGAGCCCGGGTGGAAAATGACCCGCCGCCCCCCAAGCGCCTTGACCAACGCGCAGCTTTGCAGGATGTAGCCAACGCTGTTCAGGCGTTTTTCCTCCTCCATGCTGCTCATGCTGATGTAGTAGGGCGCGTGCAGCGAAAGGGTGATGCCCCGCCCCGCGCAGGCGCTGCCCAGTAGGGCCGCCTTATCGTGCGCAAGGCGTACCCCGTGCCCGCACTGGTACTCAAACGCCTCTAGGCCAAAGCCCGCTGTGTAATCGGCAATGGCATCGGGGCCTTTGCGGCCAAAGCTGTCAAAGCTATCGGATAAACCGGCGCTGCCAAAAAGTGGGGTATCATTCATACACGGTGCCCCCGTTTTGGTAGTAGCGGTTAATATACGTTGGCTCAAACTTGCGCTTGAAGCGCACCCCGCGCTGGGTATCCCCGCCGCGCGGCAGGGTGTAGAGGCAGGGTATGCCATACAGCCCGGCCGAGAGGCGGTCGGTAAAAATTTGGTCGCCCACCATGGCCATCCGGGCGCGGGATACCTTTAAGCGGCGGCGGGCCACCGCCAGGCCCACCGGCAGCGGTTTGCAGGCCAGCGGCACCCATGCCAGGCCCAGCTTTTCCGCAAAGGGGGCCACGCGGCGGGGGGTGTTGTTGGATACAATGGTTAGGCTAATGCCCGCATCGCGCATGGTTTGCAGCCAGGCGGCCACGGTGGGGGCCAGGTTTTGGCTACCGTCCTCGGTTAGGGTATTATCCACATCCAGCACCAGGGCGGTAATCCCCCGCTCCTGCAAAAACTGCGGGGTGATGGCCTCAATATTGCGAAAGATGTATTCGGGGGTAAGCAGCATTTTTGTTTCTACCTCTGTTACCTTTTGCCATGGTATGGCGATACACTGGAAAAAGCGGGCCCGCAAACGCAGGCCCGCTTAACCGTTCAAATTCTTCGTACTGCACTTGTACACAAATTCAATTACTTAAATTTGCGTTTGCGGGCAGCTTCGGACTTTTTCTTGCGGCGCACAGACGGTTTCTCGTAAGCTTCGCGTTTGCGCACCTCTGCGAGTACACCGCTGCGGGCGGTGCTGCGCTTGAAACGGCGCAGCGCGCTCTCCAAGGATTCGCCCTCTTTGACACGGATCTCCGACATCTTGTTTTCCCTCCCTTGCCTTAGACAGGAGTTTGCCAGTTGATATATAAACCAACCAGTGTCGTAAATTATACTATACGCACAAGCCAATTGTCAACCTTGTTTTGGCTCTTTGTCCATTATTTCATAAATTATTTAAAAGTTTACCAGCAAATACCCCGCTTGCAGGCAAACGCTGCCTGCCTCGGGCCAGTGGGGCAATGCCTCGGCCAGGGCATCGGCCTCCGCCTGCTGGGCCGGGGTTGGCGCGGTGGCCGGGTAGCTGCACCCGGCTGCCGCCCACAGCCGGTAAAGCTGTTCGTGGCTGCCAAAGGCGGTTTGCGCCCAGTTGATGGCAAGCTGGCCCGGGTTTTCGTACCGGTACAGCGTGCCCTGTGGCCCGCCCAGCACCGCCGCCACCACCGCCTGCACCTTGTAGGCCGGGTTCCCGGCAGGCAGGGCAAGGCGCTGCTCCAGCGGGCTTTGCGGGCCCAGGGTAATCTCCCCGCAAAAGGCCACCGGCAGGCTGCCGGCAGGCTCCAGCGCCGCAAGCGCGGCCCCAATGCCCTGCAAGGTTGCCTGCTCGTACTGCCAGCGGGTACGGTCGGCCAAAAAGGTATCGTTTAACGAAAATACCTCGGCCAGCAGCAGCACCGCGGCACCGCCACACACCAGCGGCCGGGCTTTGCCGCCGCTTTTGCGGCCCTGCCGCCCTGCATCCCCCAGCAGCAGCCAGGCCACAAAGGGCACAAACACCCCAAAGCACTGCACGGCGCGGGCCATTTGGCTGCCGGTGCCCTGCAACAGCCCCAGCGAATACTGCGAAAGTAGCAGCAGTACCCCCCAGCCCACCACCCCGTTTTTGTGGCGGCGGTGGGCCACCAGCCAGCAGAGCAGCGCCACCGCCCCGCAAAGCAGCAACGCCAGCGCGGGCACACCAAAGGCCAGCGCTAGGTAATTATCCAGCCATTCCCGCAGGGGGATGGCCACAGCCTCCCACAGGGAGGCACGGCGGAACCAAAAGATGGTTTTGCTGGCGGTGCCATCCCCGCCGGTAACCCCGGCCAGGGCGCAAAGGGCGGCGGTGGCCCCGCCCCGCAGCAGCAGCCCCAGGGCCAGGGGGGCCAGCCCCAGGCACAAATCCGCCAGGCGCTGCCCCGGGCCTATGCTGCCCGGCGGCGCGGCGGCCGCCTGCACCAGCAGCAGGGCAAACAGCATGGTTAGCCACACCGGCGCAAACGATTCATAACAGCCCAGCGCCAGCGCCAGGCAGGCGGCGGCAGCTAGCAAACGTAGCAGGCAGGGCAACCGAAGCAGCCGGGCCGCCATGGCCCAAACGCCAGTTTTACCGGCGGCCCCGGCTTTATCGGCGGCCCCGGTAGCGGGAACCCCCTGTTGGCCCGGGGTGTTCCCCTGGCCGCGCCAGCCACCCAGCAGGGGCAACAGCAGCCCCAGCGCGGCGGCGCAAAGCAGGTAGCCCAGCCCCATGCCGCACTGGTTTGCATACACCAGCAGCTCGGCATGGTAGGGCCACACCAACAGCCCGCCCGCCAATAGCAGCAGCGGCAGGGTGGCAGGGCGCACCCCCGGCGCGGCGGCCCGGTACAAAACGGCCCCAAACAGCAGCCCTGCCAGCGCCAAACAGACCGCCGCAAACAGCTCGGGCCACAGCCGCTGGTAGGCCATGATGCCGGTAAACCGCTGGAGCAACCATACGGTAAAGCGGCTTTGCCGCAAAAATTCGCCCCCGGCAAAGTAGACATCCAGGGCCAAATCGTCCATATTGACCGCGGGCACCGCCATGGCGTAGCCATAGCCTGCCATCAGCAGCGCTGCCAGCCCCAGCAGCAGCCCCGGCCGGCGGAAAAACGAGGCAAATAGCCAAAAGGCCCCCCCGCTTTGGGCGGCAGGAGCCTTTTGGTGTGCCCCGGCGGGCACCGTATTTTGTGTGATGGAGGGGCTTGGCATCCCAGGCGCGGCCACCGGGCTTACCCTTTAACCGCCAGGTTAACCAGCTTTCCCTGCACATAAATTTCTTTGACAATGGTTTTGCCGGCAATGGCCTCGGCCACGCTCGGCGCGGCCTTGGCAAGGGCCAGGGCTTCGGGCTGCGCAATATCGGCGGCCACCGTAAGGCGGGCGCGCACCTTGCCGTTTACCTGCACGGCAATCTCAATTGTCTGCTCGGTGCACTTGGCTTCCTCATACTGCGGCCAGGGGTAGTAGGCTAGCTGCTCGGCGTGGCCAAGGCGCTGCCATGCCTCCTCGGTCAAATGGGGGGCAAACGGGTTGAGGAGGCGGAGCAGAATCTCATACTCGGCCTTGGTGGCGCCGCCGTTATCGCTCAACGCGTTGACGTAAATCATCAGCTGGGCGATGGCGGTGTTCGCCTTCAGGTTGTCGATGTCCTCGCCTACCTTCTTGATGGTGCGGTGCGCGGTGGCCTCAAGCGCGGGGCGAATCTCCTCGCCCGCAACCAGGTTTTCGCCCATCGACCAAATGCGCTCCAAAAAGCGCTTGCAGCCCTTGATGGAGGAGGTGTTCCAGGGGGCGGCCTTCTCAAAGTCGCCAATAAACATCTCATACAGCCGCAGCGTGTCGGCACCGTACTCGTCCACAACATCATCGGGGTTGACGACGTTGCCCAGTGATTTCGACATTTTCACAATCGGGTGCTCGGCCATCTCGCCGTATTTCTCGGTCAGGGCGGCGCGGGCGGCCTTCTCGCTGCCGTACTCGGCCAGCAGGCGCTTTTGCTCGGCGGCGGGCTGGTTCTCGTACGCGTGGGGGTTCAGGCCCAAAATCATGCCATGCGAAGTCCGCTTCTGGTACGGCTCTTTCGTCGGCACCACGCCGATATCATAGAGGAATTTGTGCCAGAACCGGCTGTAGAGCAGGTGGAGGGTGGTATGCTCCATACCGCCGTTGTACCAATCCACGGGGCCCCAGTATTCCACGGCTTCTTTGCTGACAAGCTCCTTGTCGTTGTGGGGGTCCATATACCGCAGGAAATACCAGCTGGAACCCGCCCACTGGGGCATGGTGTCGGTCTCGCGCTTGGCGGGGGCACCGCAGCAGGGGCAGGTGGTGTTGACCCATTCGGTGTGGCGGGCCAGCGGGCTTTCGCCGTTCTCGCCCGGCTCAAAATCGGTAATTTCGGGGAGCTTTAAGGGCAGTTCACTCTCCGGCAGCGGCACCCAGCCGCATTTTTCGCACCACACCATCGGGATGGGTTCGCCCCAGTAGCGCTGGCGGCTGAACACCCAATCGCGCAGCTTGAAGTTGACCTGCTTGTGGCCCTTCCCGTTCTCGGCCAGCCAGTCGTTCATCTTCGCCTTGGCATCCGTGACCGAAAGGCCATCGAGGAAGCCGGAGTTGACCAGCGTGCCGGTGGCAACATCGGTGAAGGCTTCCGCTTCCAAATTGCTCTCAGTTTTGCCCTTCACAACCTCCACAATCGGCAGGCCAAACTTTTTGGCAAACGCCCAGTCGCGGGTATCGTGCGCGGGCACGGCCATAATGGCGCCGGTACCGTAGGTGGCAAGAACATAATCCGATACAAAAATCGGCACCTGTTGGCCGTTGGCGGGGTTTACGGCGGTTACGCCCTCAATCTTGACGCCGGTTTTTTCTTTGTTCAACTCGGTGCGCTCAAAGTCCGATTTGCGGGCCGCGGTAGCCTGATACTCGGCAATCTCGGCGCTATTTTTGAGCAGCCCGGCATCCGCCCACTTTTTGAGGTAGGCGTGCTCGGGCGAAACCACCATGTAGGTGCAGCCGAACAGCGTATCGGCGCGGGTGGTGTAGACGGTTAAGGTATCCCCCGCCGTGGTGGCAAAGTTAATCTCGGCACCATAGCTGCGGCCAATCCAGTTTTTCTGCTGGGTGGAAACGCGCTCAATGTAATCAAGGCCATCCAGGTCGTCAATCAAACGGTCGGCATAGGCGGTGATTTTGAGCATCCACTGGCTTTTTACCTTGTGGACAACGGGGCTGCCGCAACGCTCGCAAACGCCGTTGACAACCTCCTCGTTCGCAAGCACAACCTTGCAGCCGGTGCAGTAGTTGACGGCTGTTTCTTTTTTATAGGCCAGCCCTTTTTTGAACAGCTGAAGGAAAATCCACTGCGTCCGCTTGTAGTAGCCGGGGTCGGTGGTGTTTACCTCCCGCCCCCAATCAAACGATAGGCCAAGGGCCTGCAACTGGCTTTTAAAGCGGGCCACGTTTTGGGCGGTGACAATTTCGGGGTTGATATGGTTTTTCAGGGCGTAGTTTTCGGTGGGCAGGCCAAAGGCATCCCACCCCATGGGGTAAAGGACGTTGTAGCCGCACTGCCGCTTTTTGCGCGCAACAATATCCAGCGCGGTGTAGCTGCGGGGGTGGCCAACGTGCAGCCCCTGCCCCGAAGGATACGGAAACTCTACCAGGCCGTAAAACTTGGGCTTGGTTTTGTCAATTTCGGCATGGAAGGTATGCTCATCCTGCCATACCTTCTGCCATTTGCTTTCTACTGCCTTAAAATCATATCTCACGGTAAATACTCTCCCCACAAGGGCGGGTTTCCGCCCCTAAAATTGTCTATACATTCCATGTTTCTATGTTTCTATGTTTTGCGTTGCCCTTGGCCATTTTGGCGGCGGCAACGCCCTACAGGGGCCGGTTTCCCTGCCCCTGCGCGGTTTGGTGAAACGCTGCCGTGCGGCTGTTAGGCTTGCGCCTCGGCCTCGGTTTCGGGCAGCCGCCATTCGCTCTCGGGCAGGGTGTCGCCATCCGCCCACAAGTGCTCTAGGTCGTAAAAATCGTGCGCCTCCTGGGTGAACACATGCACAATCACGCTGCCGTAATCCAGCAAAATCCACCGTTTGCCATCGTGGCCCTCGGTGCGCAGCACGTTCACGCCCTTTTTGCCAAGCTGAAAATCGGCTTCCTCGGCCAAGGCACCCACATGGGTGGTGGAGGTGCCGCTGGCAATCACAAAATAATCGGTGACGGTGGTTAAATCGTAAACACGGATAATTTTGATATCCCTGCCTTTTTTGCTATCAATTGCGCGGGCCAGTTCAATGGCAAGTTCTTTACTATCCATTCCATTCTCCTTCGTGTAGCGGGTATCGGTCAAGCTGCGGGCGAGGAAGCCTCGCCGCTGGTTGCCGCATCGCTGCTGGTGGTATCGGTGCTTTCAGCGGGGTCTACATAGGTTACGGTGTTGGAGCCGTCCAAGTTTTCGTTCTGCTGCGCGGCAACGGACTGTTTGTTAAGGTCCCCCATCCACTGGATGTTGGGGTCCGAGGCCGTTAGCCCCGCCACGCTGACCAAATCGTCCCGCACGCCCAGGGCGGCGGCATCCACCGGCCCGGTGTTGGGGCGGAAATAGCTGTTCATCAAATCGGCATCGGCCTGGCGGGCTGCCACCACAACCGAGTTCCCGTTGTAATCGGATACCCCCAAAACCACCGGCATCTGGCAAACCATCATGCTGGAGCTGGGGATTTTTAGCATACTGACCGCCACGCTAACAAGGCTGGATACCGGCAAGCTGGTTTCCATATAATTGAGCATAACGGGGGTAAGCCGGGCAATATCCCAGGCGTTCATTTCCTTCATCCGGCGGAAAAGTGCCGAGTAGAAATACCGCTGCATATTCAACCGGTCCAGGTCAGAGTTGGCATAGCCATCGCCCTTGCGGTTACGCACAAAAAACTCGGCTGCGTTGCCGTCCATCGTCTGGTAGCCCTGCTTTAGGGTGCTGCCGCCGTAGGAAATCTCGTGGGGTACATACACCTCAAAGGGGGCAAAGGTATCCACAATGGTTTTGAAGGAGGCCATGTTGAGGGTGATGTACCCATCAATCCGAAGTTGGAACTGGGCATTGATCAGCTCGCACAGGCGGCCCACATCGTTGCCCTGGGTGCGGGCTACGGCGTTGATTTGATAGTTGCCCGAAACACTGCTATCGTCCGTCACCAAAATGTTGCGGGGTATCTGCAACATACTGATGGTATTGTTTACAAAATCAAAGTGGACATACATAATCAGGTCGGTCATGCCGTCGTTGGCGGTATCGCTGTACATATCCGCCCGTTCTTCCTCCCAGTCCACACCGCAAATCAGCACATTCAGCTCGCTGCCTTGGTATTCCTTGGGGGTGTTGATCAGCTGGCTGAGGGTGATGTTGCCTGCCGAGGGGGCAATGGCGTTCAAAATAACCGCCACCGTGCCCACCGAAATCAGCAGGATGGCAAGCAGGGTGCCCAAAAGAATTTTCCACCAAGCGCCCTTCTTTTTCGGCTTTTTGCCCTTGCCTTTGCCTTTGTAAGGGCCATCGCCCCCATCGTCCCCGCCGCCGCCCCGGCCATGCTTGCCGCTGCGGGGTGGGCCGCCGCCCGCGCCACCGCTTTTTTTGCGGCTTTTGCGGCCACGGCTGCCGTAATCAATCTCCTCGTCATCCTCGCCATCCACCATCGCATAAAGCTGCTGGGCGGCCTTGGCGGCCTGAGAGGGCTGCGCAGCCTGCGCGGCCTGGGCCGCTTGGCGTGCCCCCGCGTTTTGGGGGGCGGCGGATGCGGCGCGGCGCTGCTTCTCGGCAAATTCTTCATCGCCGTCAATATCATACAGCTTGCCCGCGCCCTGCGCCTTGCTTAAATCCAGCCGCTTTACCTGGGTGCGGGGTTGGATGGCATCAAACTGGCCGGTGGCTTCTGCCGCCCGCTGCTGCATTGCCTGTAGCTGGCGCGCGCGCATGGCGGCCTTAATTTCGGCGCTGGATTGTTGCTTTTGTGCCGACTGAAACCCCTCGTGCGATACACTGCGCTGGCGGGCATACCGCTCCTGCGCGGCGCGCACCGCCGCTGGGTCATGGGCGGGGCGGGGCGGGGCCTCCTGCGCTTGGGGCGCGGGCGCGGGGGCAGCTTTGGGGGCACTGCGGGGGATGGGCGGGGCCATCTGCCGTGCCGCCTTGCGGGATGCCTCCATGGCGGGGTCCGCCAATTGGGTGGGGGTGCGCACCGTGCGGGGTGCCGGGTTGCCGGCGGGCCGTGCGGGGGCAGCGGCCTGCTGCCCGGCATGGTATACCGTGCGCTGTTCGGTATTGGCAGCGCCTATGGTATGGGCTGCACCTGTATTGAGTTTACGAGGTTCACTCATCCAATGTTCCTCCCTGTTTTTTTGGAGAGTACAAATCCATACAGCCAGTGCGCGGTTGCGCAGGGGGATGGATGGGTACTTTCTTTACGTAGGGGCAAGGCAGGCGCGGATATACGCCAGCGCAGCGGCAGATTGTGGGTCCACCGTTTTGCCTTCTTCTTCCACAAATTGCAGCGTCCGCTCCAGTGCGCGGCACAAGGCAATATCCAAATTTTCAAACGCCAGGCGGCGCAATTCCTCCACGCCGGGGTAATCTCGCTCGGCGCTAATCATATCGGCCATGTATAAAATTTTATCCAGCAGGCTCATGTTGGGCTTGCCGGTGGTGTGGCAGCGTATGGCCGATAAAATTTCGGGGTCGGCCACCTGCCACTGGGTTTGGCAAAGTATTGCCGCCGCATAGCCATGCCATACCGGCGGGGGGCACTGCGGTGCATTTTCTGCTATTATAGCATTCTCCTTAAAAATCTGCAACAACTGCTCTTTGGGCAGCTCCT
The DNA here is from genome assembly GCA_028710135.1 of Gemmiger sp. GTDB lineage: Bacteria > Bacillota > Clostridia > Oscillospirales > Ruminococcaceae > Gemmiger. Next base: position 1,210 of record JAQUSS010000082.1, on the reverse strand, counting down.
TGGCGCTATCGTGCAAAAGCGCCGCCAGGGCGGCCTTTTCGGTATCGGCCCCATAGTGTTGGGCCAGGGCCACCGCCATTTTTTCAACATTTAGGGTGTGGCGGTAGCGTTTGGCGCTAAGGCGCTGTTTTACCATTTTTTTTGCATCTTCGCAGGTCATGCTGCATTCCCCTTTTGTTATATAGCACTCATATTATACAAATTGTATTTTTCAATAATCTCCGGCACCGGCGGCGGCAAAAGCTTTTGCCGCTGGGCGGGGGTATACCGCCCGGCCCGCAGCTCGTGCGAGGCACAGGGGTAGGGCGCAGCCCCCGCAAAGCGGATGTGCCCCCCCGCCCGCCGCAGCGCTTTGGCTGCCGCTTTCAATGTCGGGGCATCCCCCGGTTGGCGGCTTTGTACCACCAGGGTTGCCAGGCGCAAAATATCCTGCCAGCGCCGCCATTTGGTAAAGCCCAGCAGCATATCGCTGCCAATGGCAAGGTAAAGGTGGGCACCCGGCCACTGCTTTTTTAGCATGGCCAGGGTATCTACTGTATAGCTGCGCCCGCCCTGGCGTATCTCCCAATCGCTAACCTCCACCTCGGCGCCAAGCGCCGCAAAGCAGCGGCACATGGCAAGGCGGTATTCGGCCGGGGTGGCGCTGGCGGCCTTGTGGGGGGGTATGCCTGCCGGCATAACCACCACATGGCCCGGCTGCACAGCGGCCATGGCGGCTTTCAGGTTGTTCATATGGCCGTTATGGGGCGGGTCAAACGTGCCGCCATAAAGCAGCAGCCGCATCATTTGCCCAGCAGCGCCAAATAGGCGGATTCCTTCTTCTTTTTCAAAAACAGCACCAGCTTGCGGCCAATCACCTGCACGCACTCGGCCCCGGTGGCCTCGGCCAGCAAATCGGCTGCCTCGCGGGCGGTGTAGGGGCTGTTTTCCAGCACCTTAATTTTTATCAGCTCCCGCGCGGCCAGGCAATCGGCCACGGCGGTTTTTACACTGTCGTCAATCTCCCCTTTTCCAATTTGGAAAACGGGGTCGATGGTGTTGGCGGCCCCGCGCAAGGCGGCCCGTTGTTTGCTGGTTAGCATATGCAATCTCCTTGTGTTGTTGTATCGCCGTGGCATCCACGGCGTTTTCAATTTTCAAACGCAAAATTTAATTTAAAATTCATCTCAAATTTTTTAAATTTCAAAAATCCCACGGCAGGCAATTTTTC